>CAYGYD010000303.1:0-1507 GCA_964354005.1 uncultured Dehalococcoidales bacterium | reverse complement strand
TGGCTGTTTTGCCGATTCGTGTCGTGCCCGACCCGGTTCTGCGCCAGAAGTCCAAGCGGGTCAGGACAATTGGCGGCTCAATCCACAAGCTAATAGAGAATATGCGCGAGACAATGCACGCCGCCCCCGGGGTGGGCCTGGCTGCCCCGCAGGTAGGCGTTCCGCTCCGCGTGATTGTCATTGGCCTACCGGAGAAGGAAGACTTCGCTCTCATCAATCCCCAGGTTGTCAAAAAGAATGGGGAACGGATAGTCAACGAAGGTTGCCTCAGCGTGCCGGGTTACGTTGGCGAGCTTAAGCGCGCCATCACAGTCACCGTTAAAGGGCGCGACCCCACCGGCAAAGAGGTCAGAATCAAAGCCGAGGAACTGCTGGCGCAAGCCCTGGAGCATGAAATCGACCACCTCAATGGTGTCCTGTATATTGACCAACTGGAAAGCGCAGAAAAGCTGCGCAAGATTGAGCCGGAGAAGAAGGGGCTGTAAACAGGTACCCAGTCAATCACTTAAATTGAGAGTGTTTAAACAACCCCATCCCCTTTGTCCCCTTCCCCTTGAAAGGGGATGGGGATTGGATGTTATGAAAGAGGGGCTCCGTCCCTCTTAGACACCCTGTATTGTGATGGGCTTACGCCCCTCTTGACACCCCGCCAGTCTTTATTAAGCGCTGTCTAAATTACCTGCTCCCCCTGATTTATTGCCTAGAACAGGTCGGCACAGAAGGGACGATAGCTGGCGCGCATCACTTTGTCCCACACGGGCAGAGCGTTGTGGTCGTCAACGGTCAGCCGGCCCATCCGGGCGGCCTCGGTGGCACTGATTTGACCAAAGACCAGCATCGCCAGCGTGCTGATGGGCATCGTAAGTTGCGGCTTCTTCGTGGTGCGGCTGATGGCTGTGCCCTCGGCGGAAGCCTCAAGTTGCCAGCACCCCTTATTCCACGGACACAGGTCATCCATTGTTTCAAAAGTGAGAGAGCCTTCCCCCAGAAAGCGTAGCTTGGGGAAAGCCCGCTCAATATCAACAATCCGGGCCAGCAACCCGTCCTGACTGGTAAGACGGAGCATCCGGGGTTCCTTCAGCAGATGAGGCAGCGGGTCGTCGCTAGGTACCCACTGCCAGACAATACTGTTCACCAAATCCATGGCAGCAAAGTGCTGCCATATTGCCCGGTAGGCGGACGGACTGAGCCAGGCAAGGTCACGAATGGTCAAACGCTGCCTTGGCCCGGCTGGTGACCCGGGTAGCGGCGACAGGACATAAATGACATAGCCCAGCGGCTCACCGGCTTCTTCGTAAACAACCTTAAGCAACCAGTTCCCCGCCGGTGGCGGACTAAGTACGCCGGCTTCCCACATGGCTCGACCACGATGGATATAACCTGTCCTATCGGCCCGAAAGCGGCGGTACAGTTCCACGAGCAGACCAAATTCATCATCGCCCAATTCCCGCAGTCTACCCGGTACCGGTTGGTCAACGGCAAACTCAAGGTAGCGCGGCTCGACATC
>CAYGYD010000302.1:0-1508 GCA_964354005.1 uncultured Dehalococcoidales bacterium | reverse complement strand
CCTGAACCTCAACGAACTCGCCCCGGCTGGTCATCACGACATTGAAATCAACCTCAGCACTGAAGTCTTCATCGTAGCACAGGTCTAACATCTTATAGCTATGCACAATGCCGACGCTGGTGGCGGCGACCGCACTCTTAAGCGGTATAATTGATGACAGGATGCCCATATCAGCCAGCTTCTGCATTGCCTGGTAGAGAGCGACGTAGGCACCGGTTATCGCAGCCGTCCGCGTGCCACCGTCTGCCTGAATCACATCGCAATCAACAATCAGTGTGCGCTCGCCCAAAGCCGAGAGGTCGGCTACTGCCCTTAGCGAGCGTCCGATGAGTCGTTGTATTTCCTGATTCCGGCCACTGACCCGGCCCTGCGACGAATCACGAGCGGTGCGCGTCACCGTGGAACGGGGCATCATAGCGTATTCGGCGGTAATCCAGCCACCGCCTCCCCCCTCCCTGAGGAAAGCTGGGACCCTTTCCTCCGCACTGACCGCGCATAGCACCCTGGTCTTGCCTACTTCGATGAGCGCCGAGCCTTCAGCAAAGCTGAGAAATCCCGGCGTTATCTTGACCGGTCGGAGTTCGTCCCAGGCACGCCCATCACCCCTCTTCATATAAAATTCTCCCTCTAGCTCTGAGATACATGCCAAAGTATAGCATTGGTGGCCATTAAAGGCAATTAGGCTGATTGAAGTCGTTTAGCAACCCATCCCCCTAACCCTTCGCTATGCTCAGGGTGACATGGATACAGTCCTTTTGGGGCAAAGCCCTTGGAAAGGGAAGAGGGAACAAATTTTATAAGAGGGGCTTCGCCCCTCTTAAACGCCCCCGATAATGCCTACTTCAAACCTAACAGGTATTCTTTTAACCAGTTTAAGGCCGCCTCGGCGGCGCTCTGCTTGTTCTGCTCCCGGTCGCCTGAGAAAATATACTTCCGGCTGTCAGTGCCACCCTTATGAGATAGCCCGATATAGAATAGCCCCACCGGCTTGCCGGGAGCGGCTCCAGTTGGGCCGGCGATTCCCGTATCGGCCAGACACACATCCACAGCCAATACCTGCCGCCCGCCTGCCGCCATCTCCTTGGCCACCTGAGGACTCACCGCACCGTGCTGTTTCAGGATTGCCTCTTTTACGCCAATGACCTTCATCTTGATTTCATTGCTGTAAGCGGTAACCGACCCTTTGTAGTAGTCGGAACTGCCGGCGACATTGGTGATAAGATGAGATATTAGACCACCCGTGGCTGATTCCACTGCCCCCAGCGTCAGCTTCTTCTGACGTAGCAAACTGCCAATTTCCTGCCCCAGATTGCCCACAACGCACCTCCTGAAATCTGCGTTGATTATATCGGAGTTTAGTCCTAAAATAAAGCCAGAGATTCAATCTCACCCCCTCTTAAACGCCCAGAGAGAGGAGCGTTATGTCAACAAATTTGTTTGAGCCGTATAAAATCGGCAGACTGGAACTGAAGAACCGCTTCGTGAGGTCGGCCACCTGGGATGCCACC
>CAYGYD010000301.1:0-1526 GCA_964354005.1 uncultured Dehalococcoidales bacterium | reverse complement strand
TGGCTGGCGGCGTGGCTATTATCAAGGTTGGTGCGGCCACTGAGGTTGAGCTGAAGGAAAGGAAGCATCGTGTTGAGGATGCGCTCTCAGCCACCCGCGCCGCTGTTGAGGAAGGCATTCTGCCCGGTGGCGGTGTGGCCCTGCTCAATGCTCTGCCGGTGCTGGACAAGCTAAAAGTCGACGGCGATGAAGCGACTGGCGTGGACATCATCCGTAAAGCCGTGGAAGAGCCAATCCGCTGGATTGCCATCAATGCCGGCCGTGATGGTTCAGTGGTGGTGGACTTAGTCAAGAAGAGCCCAAAGGGGCATGGCTACGATGCTGAGGCTGACGATTACGGCGATATGGTCAAGAAGGGTATTATTGACCCGACCAAGGTGGTGCGCTCCGCTCTCCAGAATGCGGCCAGCATTGCCAACATGGTCCTGATTACCGAAGCGTTGGTGGCTGACATTCCGGAGAAGGAGAAAGCTCCGGCGATGCCGCCCGGCGGCATGGGTGGCATGGAGTACTAAACACTCTAACCGAGGTAAACAAGAATAGCCGTCCTTCATATGAAGGACGGCTATTCTCTTTTTAGCGTATTCCTCTCACAGCTTCAGCAGTGGCTCCAGTGGCTCATCCTGAGATATGGGGCCGACTACCGCCAGCCGCAGGCGGTCGCCGACGAGCATCTCCTCAGCCAGTTCCTTCAGCTGGTCAGCGGTGATGGCATCAATGATGCCAATGACCTGGTCAACGGTGATAATCTGTCCAGTGAGAATTTCCTGCCCCCCCACCCAGCCGGCCACATTGCGGCTGTCCTCCATGCGCAGCCATACCCGTCCCTTGGACAGTTCCTTGGCTTTAATCAACTCAGCTTGCGGAACGGTTTCTGTCTTGAGCCGGGCTAGCTGTTCCAGGATAGCCTCAATCACGGCGCGCAAGTTTCTTGGTTCCACCCCAGCGTAGACAATCGTTGAGCCAGAATCCTGGAAGTGGTCAACATAGCTGTGGATATTGTAAGCCAGCCCCCGGTTGTCCCGGATTTCGGTAAACAGACGGCTGCTCATCCCCTCGCCCAGGACGACATTGAGCAGGTCAAGGATAAAGCGCTTGGGATGTAAGAGTGGCAGACCAGGTAGCGCCAGACACAGATGTGCCTGCTCCGTGTCCCGCCGTTGCACCAGCAATCGCCGGTTTTTCTGCTCCTCATAGGGCGTAAAGTTGGGACGGAGGTGACGGCTTTTCCAATTGCCCATGGCTTCACTCAAGACGGATAATGCTATCTCGTGCTGGACATTTCCGGCAATGGCCACCACCGTATTGGTCGGCAGGTATTGATTCTCATGATAGCCCAGCATCATCTCACGAGTAATGCCAGACACCGAGTCCTTGCTACCGGCGGTGTCACGTCCCAGAGGATGGCCGGGCCAAAGGAGCTCATCAATGAGCAGGTTGACCTCCTGAGACGGCGAGTCTTTGGTCATGTGTATCTCTTCAATGATGACCTGGCGCTCGCGCTCAATGTCGGGCGGGTCAAACCG
>CAYGYD010000300.1:0-1549 GCA_964354005.1 uncultured Dehalococcoidales bacterium | reverse complement strand
TGACCTTCACCTACGACCCGGCGCAGGTGCCGGCTGGCGTCGACCAGAAGAAGCTCGTCCTCGCTACCTGGGACAGCATGGCCAGCAAGTGGATTGAGTCGGATAACTGCACCGTGGATACGACGGCTCGCACCATTTCCATGCCGATAAGTCACTTCACGCCGTTCGCCATCATCGCTCACACCAGACCAGCCGCCCTTGTCGTCAGCGGTCTCACGATTTCGCCGACCCAGGTCGATGCCGGAAAGTCAGTGACTATCAGTGTCCGGGTGGCCAACAATGGGGACCTGGACGCTAGCTACAAGTTGACCCTGAACATCAATAATGTGGCTGTGGCCACCAGAGATATCTCGGTGCCTGGTGGCACCACGCAGACAGTAGACTTCACGACTATCCAGGATACCGGTGGTACCTACAATGTGGATGTTAATGGCTTATCAGGTACGTTTGTAGTCAAGGCACTATCGTTACCATCCCCGCCAGCCGCTTTCACCGCCAGTGCCTTGACCATATCACCCACCGAGGTTGGTATTGGCGGAAGTGTAACTATCAGTGTCCGGGTTGTTAACAATGGTGAAGTCGGCGGCAGCTATGAGGTAATCCTAAAGATAGATAATGTGGTCGTAGCTACTACGGGCGTAACCCTGGATAGCGGTGCTTTCCAGATAGTATCCTTCACCACAGTTCAGTACGTCGCTAGGACCTACACCGTAACCGTTGGCGGCCTGTCCGGCACTTTCACTGTCAAGCCAGCCCCGCCACCCGGGGTAACCACGGTCATCAACTGGTGGCTCATCGGTAGTATTGTGGCCGCGGCGGTTGCCATAGGCACCGTTATCACGTTCTCCATCAGGCGCTGGGTAATACCAGAATGGAAAGCGTAACTTTCTCAAGCCAGCCGCGCTACCCGAGCCAACCACAGTCATTAACTAGTGGCTCAAAAGCGGAAAGGAAAGTAAAGAAACATGCGTGGGCAGGAGAGAGTATCCAATACATCAGGAGATAAGAAGGGGTTACACTGCCAGACTCTCCTAACCCTACCTGTCCAGTCATAGGGGTGCAGTCCAGTCACAATTGCTTGAAAAGTGACCTCTAAATGGAAAGAAAAGGCCGGATTCGCCTTTCGCACGGGAAACCCAGCCTTCCAACAAATTCTTCAGGTTAGGCTCTCGGCCTAACTCTTCCCAATTCTGAACATCTTGGTGCCGCACGCTGGGCACATTCCCTGAGTTGCCGGTCTGCCGTTCTTCATTGTAATGCTCTTTGGGTTCTTCATCTCCTTGGTTGAGCGACACTTCATGCAGTATGCTTTCATCTGAGCGCCTCCCCGTTTTTTGATTAGAACGATACACTACCCTTTGTTACAGTGTCAATATACGCCAGATGCACGTCTGGCTGTTTGTGCAGCAACAAGAAGATGAAGTGCGTACCGCGCATCACATTCTGGCTTGTGCAGCGGGTCCAGAAGCTCAAATCCAACTCCCTAGCGCAAAATAAGTTTTTGGAACAGCAAAATTATTGAAAGGAGGTCAGGTGTCACTAATCCTAC
>CAYGYD010000299.1:0-1552 GCA_964354005.1 uncultured Dehalococcoidales bacterium | reverse complement strand
CACCACTGGCAAACGCCCTGCCCTGTTTGTAATGTCCACACCTTACCGCATCGGCCACAGTGTCCTACCATCGCTTACCCCCTTTGAGCTTATTTGCCCTGAAGTCAGGCAAGCGTTCAGTTTGGGCTTAAACCATATTCAATTGTTAAAGTGCGTTTCTATTCCACAGCCATGATTGCACAAAAGGAGCTTTTGTTCATTATCAGAATGAACCTATATTTACAACATCTCCTTGAAAAACTCGCCGACCCAACTGGAAGAAATCAAGCGTGATGATACTGACATCACACAATATGTGGAAGCGTGATTGCTCTGGAGTGGGCTAGGATTGCATTCTGGAGTGTCTCAGGGCTATCGGCTGGTCACTTTCCATTGTGGGAGGGTGGTTATTGTGCAATCAACAGCGAGGGGGTAGTTAGATACTACTTTCAAGAAACATCGTTGCTGGCAGCGTTTCTAAGGCCATTTTAAGGCTCTGCAAGGCCGTGGCATGCCCTGGCATGCCCTGTTTTGAAGAACCCGAGGATGTCATTTGGCCAGATTGGAGTTTTGCTCCGCTGGGCTATCGCTTGGACCTCTAGTGGTAGAGAGCAGATTGGGGATTGGCCCAGGCGCTGTCGCTGGCCCGTCTGCCGGCAGCGGTTAGACGGAAGTATCGTCTAGGTGGTGCCGGAGGGTATTTGCCCTGAAACTCTGATGGCTCTTCTATTCCGCTGGGCTCAACCCAACCCAGCTTCTGCAGGTTTGAGAAATAGGTGACAAAACTGTGATAGCGGCAGCCACTGGCCTTGTAGGGAAGACGTGCCAGGTATCTCTGGTACAGTTCGTCAATTCTGGCGGGGTCTATAGATTGTTTCTCTTGTCTGGCTCTCTTTTCTTCCGTTCTTGTAGCCCGGTCCATGGCGGTGGCCCGGCGAAGGGCGTTCTTGTAGTGGTAGAAGATTTCGGCCTGCGGAGCACCTATTTTAGGGTTGACCACCGGTGAGCCATAGGGTCCGTTGCCCAAGAGGAACTCCTTGATGAACTGGCCGCAGCCGAACGGCCGGAGAAAGCCACCGCGCCGAGGTCGGAGTAACAGAGTCATGACTTACTCTTATCCCACAATTTCTGATACCACTCCCGGTGCTCCTCGCCCGATATCTTCCGGTACCGGGCAGTGGTGTTAAAGCTCTGGTGTCCCAAATGTTCCTGGAGAAGCCTGAGTCCGTCACCCGAATCATCGTGTTTCACTGCATGCACGGCAAAAGCATCCCTTAGCCGATGTGGACTTACGTTGTGGACTTTACCTGTCTCAGGATTAGTCAGCTTTGGCAGTCCGGCTTTCGTAGAGCATTCGACGACGACCTGCCAGCTTCTGTGCCTATTGATGGGGAAGAGCAAACGCTTTCCATTCTTGAGGACGGGGCCCCCTCTACTGATGTAGTCATCCAACATCTGGAGGGTATCCGCATCTACAGGTAGGGTTCTGACCCGGCGATGCTCCTTCTGCTGAACGACCGCGCTCTCAATCTTTACCCCGCACTTGGGGCAAGAACCATGACTTCTGCCAAGC
>CAYGYD010000298.1:0-1571 GCA_964354005.1 uncultured Dehalococcoidales bacterium | reverse complement strand
AGCACATGGTACTTTGTCAGAGATACCGATGATAAGCTAGAAGCTGATTTCAACTGGGTGATGGATTGTGCCAAGGCAGCCGCTTTGATGACTCAAACGACATACCAAGTGAAGGTCTTGGCAGCTTGTCACCAGGCATACAGCAACAAAGCACTGGCCGAGCTAATCTTTGAAAACATCAAGATTGTCGGAAAACCCGAGTACACCAAGGAAGAAGAAGCTTTTGCCCGAGCGGTCCAGGAGAACGCCGGTGCGAAAGTAGAGGGTCTAGACTATTCCCTGAAGTTGACCGACGCGGCGACAGAACGATATAGAGGTGGCTCCACTGATGTTGGCGATGTGACTCTGGTGGCACCATGCGCCAGCGTAATTTTCCCCACCGTTCTCGGCAACTTCCCTGGACACCACTGGACAGTAGTCACCAGCGGTATCAGTTCCTTTGCCCACAAGGGGATAACGGCCGGGGCTAAGGCCGTCTGCTTTACCGCCTATGACTTGCTGACCAGGCCAGAGCTGCTGGCGCAGGTCAGGGGAGAGTTCGATGAGGCCTCCCCAAAATACCCGTATAAGACATTCCTCCCAGATGACGCTCAACCGCCACTGGGCTGGAATGCCACTCTGATGGCCAAGTATCGGGATGAAATGGAGAAATTCTATATTAACCCCTGATAGGCGCTAGCACCGGCCAACACTTACTGAACATTGAAGATTGGCGTGATAGTCTTGGCTGGCTGAGGTGATGATAAGACTTCTTTTTGATATCGAGTAAATACCACAGTACGAATCCGTAACGGGGAGAAGAGAACCGCCAGGAGCAAAGAAGTTGCCTCTAAGGTATCCATTATTTTCGAAGGCACGATTGTCCCAATTTCGCTGGTTACATACAGATGCACCTTTGCGTTGAACTGTTAAGAGTGATGCATCCGTATCGCGGCCGCCATAGCAATTCCACCAATCAGTACAATCATGGCAAAGGTGATAAAGAATACCATAAAGCCACCCCCTCATTGTCGGCTATCGTAGCAAAATCTATACACAGCTTGTGCCCTGTTCCTTGCCTCCAGCTTCTCATAAATCATTACCATCGTATTCTTGACTGTGCTCACGGCAATACCTAAAATAGCTGCAATCTCTTTGTCTGTCATCCCTTGAGCAACCATCCACATCAACTTAGCTTGCCTGTCTGTCAACCTCGCCACGCTTACTGCCTCCAACCGAGTTACATCCACCTCCCCCTTCACACCTGAACCTCGTCAGTCATTACATTTCAAACGACAGACCCCTAAAACATTCCACACCCACCTTTCTATATTAGTTTAGCAACCTGACATGAACAAGCCATTAACGAAAGATGAATGTTGGATTAACGGCGGGGCCCAATATTCGGGCGGCGCTTTCATGTTGTATTCATCTTGCCTTAATATAATATGGTATGCAATAATACTGGCGGAGGTAGGTTATGCGGGTTCTAGTGGTTGAGGACGAGAGACGGCTAGCCGGCATAATCAAACGTGGTCTCATGGAAGAAGGGTACGCCGTCGATAATGCTTACGATGGTGAGGAAGCACAGT
>CAYGYD010000297.1:0-1573 GCA_964354005.1 uncultured Dehalococcoidales bacterium | reverse complement strand
GCCGCACAAGGCTTTGGCAGGCGGGGGGATGGGTTTATTCTATAACTCAATAAGAAAGCTGTAATGACTAAGGTTAAGATTTGCGGGTTATTTGAAATAGAGCAAGCCTTAGTTGCCGGACAGGCCGGGGCGGATTTCATCGGGCTGGTTTTTGCTCCCAGTCGGCGCCGGGTCACGCCAGAAAAGGCCCGGGAGTTGGTTCAAGGCGTTCGTGGCCTGGCGACTAAACCCGCGGTGGTGGGTGTTTTTGTTAATCGGCTGGCCGAGGATGTCAACCGCATCGCTGACTATTGCCCTTTGGACTGGGTGCAACTCAGTGGACATGAATCGTGGGCATATTGCCAGGAGATTAAAAAGCCAATCATCAAGGTCATCCATGTTTCGCCCAGCACGACCGTTGAAGAAGTATTGTCAAACATAGAAATTGGCTACCGGATGCTGGCCAAAGAGGAATTTGTCTGTCTTCTGGATGCGGAAGTCGGGGGCGCTTACGGTGGGACGGGGCAAACCTTTGACTGGGAATTTGCCCGGGCGGTCTCGGCCCGGTTCCCGGTGATAGTGGCCGGCGGACTGACCCCGACTAATGTGGGGCAACTGCTCATGGTAGTCAAACCCTGGGGAGTCGATGTTTCCTCGGGTGTGGAGACGGATGGCCAGAAAGACCCGGCCAAAATCAGGGCCTTCATTGAGGTGGTTAGGACAGTCCAGTAGTGCCATGGATTATCCCGGCCAAGGAGAGATAATTAGATGCTAGTTGTTATGAAAAACGATGCTACCGAGGCGGAGATACAAGCGGTTATCCAGGAAATACGGGCTTTAGGTTACCAAGGTATTCCGATGCCAGGTGCACAGCGGACGGCGGTTTGTATCGTAGGGAACACAGGGCCGGTGGACGATTCACGTTTACTTGTTTTGGCTGGTGTAAAGGAGACCATCCGTGTAACCAAACCATATAAGCTTGTTAGCCGGGAGACTCATCCCGAGTCGACGGTTGTAACCATTGGCGATGTTAAGATTGGTGGGGGGAAGCCGGTAATAATGGCCGGGCCCTGCGCTGTGGAAAGTGAAGAACAGGCACTCACTATCGCTCGCCTGGTGAAAAGGTATGGCGCTCAAATCTTTCGAGGAGGTGCTTTCAAACCTAGAACCTCACCCTATAGTTTTCAAGGATTGGGAGAGGAAGGGTTGAAGATACTGGAGAGAGTGCGTAAAGAAACGGGCTTGTTGATTATTACTGAGGCTACTGACCACACAAATATTAGTATTGTCGAAAAATATGCCGACATTATCCAGATTGGGGCGAGGAATATGCAGAACTATTCCCTGTTGCGTCAGGCTGGTCACGTGTCGAAGCCAATACTGCTGAAGCGGGGCTTTGCGGCCACAATCGAAGAACTGCTGATGTCGGCTGAATATATCATATCTGAGGGGAATACCCAGGTCATCTTGTGCGAACGAGGAATACGCACCTTCGCCGATAACACGAGGAATACCCTGGATTTGAGCGCTATACCTTCAATCAAAGAAGTCAGCCACCTTCCTATAATAGTTGACCCCAGCCATGCCGCCGGAC
>CAYGYD010000296.1:0-1587 GCA_964354005.1 uncultured Dehalococcoidales bacterium | reverse complement strand
AACTTAGCTGTTAGATACGGGTTCACCCCGATTTCATCGGGGGTCCCATCATACCACATACGGGTTCGGCCAGGAGGGCAGGGGCACCATGTTGTGTACACGGGTTTGCTCAATTGAGCCCCCAAAAAGCCAAACGGCGTCTCCCTGCCCACCTGATGTGTGGTAAGTACCTCCTAGCCGGTCGCCGGCACTAACTGCGGTGACCGATAATAGGTTTGATTCTTCGCCAAGGCGAATGACAGACGCAAAAGCCGATTCAGCGCGGCTCCCACAATCTCCCTTCCACCGAGAGGGTTGGCATGGACCGGCCGTTCCCGTCTTCGGTTTGCCCAGGCACGGAAATCAGGGTTGAACCGCAGCATCGGGATGACTGCCGTCCAGGCGCAGTATCTCAAGACTGGTCGCCCCTGCTTACTCATCGGAGTTCGTGATCCCTTTTTACCAGCTGACTCCGACTCAGTAGGATTACTGCCAGTCATCTTGATCATCTGTTTGGCGCTCCGGTACGCCTTGAAACAGCCGAGCTCCGCCAGCAGCCCGGCCACGGCGATATAGTTGAGTCCCTTTATCGAGAGCAGGTATTTTCCTTCCTCTGTCTTATCAACCAGGCTGACCAGTGTCTTCTCGATGAGGCAGATGTGCTCTCTGATGAGTTCCAGTTTCTCTACCAGAAAAGAAATCTCGCACGATACCGACCGGGCACCCGGGACAACGCCAATCGACGTCTTCGCCACCTGATGAAGCGCCCTCAGTTTCCGCCGCATAAGGCACCGCCCACGGTGCCTTGCTTCGATGGCAGCTACGAATTCCTCCTCTGTCATCCCCGAAATAACACCTGGAATAGAGCAAGCAGAAAGTACACTTATAGCTGTCTTCGCGCAAGGGTCTTTGAAGACATTAGTGAACTCAGGGAAAAGGGAGTCCAGAAGCCCTTTGATTAGATTCGTTATTCGGGTACTTTCTTTGACCAGCCGGCGGTAGGCATTGTGTGCGGCACGAAGTTCGGCATAAACACCCTGCGGCAATGTGCTTTCAACAAATTCCCCGGTACACAAGAGCTGCGCCGCCACTTCGCTATCCCGATAGTCGTTCTTCCTTCGATTCAGGTCCTTCCCCTCCCGTCTTCTCTTCAAGGTGTACTGGTTAATGAAACGGAACGGAATACCTTGGTCATCCAGGAAGTACGCCACATTTCGCCAGTAGTGGCCGCCGGTCTCAATCGCGAACATGACACCACGGCAATCGGATTTGACCATTTCCATCCTGACCCGTCGTAGCATGAATTCGAGTCCTTCTCGAGTATTGTCAAACTTGAATTTGTCGCGGGCGGTGAAATCCTGGGTAATGACCACCGTGGCGTGCCTTTTCTTGTGGGGGTCAACTCCTACGATCAGATATCCCTCAGGTACTTGTTTTAGTTTCCTGGCTACGGTATTCTGCATTTGGGTGGCTCCTCCTACTGTAGATTTTGTGCTTGCGAACGCACTGTTCTATTGTAGCCGGAGCCATCTTCAAGCGTTATTCCATATACTAACATGACGAAAAGTGCAGGCGGAAGGAATGCTTGGCGGGCGGCTCGCTTTCTCT
>CAYGYD010000295.1:0-1594 GCA_964354005.1 uncultured Dehalococcoidales bacterium | reverse complement strand
CGCATTACCTCCTCGACAGCCTTAGGATTACCCTCTATACTAATCTCTTCATAGGATACTCCGCGCTCTTTAAGGTCCTGCTTAGCCTCGGCGCAGAACGGACAACCGGGCCTAGTGTAGAGAACAACTTTCTGCGGCGCTCGGGCGACACTTCTTTTCTCATCGAGTTCGTAGAGTTTCTCTATGACGAACTCCACATACTTATTACATTTATCCTTCCATATGCCCGATTCCTGGAAAGCGCGGTATGCCTCTGGTTTGGAAAAGTCAAGGCCAACGAGGTCGCGGCAAGTAATAGTGCCGAACCTCTCTATGAAACTCCTGACAAGCTGGCTGGCGTCCTCACGCGCGTCCAAGCGTTCCTGTTTGGCCCTTTGTTTGTCAGCCAGAGGGCAACGGTGACGCAGTCCCACGCACACCGTTGAAGCTGATATCGCGCCGCAGGGCGCCGACTGCTGGCCCGCTATGCCACCATTGAAGGCAATACAGGTCCACAGGATGTCCTCATTGTCAAAGCCGTACGCTTCCCACATAACTTGCAGGACACCTGGCCCTCAGTGATAGCCCTTCTGCATGAGTTCAAGAGCACGTTCTTTGGTTTCCTGGAGTGACATCTTCATTGCTATGGCTCACCTCCCAGCAATCTCTTTTGAACCACTCTACAGTCTTTTGGTACCATTGTCAACGCACTTGTATATCGCCGGCCCGGCATAATGGGTTGGCTGAGCTAACCATTTAGGGCCAATATGCTTCAGAGCCGGTCTCAACCTTTGTATTCAGCAATTTTCTTGATGAGCTCAGGAATGACCCGGAACATATCATCCACTATACCGTAGTCAGCAATACTAAAAATCGGCGCCCGGGCATCTTTGTTTATCGCTACCGTCAATTTGGAACCTTTCATGCCCACAAGATGCTGGAAAGCGCCGCTGATGCCAAGAGCAAGGTAGAGTTTCGGACTCACTGTTTTGCCTGACAACCCTACCTGACATTCCGGAGGCAGCCATCCACAATCGACGACGGGCCGGGAGCAAGAGACAACCCCACCCAGCACTTTCGCCAGCTTCTCGGCCATTTCTATGTTCTCCTTTTCTCTTATTCCCCGGCCAATGGAGACTAAAACCGAAGCCTGCGCAATATCCACCCCACCCGCTGCCGGCTCCAAGTATCCCTCAAATTTCTTGTATTTGAACTCCTCCTCGAAAAAGAAACCAATTTTCTCAATATGCCCCTGCCTGTTACTTTCTTCAACGGCGAACTCACCGACGCGGGTGGTCATTACCACGGTGCCACTTGAAGCCAATGAATAGGTCGCACGCACTTTCCCATTGTAGATCGACCGTGTAGCGAGAATGGAATCACCGTTCATCTTGACGTCGATGCAGTCAGTAGCCAGAGGAGCTTCCAAATTAACCGCCAGTGAAGGAGCCAGGTCCATGCCGAAGGAAGTATGCCCCATCAGCACTATCCGGGGCTTTCTCTCCCTACTAAGGAAGGACAGGATTCTCTGGTAAGGCTCTGCCAAAGAGTTCTCTAGGCCTTGGCTGCTAACCGCCAGAACCCGGTCTGCCCATTCCGCGAGCTTACCGGCGTA
>CAYGYD010000294.1:0-1600 GCA_964354005.1 uncultured Dehalococcoidales bacterium | reverse complement strand
GCATTTCCCTCCCCCTGTGTAAGGAGCTACTAATTCCAGATTATAGCCCAAAGCTAAAGGTAAGACAAACGGTACCTAAATCCTGCCCATTTTGAGGAGTGGGAAGTCCGGGTCTCCAAGACGGGGTGTTAGCCCCTGGAGAATGTAGCCCGTTAGGGAGCGTCTAAGAGAGGCGGAGCCTCTCTTCCAAATTCTTCCCCCTCTCCTTCAAAGGAGAGGGGGATTCAGGGGGTGAGGTCATCTCTCTAAACAGGCTGGTTTAGGGAAAGCGCCTTGATTAAACTACTCTTTTGCCCCATAATATTTTCAAGAGGTGGTGGGGAAATGAAGAGATTGACTATTGGCAAAATAAGGGGGCTCCAGCAAATTGCCAATCCGGACGGCATTTTGACCATGTGTGCCATGGACCACCGTGGTTCCATGCGCAGCATGGTTAACAAAGAGAATCCAGGTCGTGTTGGCTACAAGGAGATGGTCAAGCGTAAGCTGGAGCTTTGCTCCAGCCTGGCGAAATACGCCAGCGCTGTGCTCCTCGACCCCATCTACGGCGCGCCCCAGTGTCTGAGCCGCGGCGCTCTCCCCAAGACGGCCGGGCTCCTCGTCAGTATTGAAGCCTCGGGCTATTCCGGCGATAAGCGGCATCGCGTGACGGAACTGCTGCGCGATTGGGGCGTGGAGAAGATTAAGCGGATGGGCGCCTCGGCAGTAAAGATTCTGGTTTACTACCGCCCGGACCTGGCGAAATTAGCCCAGAAACAACTCGGCACAATCGACCTGGTCGCCAGGGATAGCATCAAGTATGACATCCCCTTCCTGGTGGAACCGGTAAGCTATGCCATAGGCAACGAAGTCGACAACCCCAAGCGGTTTGCCCAAGTGAAGCCGGAACTGGTGATTAGGACAGCGCGGGAGGTTACTGCCCTGCCCATCGATGTGCTGAAGGCGGAGTTCCCGGCCGACCTGCGTTACCTGAGCGATAAGGGCAGACTGCTTGAGCTGTGCCGCCAACTGAATGCCTCGTCACGCGTACCGTGGGTCATTCTCTCGGCGGGGGTCGATTTCGAAATGTTCTACCAGCAGGTGGAGATTGCCTGCCAGGCTGGTGCCTCCGGCTTTCTCGGCGGCCGTGCTATCTGGCAAGAGGCGATGAATATCACTGATACGCGGGAGAGGGTGAGATTCTTGAAAACAGTCGGGGTGGACCGACTGAAGAAACTGGTTGAGGTCGCTAACAAATACGCGGTGCCGTGGTATAAGAAGTACGGGTTGACTGCGGGTGAACTGGCCGAGGTATCCGAGGCCTGGTACCAGTCTTATTGACACTGGAGGTGCCTTGTGATTGCCACCGTTACCCTTAACCCCTCGCTCGATGAGCATATTGTGGTTGACCGGCTGGTAGTGGAGGAGGCTAACCGCTGGGTAAAACTGCGCCGCTATGCTGGGGGCAAGGGTATTGATGTCTCGCGAGCCATCCACGAGATGGGTGGTATGACCGTGGCCTATGGCTTCATCGGTGGCGGCAACGGCCGGGTCATCGAAATCCTGCTTGATGAAGAAGGTGTACTCTTCAGTTTCACGCCGATAAATCAGGAAACGCGGG
>CAYGYD010000293.1:0-1614 GCA_964354005.1 uncultured Dehalococcoidales bacterium | reverse complement strand
GGCAACTCGGCAAAAAGAGCGGCATCGCAGGTGGCGCAGTAAGAGACCCCCCGGCCGGTGAACTCTTGTTCCCCGGGTACGCCCAGAGTCTGCTCTTTTGAGCCGCTGGCAACTATTATCGCCCTGGTGGTGAAATCGCCCTCGCTGGTCTTGACTATCTTTTGCATCCCGCTGGCATCAAGAGCGGTCACTTCAGCCGTCAGGGTTTTCAGCCCAAACCTGGTGGCCTGCTGGTGCATGAGCTGGGTCAATTCGTAGCCGTTGATACCCTCAGGGAAGCCGGGATAGTTCTCCACCAGCTCAGCATTCACTATTTTGCCGCCAATTATCTCCTTTTCAATAAGGAGACTTTTGAGTCTTGACCGGGCGGTGTAAAGGCCGGCGCTCAGACCAGCCGGCCCGCCACCGATAATGACAACATCGTATTCTTTGTCCATGTTCTATTTGCCCGCCAAGGCGGTGTCCAGAATGCGTTTTAGCTCGTTTTTGGGTCGGAAGCCAACCAAATGTGATACGGGCTGTCCCTTCTTGAAAACGAGGAGGGTGGGAATGCTCATTACCTTGTATTTCGTGGCCGTCTTCGGGTTCTGGTCAACATCCAGCTTCACAAAATTGACACGTCCGTCATACTCCTTGGCCAGCTCATCCACTATTGGCGCTACCATCAGGCAGGGCTTGCACCAGGTAGCCCAGAAATCTACCAGGACAGGCTTATCCGCTTTTAAGACCGTCTGGTCGAAATTGGTGTCAGTTATCGCTATTGGTTGGCTCATACTTTTCCTCCTTGATTTTCTGCCAGACATTCTGGTCTGAGGCTCGCTTGGCCAGGCCGATGGCGTTTTTGATGGCGGTGGCCCGACTCCGCCCGTGCGCGATGATGATATTGCCATTTATCCCTAGCAGGCTGGCGCCGCCGTACTGCCGGTAGTCCATTCTGTTGGATAGCGAGGCTAGCCCTCCCTCAACCAGCAATTCTCGACCCCGCAGGTGATAGGCCTTGGACAGGGTCTGTCCCAGATGGCGCAACTTGAGGAAGGTATCTCCCAGACCCTCCAGGGTTTTCAGAACGATATTGCCGGTAAAGCCATCAGTCACAATAACATCGACCGTACCTTTTGATATATCCTGGCCTTCAACATTGCCGATGAAGTTCAACTTGGTACCTTTGAGCAACTGGTAGGTTTCTTTAGCCAGCCGGTTGCCTTTACTCTCCTCTTCGCCGACATTGAGCAGGCCTACCCGTGGCGAACTCATTCCGAAGACCTCCCGGGCATAGATGCTGCCAACCTGGGCAAACTGCACCAGATGACCCGGGCGGCACTCAACATTAGCTCCGGAGTCGATGAGGAGGGTAGGTGTAGTGTTGATGTTGATGATGGTGCCGATGGCCGGGCGGTCAATACCTTCAATCTTGCCCAGGCTAACCAGCGCCGAGTAAAAGACGGCACCAGTGCTGCCCGCCGAGACAAAGGCTGAGGCTTGACCTTCTTTGACCAGGCTGGTGCCAATCACTATTGACGATTGAGGCTTGCCCTGGACGGCTTCGATAGGTGGTTCATCGAACCCAATCACCTGGCTGGCGTCAACAATGGTGATTCCCAGCTTATTGAGATA
>CAYGYD010000292.1:0-1651 GCA_964354005.1 uncultured Dehalococcoidales bacterium | reverse complement strand
ATGTGGGTGTGGGGCGAGATTACACCCTCTTTGCCCTGATTGATGGCGTGGTCAAATTTGAGCCAGCCAGCGGTGACAGGAGGCAGGTTAGCGTTTACGCTAGCTAAACGGGTATGAAGGAGAAGATTCATCCCCAGTATTTCCTCGATGCCAAGGTAATCTGCGCTTGTGGCAATACCTTTACTACCGGCTCCACCAAGAAGGTAATCAAAGTGGAGGTGTGCAGTAAGTGCCATCCGTTCTTCACTGGGGAGCGCAAGCTAATGGACATGGCGGGGCGGGTGGAGCGCTTCAGGCGACGCTACCAGGCTAAAGAAGCCAGCCAGGCGGCTGAAAAGAAGTGATGTCTGCGAAAGCCATTTTTTCGGCTGGCTGAGATAGCCAATAAGGCAGGAGCGGTGTTCGGAAACCGCTCCCTTTTGTTTGTCGGGGGTGATTGTGGCAGAAAGGTTCTATTACGGAGGACAGGCGGTGGTGGAGGGGGTAATGATGCGGGGCCGGAAAACGATGGTCACTGCCGTGCGCCGACCGCGCGGCGAGCTGGCCATTGATGTCCAGCCGCTAGCGACTCTCTATTCGGGTCGGCTGAGGCGGACGCCCTTGGTCCGGGGTATCATCGTCCTCATTGAATCTCTGGTTCTGGGTATCAAGTCCCTGTTCTACTCCGCCAATGCCGCTCTGGAAGAGGAAGAGGAGAAGCTCTCCGGGGGCCTGGTCTGGATTATAATGGTGGTGGCTCTGGGCATGGCGGTGGCTCTATTTTTCATTGTCCCCCTGTTACTTACCAGATTATTGCATATCAGCTCATCTCTACTTTTCAATCTGGTTGATGGCCTGATTCGCGTCGCTATCTTTATCGCTTATCTTAAGCTGGTGGCGCTGATGCCGGACATCAAGCGGGTCTTTGCCTATCACGGCGCTGAGCACAAGGTGGTCAACGCCTATGAAGCCGGCGTGCCTCTTGAACTGGAGGCCATCAAGAACTATAGCAAAGCCCACATGCGTTGCGGCACCGGTTTTGTTTTTGCCGTGGTCATTATATCCATCATTGTCTTTGCGCTGGTGGGACTGCACTCCACCTGGCTGATGGTGCTGTCAAGAATTCTCCTCGTTCCGGTGATTGCTGCCCTGGGCTACGAAGTCATCTATTTCGGCGGCCGGCACAGCAGTAATCGGTTTGTCCGCATTATTATGGCGCCGGGACTGTGGCTGCAGGCACTGACGACAAGAGAACCAGACGATGGTCAGCTTGAGGTGGCCGCGGCGGCGCTAAAGAAGGTGATGGAAGTTGACGAGATGGAGGAAGCAACTCAGACGGCGGCACGGTAACTCTGGCTTTTACTTTTTGGTCAGGGAAAAATTTAAGAGAGGCCGACTAGTCGGCCTCTCTTATTTTCTCCGGTACGAACGGTAACCGAGGACTAAGCCTTCTCTCGGGTTAGCTCCTGGAAGAAGCAGGTCCGGTTGCCGGTGTGGCACACGGGACCGGTGGGGTGCGCCTTGACCAGAATAGTGTCATTGTCACAATCTATCCAGACCGCGCGTACCTTAAGGCGATTGCCCGAAGTCTCGCCTTTATGCCACAGCTCCTGGCGACTCCGACTGTAAAACCAGACCTCGTCGCCGGAGAGGGTGCGGCGCAGCGCCTCCT
>CAYGYD010000291.1:0-1654 GCA_964354005.1 uncultured Dehalococcoidales bacterium | reverse complement strand
GCGCTTGCCCTGAGAAATCGGGGTCGTGGGTTCGAATCCCACTCCCTCCGCCATCGTTTCCTGTTTACACATGCGTATCCTGATAGATTCTCTTTCAATATAGAATATTTAAAACTCCAAAATTCATTCAACGCTTGTCATTCCGCTGAAGAGGGGAATCCATATAGAGTTATGAATAACTACTATGTTTATATCTGGCAAGCAAGCGACACGGAACCCTCTACATAGGGGTAACGAATGACCTGATGCGCAGGGTTTATGAACATAAAAACGACCTCGTTGAAGGTTTTACTAAGAAGTATGGTATTCATCTGCTGGTATATTATGAGCAGTATAATAATGCTGAGTCCGCGATACAGCGGGAAAGACAGATGAAGAAGTGGAATCGGCAGTGGAAAATCAGGAGAATTGAGCGGCAAAATCCTGATTGGAGAGACTTATACGACGATATTGTGTAAATGCTGGATTCCCGCCTGCGCGGGAATGACGTACGAAATGACGATTATCGTGAGGAAGAAATAGAATAATGCCCCACTACCATATCTGGACGATTGGCTGCCAGATGAATAAGGCAGAATCGGAACGGCTCGCCAGCTTCTTTGAGCAGAGAGGCTACCAGGGCACGGCCACCGCCGAGAAAGCCAATATTATCGTGCTCAATAGCTGTGTGGTGCGCCAGAGTGCCGAAAACCGGGTCGTGAACAAGCTCCACACACTTGGACGGCTTAAGAAATTGCACCCTGGTTTAACCCTGGCCGTCACCGGCTGTCTGGTAAACTCTGATACAGCCACGCTGAAAAGGGCTTTCCCCTATGTTGACTACTTTTTCAAACCGGGAGACTTCCCACCGTGGCTGGAAAAAGCCACCAGCGACCAGACTTTGCCCCAGCGCCCGCCAGTCAGCGTCTATGTCTCCATCATCCAGGGCTGCAATAATTTCTGCTCATACTGCATCGTTCCCTACCGGCGGGGCCGGGAGAGGAGCCGACCGATAGATGAAATCGTTAGCGAGGTCAAGGAGCTGGTGCGCCGTGGTGCCAGAGAAATCGTTCTCCTGGGACAAAATGTGGACTCCTACGGGCATGACCTGCCCGGGAGACCTGACCTGGCTGACCTTTTAACCGAGCTAAATGCGGTTGATGGGCTGGCTCGCCTGCGTTTCCTGACCAACCACCCCAAGGACATGACCCGTAAGCTGATTAGCGCTATTGTCATGCAGGATAAGGTCTGTGAGCACATCAGCCTGCCAGTTCAGTCCGGCGATGATGCTATCCTGAAAGCCATGAGGCGGGACTATACGGTCGAGCACTACTGCCAGCTTATCACCGAGATTCGTGAGAGAATACCGGAGGTCGCCCTCAGCACCGATGTCATCGTGGGTTTCCCCTCGGAAAGCGAGGAGCAGTTCCAGAGGACAGTGGACTTGCTTTCGGAGCTGAGGTTTGATACTGTTCATGTCGCCGGCTATTCCCCGAGACCGGGGACAATCGCGGCTAGGGAACTGGAGGATAATATTCCAGCGGCGGAGAAGCGGCGCCGACTCAAAATAATTGAGCAGCTTCAGGAGGGCATCGCCACCGAGATTAACGCCCGGCTGATGGGCCAGACGGTTGAGATTCTGGTGGAAGGCAAAACCAAAGGCAAGTGGCGCGGT
>CAYGYD010000290.1:0-1661 GCA_964354005.1 uncultured Dehalococcoidales bacterium | reverse complement strand
GGAGTACGCCAAGTTGAGAGCATTATTGATTTATCCACAATATCCAGATACCTTCTGGAGTCTCAGGCATGCCCTAAGAGTGATCTGCAAAAAGGCGGCTTTTCCGCCTCTGGGCCTGTTGACAGTCAGCTCGATGCTTCCCCAAGATTGGGATAAAAAGCTGATAGACATGAATGCAACCCCTCTAACAGACAAGGACATCAGGTGGGCTGACTATGTGTTTGTCAGTGCTATGGTGGTGCAAAGGGAGTCGGCGATGGAACTTATCAGAAGATGCAAGAAACTCGGGGTTAGGATGGTTGCCGGCGGTCCCCTCTTTACCAGTGAATATGAGAAATTTGAGGAAGTAGACCATTTGGTACTTAATGAGGCTGAGACTACACTCCCGGCTTTTATAGAAGACCTGGGAAAGGGCAATCCTAAACATATCTATACATCTGGAGAACGACCAGATATCAGGAAGACTCCGCTTCCAACGTGGGAACTCCTCGACGTCAAGAAATATACCACGATGAGTCTCCAGTACTCTCGGGGGTGTCCTTTCGATTGTGACTTTTGCGATATCGTTGTACTGAACGGTCGCGAAGTGCGGACCAAGAGTAGAGACCAGTTCCTGGCAGAGCTCGACGCGTTATACAATCGAGGCTGGCGAGCTGGTGTGTTTATTGTCGATGACAACTTTGTCGCCAATAGGACAAAACTAAGCGCAGAAATTCTGCCGGCAGTAATTGACTGGCAGAAGGAACGACACTACCCTTTTTCGCTATCCACGCAGGCCTCTATCAACCTTGCCGACGATGAAGAGTTGATGCGATTGATGGTCACGGCTGGCTTCGACAGCGTTTTTGTTGGCATTGAAACCCCAAATGAGGATAGTCTGACCGAGTGTAATAAGCGTCAGAATATGAACCGTGATCTAGTTGCCTCAGTCAAGAAGATACAAAGTCACGGCTTGCAGGTGCAGGGAGGATTTATCCTAGGATTTGATAGTGATCCGGTCTCTGTCTTCAAAAGCCAGATAAGCTTGGTTCAAAAGAGCGGAATCGTTGTCGCAATGGTCGGTTTGCTGAACGCACCCCGTGGTACGAAGCTGTACCAGCGCCTGAAAAAAGAGGGCCGCTTACTAGAGAACGTCTCTGGCGATAATACCGACTGCTCCATGAACTTCGTTCCCAAGATGGACCGCGAAACACTTATCAATGGTTATAGGCAGGTTCTGACTACAATCTATTCACCCAGGCAGTATTACACGCGGGTCAAGACTTTCTTGAAACAGTACAAGCCACAGAAAAGGAGGGGAATATCGCACCTACAGCTTTGGCACATCTGGGCGTTTATTAGGTCCGTGTGGTTCCTGGGTATTACGGACAGCGGGAGATGGCCTTATTGGAGATTCTTTGTTTCAACCCTGCTGAGAAGACCTCGCTCTTTCCCAATATCGATGACCTTCGCTATCCACGGATTCCATTTCCGGACGGTTGTTCGTAAGTATGCCTGTGTACCAGTTGAGGATACATCGGCCTAAGGGACAGGAACCGGGGCACC
The DNA here is from genome assembly GCA_964354005.1 of uncultured Dehalococcoidales bacterium. Lineage (GTDB taxonomy): Bacteria > Chloroflexota > Dehalococcoidia > Dehalococcoidales > UBA2162 > CAVSBN01. The sequence continues at coordinate 116 of CAYGYD010000290.1, read as the reverse complement.
TGCCCTGAACTAGCCAAGCTCAAGGAACGAGGCATCGAACTCAGCGCCGGGTTGCGACAAATCTTCAGCCAGAAGTCCAGAAGAGGTTGAGCAGCAAAGGAGATAAGAATGGACCT
>CAYGYD010000289.1:0-1699 GCA_964354005.1 uncultured Dehalococcoidales bacterium | reverse complement strand
TCGTCCGGGTTGACCGCCAGCCGGCGGAAGGGCGTAACCGTGCGATGGATGGCAATCAGTTCTGTCTCCTCAGCCAGCCAGTTTACCGTATTAAGAAAGAGGTCGCTGTTGTTCACTTCTAGGAAGTGCTCGTTGGAGGCGAAATCAGAGTCGCCGATTATTGCCAGACGGACTATCTTGCCTTGTTCTGATGATTGTCCGCCGGTATCCCTGGGGGACGCGGCAACGACCGCACCTATGGCGATTGGCCCTTTGATATCTCGGCCATCATTGAAAGCTGGCTCCTTAGTCGGGTCAAAGTCTTTTTCCAGCCAGCTATCGTTGCTGGTCCAGACCAGCGGCTGCATCTCAGTACCGGCCGGCGCTGTCTCTTGCGGAATTATACCTATCGCCCCGGGGAAGTAGGCGGTGATATTCAGCCCTGAGGTGAGGCTGAAGAAGTTCCTCTCACTCGTCACCAGAGGCATGTCCTTACGCGGGGCAACCGATGACGCCGGGTCAATAACCGTACCATTGCTCAAGTCCACTCCCCAGGGAGAAACCAACTGCTCAAGCCCGTCCGGGAAGTTCGGGTCGGTCAGAATCAGAGCCTGCCCGCCAGCTTTAAGATAACCGTCGATGGTTTCCACCTCGCCGGCGGTAAGGGGTGTTTGCGGCGCGGCGATTATCAGGACGGCGCAGTCAGCGGGGATGCTGGGATTGGTGATGAGGTTGAGGGTGCCAATCAGATAAAGGTCGTCGCGTAAGCCGTTTTGGACATAACTATAGGTGCCATTTATATCCGCCTCGCCATGTCCGGTAAGGAAATATACCCTTTTCTGGGCCACACCGGTGACTTCCAGAATGGCGCTGGTAAAGGAATGTTCCGCTTCTATACCAACAATTTGCAGGTTGCCTTCCTGGTCCGTGCTCGTTTGTATAATAGCCGTTGGCGGAACCAGTCGGTACTGCCCGCCACTTTCAAAGACGACTGTCTGATATTGTGAGATTTTGTACTGTCGGGCACGGTCGGGGTGTTGGTCCGGGTCAATATATTCTATGGTTAGATTCTTGGTATAGTTCTGATATTCCATCAACAAGGCGGCGGCGTAGGTGGTGATACCATAGGTATCTTTTTCCGGTACAAAAAAGCAGAGAGCCTTGACCGGTTTGGCCAGCGCGCTCAGTACATCTTTGGTCTGAGGAGTCAGGGTGAATTGCGACAGGGCGGTGGCGTCAATACGCTGGTAAAAGTTGATACTGATGCCATTAATCAGGAGGGTGATACCGATGAAAATCGAGGCCATTACGGTGGTGCCGGTGCTGAACCTCCCACGTCGGCCGGTGAGGGCACGGCTGACTCGCCTGAAATCAAGGACAAAGGCCGAGGCCAGCAGAATGACACCTACCCCCATAATACCCCAGGCGGCCAGGCGAATCTCAGGCAGGAGCAACATGATGATGAGGCCGGCCAGTAAAGCCACCAGTCCCATTATGGCCAGGAGTCCCGTATAGCGATATGGTTGCGGACTAGTCTGCATCTAGCTCCACCGACTGTTTTCTAGAGACCTGATAGCCAAAAATAAAAACAAAGCGGTAATGCTGAGATAGTAGATTATGCCTCTGGTATCAATTATTCCCTGTACAAAGCCGGAGAAGTAGGTCGCTGGTGAGAAGTAGCCAATGACATTGCCTACTGTCTGGGGTAGGCTAGTGGCGG
>CAYGYD010000288.1:0-1718 GCA_964354005.1 uncultured Dehalococcoidales bacterium | reverse complement strand
ACAGGTCGATGACCATATTGTCCCGCAGGTAATCAAAGCCGAACTCGTTGTTGGTACCATAGGTAATATCTGCCAGGTAGGCTTCACGGCGAGTAACGGGACGAAGGCCATTCCAGCGCTTATCGGGCGACTCGTAAGCCGGGTCATAAACGAAGGAAGGAGCCTGGTTATCTGGTGTCTGGCTGTGGATGGCGGCCACAGTGACGCCCAGAGCGTGGTAAATTGGCCCCATCCATAGAGCGTCCCGCCGGGCCAGGTAATCATTGACGGTAACCAGGTGACAGCCCTCGCCGGACAGCGAGTTCAGGTAAAGGGGGAGGGTGGCTGCCAGGGTTTTACCCTCGCCGGTCTTCATTTCGGCGATTTTGCCCTGGTGCAGGACAATGCCGCCCAGTAGCTGGACATCAAAATGCCGCTGACCGATTGTCTGCTTGGCGGCTTCACGGACGGCGGCAAAGGCTTCCGGTAACAAATCATCAAGCGAGCTGCCGGCTTTAAGACGAGCCTTAAACTCCTCTGTCTTGGCTCTAAGCTCTTCAAGACTGCGTTTTTCAAACTCAGCCTCAAGCTCGTTTATTTCTTCAACCAGTGGCTGTAAACGCTGTAGTTGTTTCTCGTTGGAATCAATCAGACTCCCCAGCCATTTAAGCATGTTATTTCCTCACAATTAGTCTCCTGGCTTCCTCAGCCATTGAGTCGTTGACCATAACCTTAACCTGTCCCAGTCCATCAATGACAAAGACATGAACGGAGGGCGCGGCGCTTGACTTCAAGACACAGGGTATACCGTTGGCTTCAAGCAGTCCTTTGATAATGAGGGCTTCAGCCTCGCCCGCGGCGCGGTAGACTTCAATCATACTCTTATCCTTGGTTAAACATGGCACCAATTGACTGCCCGGTGTGAATGCGTTGGATGGCTTCACCCAAGAGTGGAGCGATAGATAAGACAGTAATCTTCTCCGTCTTCTTCTCGCCGGTGACGGGCAGGCTGTCGGTAACGACTACTTCCTTGACCGGGCTGGAAGCTATGCGTCGAATCGCCGGACCGGAGAACACCGCGTGGGTGGAGCAGGCGTAGACCTTCTCAGCTCCGCGCTTTATCAAAGCGGCCACGGTGTTGACTAGAGAGCCCGCGGTGTCGATTTCATCATCCATCGTCAGGGCGGTCTTACCCTCGACTTCACCAATAACATTCAGGGTCTCAGTCTGGTCGATATTACCAATGCGCCTCTTTTCCATAATAGCCAGGGGGGCATTGAGCTTCTCCGCCATATCTCGGGCGCGCTTGGAGATACCGATGTCCGTGGCCACGACTACTAAGTCGCTATTAAGGTTCTTTTTCTGGAAATAGTCGCTCAGCAAGTAAAGGGCGGTCAGTTCGTCCACGGGTATGTTGAAAAAGCCCTGAATCTGGGCGGCGTGCAGGTCGACCGTCAGCAGACGGTTGGCGCCAGCCACAGTGAGCAAATCGGCAATCAATCTGGCGGTTATCGGTACGCGGGGCTGGTCTTTCTTATCGGTGCGGCCATAAGCATAGTAGGGGATGACCGCCGTAATGCGCTCCGGGGAGGCACGCTTGAGAGCGTCCAGCATGATGAGCAGCTCTACCAGGTTCTGGTTAACCGGAGAGGCGAGGGGTTGGATGACAAAGGTGTCTCTTGACCGGACATTCTCCAGGATACGGACAAAGATATTCTCGTTAGTGAATTGAAAGACCT
>CAYGYD010000287.1:0-1724 GCA_964354005.1 uncultured Dehalococcoidales bacterium | reverse complement strand
TACCAGCAACGGCAACCCTATCCTTAATACTTCCTGCCATCTCTATTACCTCCTTAGATAATAAGTTCTACTGTTTGCCTATATGCTAATCTCTAACCGGCTTGCACTTCCAGAAGTAGACGTTTGAGCCGGGTGCAGACCGTACCTTCCTGAAGGTCATCTCGACATCCATACCTACCTTGCACTCCGCCGGGTCACGGTCAACCATGTCAAACAGACCTCTACCGCCTCCCTCAAAGTCAACCACTGTTCGTGTTGCCGGCGGGTCGATGCCGCCGCCGAGGAAGTCGTGGCTGAAGCTGACTACCTTGCCTCTCTTATCAGCGAACCGGTAGGGCTCGAAGTTGTCCTTGGCCTGGCATTGGAGACAGACATGGGCGCGCATTGAGGTGCCCCTCATGTAGAGCTGAACGGTACCGCACTTCAAGCACTTCACTCCGTAGAGAGGCAAACCTGACCTCCGTTCTCTCCACTCCGCCGCCATAGACACCGCGCCGCCGGCCGGGCGGGAGAGCGGGGCTAATGCTACCATATCCCGCCAGCGCAGGAACTTACCGTAGTTATCGAGTGGCCCCTTGATGTTGAGATGACGCTTGACTCCTCGCCTTTCCCCAACTTTCGTTATTCCATCGGTTGCCCTGAGCAACACGACATCAGAGCCATTGCCCCAGTCGACCAGCAGGAACCTATCTCCGGGCTTGGCATTTTCCAGGGCCGAAACCAGAATCATTGGTGTAAGCGCTGTTCCGGTATTGCCAACATTATCAAGGAGTGGGTCCTGAATTTGCTCCGGGGCGAGGCCCATGGCTCTGGCCAGACCGGCCTGCGCTCTAGTGTTGGTGCCATAGATGCAGGCTTTGGTAATGTCCTTAGGGGTCAGCTTCAGGTTCTTCATCAGCCCCTTTACCGCTTCAACCGGGGTCACGGTGTACCCCGCGTCCCGACCAAACCGGTCCTCCCAGGAGCGGATATATGTGTCGCCTTGAACTCGCCAATAGTCCACCATGTCGTCCGATAGAGTGTAACTGCCTTCGACCTCAACCGCCACCCCGTCATTCCCTACCAGAAATGCCGCCGCACCATCACCCAGCATTTGCTCGTCTTCTCCACCAGCGCCCCCCATACGCATATCAGCGATGGCTACCAGGACATTCTTGAGCGAACCTGAATTGACCGCATCCATGGCCGATAGCAAGGCGCTGGTGCCTGCCCTGAGGCAGTTAGCGAAATCGGCGTTTCGCGCATCCCGGCGGACATCAAGGGCGTTGGCCACTACATTCGCGTTTAGACGCTCAATATAGGGAGGGGTAGTAGTCGCCAGAAATACAGCGTCAACCGTTTTCGGGTCAGTACCTTTCAGGCAGTCGATGCTGGCAGATACTGCCATGCTTATAGAGTCCTCATCGAGGCCAGCTACGGCTCTCTCGCCACGCCCGCCACCACGCCCCCAAGCGGCGTTAATCACGCTTCGGGGCAGTCTTCTGTACGGGATGTATGCTCCATACGATTTGATACCTGCCATTTATCCTCCTTAAAACTATTTATTACCCTATGATGCAGTCTCGCTCACCTATCTAACGCACCTATTTTACTAGCTTAGTTATACCAGTGTCAAACAGCGGTCATTGAGAGTGTGGACTTAAGGTCAAGCTTAACCCCCGGCCCCATTGTTGTGGTCAGGGTGGCGGTCTTAACATACTGGCCTTTAGCACTGCTGGGCTTGG
>CAYGYD010000286.1:0-1739 GCA_964354005.1 uncultured Dehalococcoidales bacterium | reverse complement strand
TCTAACCCATATTGCAACCCATCCCCCTGCCCCCTTCCCTTGAGAAGGGAAGGGGGATAAAGGGGGTGAGGTTAGGGAGTAGAGCAACAGTCTTGAAAAATCAGTTGACCACAACAGAGAATAATATCGCCATAAATCACCTGCAACGGGCAATCGCCGGTGGTCAGCACTGGTACATTGCTCTACTTGAGGCGATTGGCCTATGGACCAAGGCTGAGGAGACTCACAACGGCCGGACTTACTGCTACCTTATCGCCGGCGAAGCCTTCGACTGGCTACTGCTGGCGGAGCGACTGTGCGAAACCGTGGACGGCTTACTGCCGGAAGACGAGAGGATGGCCTTGCTCTTTCACGGCAAGCCACCACTTGACCTCAGCCCCGAAAAATTCAAGGAGCTTATTGGCAGTCCCAAGTACCACCAGTACCTTAACTACTTCTATGGCATTACGGTTGAAGAGGCATCAGTGCTGGCCGTCGAGGAGGAGGTGCGTAAGGAGAGATGGGCTGCCGGCTACTTCCGGTATCAGGACCCGACCAACGAGACTTACCGCCGCATTTACGGTTCCACCAGGGCCATCCTGCTCAAGCATTTCCGTCGCGACAAAGGTTACCCCCAGCTCAAGTCAATCAGTCTGACGGAACTGAAGGAATTCACCTACTGGCGGTTCAAATACCGACTCGACCATTGTGAGAAGGCGAAGGTCGCCAGCGATACCAAGAAAGCACTGCACTGGCTGAAGAGTCAGGGCTTCAGCAATTACCTGGAGAGGCGCGACCTTCAGCCAGAGTTCATTGAGGTTCTGCCTTTCACAGAGGCATCTGAGAGGGACTAACGCCCCCACCAAGACAGGGGTGTTTAAGAGGGGCTTCGCCCCTCTTTTTTAATTATCTCCCCCTCTCCTTCAGGAGAGGGGGATTAAAGGGGGTGAGGTTAATAAACAACCTCATCAGGATTGAAGCCGGGCCAGCTCCTGCTTCAGTCTGGCTAGCTTATCTTGAACCACGGCCAGCTTGTTCCGCTCTTTCTCCACGACCGCTTCCGGGGCCCGGGTTAAAAAATGCCTGTCCTTGAGTCTGGCTTCAAGGCGGGCCGCCTCAGCCTCGTTCTGCTCGACCTCCTTTTGCAGTCGGCGCCGTTCTGCCTCAAGGTCAACCATGCTTTCCATGGGTATGACCACTTCGGCGTCTTTCAGAACGGAGACCAAGACATTCTCGCCGGGTCGGGCTTCCCGCCTCTTCTCCAGGAAGGTAACCGGTTTGGCGCGGGCCAGTGTCTCAATAGCCGGGAAATAGGCCATGATAGCTGGTGTCAGTGTGCCAGCGTAAACCTGAGCCTCGACCCAGCGCAAGGTTTCCACGTTATATTCAGCTCGGGCATTGCGGATAGAGCGGATTATTTCGATGATGGTTTCCACAATCCGCTCTGACTCGGTGTCAATAGCTTTGTCCTCAGCCTCAGGATAAGGGGCAATCATAATGGAGTCGGTGGCCGGCCAGCCAGCCGGGCAGGCACGCTTGAGGGACTGCCAGAGCTCCTCGGTGACGAAGGGCATGAAAGGATGGAGCAGGCGGAGTGCTGTCTCTAAAACATGCACCAGCACCGGCACCGGAGACAGGCCTCCCTGACGCAGGCGAATCTTGGCCAGCTCAATGTACCAGTCGCAGTACTCGCCCCACAGAAAATCGTGGACCTGGCGCTGGGCTTCCTCAAACTGGAAATCGGCCATCGCCTTGTTCAC
>CAYGYD010000285.1:0-1786 GCA_964354005.1 uncultured Dehalococcoidales bacterium | reverse complement strand
GGGCTAGAGTGGTTGTCGAGTAATCTTTTCCCTTGAGTTCGAGCAGATACCGCAGCATCCCCTGCCGACCAAAACCAGCCCAGGAAGGCATGGTGCTCCGTTTCGCCGCCTCTTTCTCAACAAATTCAGCCAGTTGGTTTAAGTCATTCTGGTATGCGGAGATAGTATTCCCGGAAAAACCCTTCTCAACAGTGAGATAGTTCAGGAAATTGTCAATCGCTTTTCTCACCACTAAGCCTCACTACGAATTTATTATGTATTGTAACATAATCGCTGAACGATTGAAAATAGAGCCTTGAACTGGGTTCTACTCTCTTTGACATTTATGCATGACCCTATCCCCTTGCCCCTTCATAGAACAGGTAACCGGTACACCAACGCCGCGATTGTGTACTGAGTCTTCGATGATCTGCGGTGGGATTGTCCCTCTGATCTCTGCGCGGTCAGGATAGACTATAACCTTTATATCCAGAAAACGCAATAACTCCCTCCAGTTTGTCATGATGCGATGGCGTTTCTCCGCAGCGGGAACCGCAGGATCGTTGAAACCGGGTGGGAGATTTGTTTTCACCGTCAGGCCACTTTCTTCATCGACAAGCACCGTCTCCATCTCAGCTAATGTCCCGATTGCCATCTTACCGTGGGAATCCGGCCACGGGTTAAAACCAAGAGGGACATACTTGTCACCGGAGCTACCGAAGAACCCAAGGTCGGTAAGCTGTATCGTGCCCTTCTGCATCAGTTCCTTCACAGCCATTATCCGGCGGCTGAGTTCGCCAACCTCCACCAGTTCAGACGGGTCAAGATTGTCCCGTCTCCGCATTAGATCCGCTTCCTGCTTTTTTAACTGCTGTAACTTCGCTTTGTACACACTCTCAGCGAGTGCTCCGTCGGCATAGGCCATGCCCAGTCGCTCCTCCTTTTTCAAAACAGCAGCGAGATTCTTTTCTATGCCGAGAACGCCCTCTCCTATTTGAGCTTTCCTCTTCCCAAGTTCGTCAAGCGCTTTCTCCACATACTGCTTCAGCATCACGGGATCGGAGAAGGCACTTTTTACCCTGTTCCACACCAGCACTTCCAGCCGTTCCGCATCCTTCCAGGGCAGCGTGCAGGTGGGGCTCCCATCAGAATGGTATTCCCTGAGTCTCCCCCGGCATACATAGTACCGCGGCTTACTTCCATTCTTCTTCTCGCATTTCAGTACGTGACCGCAGATACCACAGACGCATATCCCCTGCAGCAGCCAATTGCGGACCTCACCCCTAACCTTACGCGCCTTGTGCCGTTGCCGCTCTGCCCGGTTCCAGGTTCTGGCATCGATGATCACCGGCATCTTTAGTCCGAGGCGGTGGATACCTTTGTATGCCGGATTCGAGAGGATGGACAATACGACACTAAAATGCCATGGTAATCCATTCCGGGTCCGGTAGCCCTCTTTGTTGAGGCGAGCGTCAATATGCATCGTTCCTACTTTCTCTTCCAGGTAAAGATGGTAGATATAACGCACAATCCTGGCTTCTTCTTCGATAATCTCCCACCGCTGCTCTTTAGGTAGCCACCTGTACCCATACAAGGTCCGGCCCGAGGTCCACTTCCCCTGTGCGGTACGGTACTGTCGGCCTTCGCGGATCCTCTCACCGATCCTGCCGCGCTCGAACTCGGCAATCACCCCCATGATCTGTACGGCAAACTTACCATAGGGAGTGGAAGTATCGAGCATTTCCTGAGTAGAGACGAACTTGATGCCCAGCTGCTCGAATTCATGGAGGTAATCGAGGAGTAACCT
>CAYGYD010000284.1:0-1795 GCA_964354005.1 uncultured Dehalococcoidales bacterium | reverse complement strand
GACGGCTCGCACGGTAATGTCTACGATGGAAAAGTAACCCGTAGAATGAAAACCAGCGCCCTGACTCATATACTGGAAGACACGATTAAGACCAAGACCAGGGTCTATGTGAATCTAGCCCAGCCCGAGCTCGCCGACCGGGTCGCCGCCCGCAATGTCGATGGCGTGGGTCTACTCCGGGCGGAATTCATGGTGGCTCAGATTGGCGAACATCCCAGCTACATGATAAGCCAGAAACGCGGCCAGGAGTTCGTCGATGAACTGGCCGAAGGACTCACTACCTTCGCCAAGGCCTTCCGCCCACGCCCGGTAGTCTATCGCACCAATGATTTCAAAACCAATGAGTACCGCGCTCTCAAAGGCGGCGAGAAGTATGAAGAGATAGAAGAGAACCCGATGCTTGGCTATCGGGGCGCCTCACGCTATATTACTGACATCGAGACCTTCAAGCTGGAACTGGCCGCTATCAAGAAGGTAAGACAACAATACAAGAACTTCTGGGTCATGATTCCTTTCGTCCGCACCGTTCCGGAGCTGGAGCAAACACTGAAGATTATGGCGGCCGAGGGGTTGAAGCGCTCTCCCGAATTCAAAATTTGGATGATGGTGGAGGTGCCATCCAATATCATACTCCTTGAGAAGTTCGTCTCCGCTGGTATTGATGGCATATCCATCGGCTCGAATGACTTGACCCAGCTCACTCTGGGCGTTGACCGTGATAGTGCCAAATTGGCCAGCACCTTCGATGAAAGGGACGAAGCGGTTATGCTCTCTCTGGAAAGGGCGGTGAAGGTCGCCAAGAGCATGGGCATCACTTCTTCCATCTGTGGACAGGCCCCATCAGTCTATCCCGAACTCACGGAGAAACTGGTGGAGTGGGGGATTACCTCGGTCTCAATCAGCCCCGATATGATTGACCAGACCCGAGAAATAATCGCCCGGGTGGAACAGCGTTTAGGAATCAAGCCCGAATGATTAGCGAGCGGCGCATCCGCGAGATGACGGAGGAGCGGGAAGAAAGCCTCTCCCCCCATGCGGTAAAAAGCAAGCTGTCACGCGGCCGGCTCAGACCCGAAGAACCCTGTCCCGTACGCACTGCCTTCCAGCGCGACCGCGACCGTATTATCCATTCCAAGGCTTTCCGCCGCCTCAAACACAAGACCCAGGTGTTCATTGCTCCTCAGGGCGACCATTATGTTACCCGCCTCACCCACACCCTGGAAGTCGCCCAAATAGCGCGCACGATTGCTCGCGCCTTGAATCTTAATGAAGACCTGACTGAGGCTATCGGCCTGGGTCATGACCTCGGTCACACCCCTTTTGGCCATGTCGGTGAGGACGTTCTCAATGAACTCTACCGCGAGGGGTTCCGACACAACGAGCAGAGCCTGCGCGTGGTTGACCTCCTGGAAAATGACGGCCAAGGACTCAACCTGACCTGGGAGGTGAGAGATGGCATCCTCAACCACTCAAAGTCCAGGATAAATACGCTGGAAGACTGGGGAGTAGTGAACACGCTGGAGGGTGAGGTCTGCCGGATTGCTGATATCGTGGCCTATGTCAACCATGATACTGTTGATGCTGTCCGCGCCGGCGTTATCACCGAAGATGATTTACCAGCCCCAGCCATTGCTGTCTTAGGGCACTCCCACCGTGAGCGCGTCAACACCATGGTCTGCGATATTATTGAACACTCCTGGGCAGTGAGAAGTGCCGGAAAAATCGCCACTCCCGCCATAACCATGAGTCCGCCGGTCCTTGAGGCCACCGGCACCCTGCGCGAGTTCCTTTTTGA
>CAYGYD010000283.1:0-1818 GCA_964354005.1 uncultured Dehalococcoidales bacterium | reverse complement strand
GCGAGAACTGACTTAAGCGCCATGTCAGTAAAAATAGGATTGGAGGGCTTTAATAAATGTCGAAGATAATTGCATCAGCAGCAATCCGCGGGGCGCACAAGATTTTTGACCAGGCCGAGAAGAAGTGGCAGGAGGCGATGGATAAATGGGGACCCAACGAGCCGGTGGGCTTCCCCAATACCGCCTACTATTTGCCAGTCATCTATGGCATTCTGGGTATGAAGGTGGCCAAGCTGGGCGATATGGAGCCAGTTCTTAAGAAGTGCAAGGTGATACTGCCCCCACCGGTTAAGGAGCTTCACCCGCTACCCTATCTGGCACCGGCCCTTGATGCCGGGATGGTTACTTTCTTCGCTGAAGAAATGATGGAAGCTATTCGGTACTTGGAAAACCCAAAATTCTATGTTAAGGGGGAAGACCCGACCGACGAGAACATCTGGCTGGGGGCCGCTGACGACATTATTCTCCGGAAGAGAGGTATTGAATTCGTTGATGGCACCGCGCCGGGCTTTGCCGCCATTCTTGGCGCGGCACCAACCAAGGAAATCGCCGCTAAGATTGCTCAGGAACTCCAGCAGAAGAACCTCTATGTCTTCATGGCTGGTGAATATAACGGCCAGAGGTTCGCCGAGCAACTGGTGGAAGCCGGGGTGCAGATTGGCTGGCCCACCCGTCTGGTCTCCTTCGGGCCAGACACCAGTGCCACGGTGTTCGCCATGGGCTTTGCCACCCGGGCCGCCATGTCTTTCGGTGGTATTCAGCCCGGCGATTTTCGCAAGATACTTATTTACAATAAAGACCGTGTCTTCGCCTTTGCCATGCCTCTTGGCTTTGTGACTGACGAATGGTATGCCAACGGCGCCGGCGCCATCAACTGGGGCTTCCCGGTCATTGCTGACACCCCCATCCCGCAGGTTCTGCCCACCGGTATCTGCACCTACGAGCATGTGGTCTCTAACATCCCGCATGACAAGATTGTCGCCCGGTCCGTTGAGGTACGTGGGCTGAAGGTGACCGTGGCCGAGATGCCGATTCCCGTCGCCTTCGGTGCCGCTTTTGAGGGTGAGAGAGTCCGCGGCGAGGATATCTACCTGGAGTGCGGTGGTGGTCGCACCCGGATGGTGGAGTGGGTGACCACCAAGCGGATGGATGAGGTCGAGGATGGCAAGGTTGAAGTCATCGGCCGTGAGATGACGGATGTGCCGGCTGGTTCCAAACTGCCATTAGCTATCACCGTTGAGGTGGCTGGCCGCGATATGCAGGAGGACTACGAGCCAATCCTGGAGCGCCAGATTCACCATCTTATCAACTACGCTCAGGGGGCGATGCACATCGGACAGAGGGATATTGCCTGGCTCAGGGTCAGCAAGCAAGCCGTGGAAAAGGGCTTCAAGCTCCGCCATATCGGTGTCATTCTCCACGCTAAACTGCACCAGGACTTTGGCCGTATATTTGACAAAATGCAGGTCAAGCTCTACACCGAGGAAGATAAAGTAAAGGAGATAGTAGAAAAAGCTAAGGCTGTCTACCAAACCAGAGATGCCCGTATTGAGGGCATGACCGATGAGACCACGGAAACCTACTACTCCTGCACGCTGTGTCAGTCCTTTGCGCCAAGCCATGTCTGTACGATCAGTCCGGAGAGAACCGGTCTCTGCGGTTCCTATAACTGGATGGACTGCAAGGCTTCCAACGAGATTAACCCCACCGGCCCCAACCAGCCGGTGCCTAAGGGTGAGATCGTTGACCCTCGGCTAGGACAGTGGAAGGGCGTTAACGAGTTTGTCTTTAAGGCTTCCCGTGGCAAAATAGACCACT
>CAYGYD010000282.1:0-1827 GCA_964354005.1 uncultured Dehalococcoidales bacterium | reverse complement strand
CAACAGCTACCTTACCCTGAAGTCTGTCAGCCATCCGCTGTCCTGTCAGTCAAACTATGGAGGACTATTTCCTCTTTGGTAACATAACGGTGGCCTTGCCGGGGGTGGTCGCCTCACCCTTGCCGTTCTCCACCCAGATATCGCAGTCGACCAGAGGCTCGTTACCCTCCACATATTTTTTGGTGACTTTACCCTTGCAGTGCCAGGTCTCGCCTTCCTCAGGGCCGACCATGGTAGCCATTGGTCGTGGCCAGTCCATCGAGCGGTACTGGCAGGAGAACTTTCTGAGGAACCCCTCTTCGCCCACCCAGTCGGTCATCAGTTGAACGAGCCACTGCCGCTTCAGAGCGCCATGGACAATAGGCTTGCCAACGCCCTGGTTGGCGGCAAACTTCTCATCCCAATGCAGTGGGTTCATATCGCCTGAAGCGCCGGCCCACTTAACCAGCATCTGGGTAGTGGCAATCTTGGGTAGTGTGGTGACTTCGTCGCCCTCTTTAATATCGTCCCAGTATAGTTGCTTCGCCATTTCTTTCCCTCCTCGCAATAATCAGTGCGTTTAGCGGTGGATGGAAGTGCCACGGGCTTTAGCGACTACTTCGCCCTTCTGGTTGGTATAGGTGGTCTCGGTAATCATGAAGGCCATCTTGCCGGTACGGCCCTCGCGCTCAATAATATCCTTGACTACTGATGCCGATTTTATGGTGTCCCCGGCCTTGACCGGCTTAAAGAACTCGTATTCCATCCCACCATCAAGGACGCGCCAGTAACCGGCCTGGACCAGAGCCATAATTAGGTCAGACCGGCCCAAGCCTTCCGTGGCGGCCTCTTTCTTAGCCCATTTGACCGCCCGCCCGGCATACCACGGTGAGGAAATAAATCCCGGAGGAGCAATAATTGAACCGTACCTTGACTTCTTGGCATACTCTTCGTCCCAGTAGAGCGGATTCGGGTCATCCACGGCGTCAGCGAATCTCCTGATTGGTTCCTTTTCTACCTCAAAGATGCTGGTGCCAACCTGCTGACCGATGAACTTCTTGACCTCTTCTGGTAACATGCTTACACCTCCTTCTCAAAAGCTTAAAAGGCACCTGGCTTCCCGAAAGCCAGTAGCATTCTATGACTTTGCCCAGTCCTCTGTCAAGTTACAAAAATGAGGCTGTGTGTCAACCCCTCACCCCCTTTATCCCCCTCTCCCCGACCAGTCGGGGAGAGGGAAGGATTTTAGAGAGGGGCGAAGCCCCTCTCTTACTCCTACGCCCCCTTCCCTTACCAAGGGAAGGGGGCGGGGGGATGGGTTGGTCACGCCTTATGGTTGTGAGGGCTTAAGGCCAGGTGTTACAATAGATTTGTTTGGGGAGAGAAAGAGGCGCTTATGCCATTAGATTCGATAATTGTTAAGGGTGCGCGCGAGCATAATCTCAAGAACATAGATGTTATTATCCCGCGTGATAAGCTGGTCGTAATTACCGGTGTTTCTGGCTCGGGGAAAAGCTCCCTGGCCTTTGATACCATCTACGCTGAAGGCCAACGCCGATATGTGGAGTCGCTCTCCGCTTATGCCCGCCAGTTCCTCGGGCGGATGGAGAAGCCGGAGGTCGATTATATTGAGGGACTGAGTCCGGCCATTTCCATTGACCAGAAGGGGCCGAGCAAGAATCCGCGCTCCACCATGGGTACCGTGACCGAGATTTACGACTACCTGCGCCTGCTCTTTGCGCGGGTCGGTCACCCGCACTGTCCCAAGTGCGGTCGGGAAATTGCCAGCCAGACGGTGGAGCAGATTGTTGATGCCATTCAGAAACTGCCGGAGAACAGCCGGATTAT
>CAYGYD010000281.1:0-1838 GCA_964354005.1 uncultured Dehalococcoidales bacterium | reverse complement strand
ACCTCTTACGCTACCTCTTGCCTGTCTTCTCCTCCCTCAGGTCGCGGTCAATCCAGATTCTGGCATCTATGGGACCTTGTTGGTAGCACCCGATACTGTGTTCACCATACCAGTTCTTTACCCAGGGATGGGCATAGGCGTAACTATAAGGCGTTGGTAAAGGTACATAGGGGCACTTTTCAATAAGATAGACATTTAGCTCTTTCAACATCGGTTTTTGCGCCACCGGGTCGGCTGTCCCGACGGCCTTCATAGCCAGAGCGGTGTAGTAGGGGTCGTTAAAATTCGTCGGGTTCCAGAACTGACCTGGCGTTGCCATTTCCCGTAGCAGGAGAGCGGGGTAACGGACCCCCGTGTTATAATAAAACATGTCTTGATAGGTCTTACCGTACTGGACACCCAAATAGGTAGCATATTCCAGCGTCCTGAGCGTAACATTAACGTTAAGATTCTTCTTCCAGAAGTCGACGATCATTGAGCAGAGGTCAACTGTGGCGGGGGTAGTCAGGGTTACCATTTCAGCTTTGAAGCCATCAGGATAGCCGGCATCCTTCAGAAGCTGTTTTGCCTTTTCCGGGTTATACTCAAAGACCTCTTTAGCTCCCGCCGGTAACTGGTCCAGCGGTGTAAACACATCCTTCCAGCGTGCCGAGAGGTAGGAACTAACGATTTCTCCCGTACCACCCAGTTGTGCCTTGATGTAGGATTCCCGGTCTATCGCCATGCTCAGCGCCTTCCGCACCCTGATATCGTCAAAGGGCTTTTTATCCACCTTCACAGCGATGGCCATATTGCCACCGGCCAAATACGGATATATCGCCATATCGGGGTTAGTCTTCGCCAGAGTATCCTTGTATCTCCAGCTAACTCCTATAGCAAAGTCGACCTTACCTGTCTGGAGCGCCGCCATCCGGGTAGATTCATCAGTGACGATAGGCCAGACCATCCTGTCGGCAAAGGGAATTTTATATTCCTTGCCGCCAATGGTCTCCTTGTCCCAGTAGTTGGGGTTCCTTTCAAAGGTCAGGGAAGAGCCGCTGACATAGTCCTTGAGTATCCAGGGTCCGGTGCCGACGGCATTCCTCCAATTAGTAATGCCGGCCGTCACCAATTCCGGGGGGTATATCTGGCAATACCATCCATAGCCGATGTACTGCCACCAGATATCGCTGTATTCCTTCAGTTTGATGACTACTGTGTATTTGTCCGGGGCAGAGGCGCTATCGCAGAAATAGTAGAACTGCGGGGCCGCGGTGGCGGCGAACAGACGGTTGAAGGTATAGGCGACATCTGCCGCCGTCAGCTCTCGGGCCGTCATGACACCGGTCCTGCCCTGCCACATTACTCCCTTGCGTATATGGAAAGTCAGGGTTTTGAGGTCGCTACCTATTTCCCAGCTTTCGGCCAAGCAACCTTTCACTAATTCATTAGGGAAATATTGACTCTCGCGGTAGTCAAACTGGTTCGTGCCTCTCGGTCCCTTGGACAGGTCACCCATTAGCAGGTTTTCCATATAGGGTCCGAGATTGATATCATTGCGCCAGTCGAGTGACGCCGGGTCCCAGCTAATGGGCTCAATGGTCGTCCCCGTACCAAAACAGGTGATTGTGCCGCCATATTGCGGCTCAGCGGTGGGTGGTTTTGTGGTTGGTGGTGCTGTTGTCGGGGGTGCGGTCGTGGGTGGTGCGGTGGTGGGTGGCGTGGTCGTGGTGGCCGGTCCGCAGGAAACCAGTACCAGTGCCGTCACCATGAGACCGGTCACTATTAACCACACAGCTTTCCTTTTCATACCTTATCCCTCCTTTTATCTTAGAGACTGTTTTAATTTTACCTCAAGC
>CAYGYD010000280.1:0-1849 GCA_964354005.1 uncultured Dehalococcoidales bacterium | reverse complement strand
CCCGCCACTTCAGGCCAATATCGGTGTTCAGTATCTCCTTGATTACCCGAACTACCCCGGCATCGTGGGCCGCGATGGTCTGCCCCATTTCCATGGCCGACTTCATCAACTCGCCGGCGGGCACCAGCCGGTTGAGCAGGCCGATTCGCCAGGCTTCCTGAGCCTCAACCAAACGCCCGGTTAAGAGCAATTCCTTGGCCATCGGCCAGCCCACTATCATTGGCAATGTCCAGGTGGAATTAATCCGACCATACACCACACCCAGAAAACGAAAGGCGCTACGCTCGCACCCGATGCGCATGTCAAAGATAGAAGCCATCAGCGCACCCCCGCCGTAAGCCAGACCGTTGATGACGCCGATGGTCGGTTTTTGGCAGGTGGCCAGGTGCCAGGTCCAGTCGGTAAAGTGGGTGCCCCGCTCTTTAAGTTGCTGTTCCGATTGCTGGCTCAATTCGTGGATATCAGCGCCAGCCGAGAAGGCTCTCTCTCCAGCGCCGGTGACAATGATGACCTTGACCTCGCCGTCCTGCTCAAACTGGGTAATAGCCCGGTCAAACTCCGTGGTCAGGGCCAGGTTCAGGGCATTAAGTCGCTCCGGTCGATTGAGGGTGATGATACCCAGATTAGGCTGCTTCTCAACTAGCAGTGTCTCAAAGGACAAGTTGAACTCCTTCTTACCAACCTCAGGCTGTTAAACAAGGGATAACCAAGGTAGTCAATGCGTTTTGTGACATTGGGAATCGTCTCTTTGGTGATGGTGATTGTAATGCTCGGAGGCTGGATTGTCAACCGCATGAGCCAGAATTGCACCCAGGACAAGGGGTATATTATACTGGCGATTGAGAGGTAACAGGAATGACAGCTCATCCGCTAGAGGAAGCCCTCCATCCCCGCTCAATCGCCGTGGTCGGGGCTTCAGGCACACCCGGCGCCTGGGGTTATAGTTTCACTCGCCATCTCCTGGACTACGGTTTCCGCGGTCAGATTTATCCGGTAAACCCGAACTATCCGGAGATTCTCGGCCTCAAAGCTTATCCCAGCCTGATGGCGATTCCCGGAACAGTGGATTATGTTATTTCCTGCGTTCCGGCATCAGAAGTCCTGAATATGCTGGCCGAGTGCTCACAGAAGAGTGTTAAGGTAGTGCATCTCTACACGGCGCGCTTCAGCGAGACGGGGCACCGCCAGGCCGCGGAGCTGGAACAGGAAGTATTGAGACAGGCTAGAAAATCGGGTATCCGACTCATCGGCCCGAATTGCATGGGCCTCTATTATCCCAAAGAGGGCATCTCTTTTGCCTACGACCTGCCCAAAGAATCGGGGTTCACCGGGATGGCGTCCCAGACTGGCGGTGGCGCGGCCATTTTCGTGCTGTTGGCGGCCATGCGCGGCATCCGTTTCAGCAAGGTCATCAGCTACGGCAACGCCCTGGACTTTGATGAGTCCGATTATCTGGATTACTTCTCACAGGACCCGGAGACGAAAATAATCGTGATGTACATAGAAGGTGTGAAGAACGGCCGGAAATTTTATGATGCTCTGTGTCGGGCCGCGGCTAGCAAACCGGTAATCATCACCAAAGGCGGCCGAGGCCAATCCGGAGCCAGGGCGGCCATCTCTCATACCGCCTCGCTTGCCGGCACAGCCCGGACCTGGCAAACGGTGGTAGCGCAGGCGGGGGCACTTTGGGCCGAGAATTTTGATGAAATGACTGACCTGGCTGTTTCCTTCTCTTTCCTGCCCCCAATCCGCGGGCGGCGAGTGGGCATAACGGGGGGCGGGGGTGGCCCCAGTGTCCTTTCCGCCGATGAGTGCGAAGAGGCCGGACTGGAAGTTGTCCCCCTGCCGC
>CAYGYD010000279.1:0-1864 GCA_964354005.1 uncultured Dehalococcoidales bacterium | reverse complement strand
GCTTGGTCATCAATGATTTCAATCAGGCCAAAGGGGCAGACGGGCACGCAGTTGCCGCAGCCGGTACATTTCTCAAAATCAACCCGGATTCCCATTCGTCTCCTAAATTAGACTGGCCTCTTTCAGTTTATTGATTAGACTGTCTACCTGCGCCTCTGCGCTTCCCGGGAGTATTTCGGCGCGGTGGACTCGCTGGGGGAAGAAGATTTTGACCACCCAGGTGGCTGACCCGGCCCGCCCCACCATGTTCGGGTCAACCCCCAGGTCCTGAGCTGACCAGACCGGTATCCGGGCACTTTTGGCTCTGGCCAGTCCGCGCAGGGAAGGGAGGCGGGGGACATTTATTTCTTTGACCACGGTGATTACGGCGGGCAGGGTCGTTTCCATAACCTCGTGACCGTCTTCAACCAGGCGCTGGACTCGCAGGTATCGGTCTTTTATCTCTTCAACCTTACTGACGTAGGCGATGAACGGCAGGGCTAACATCTCGGCCAGTTCCGGGCCGACCTGCCCGGTATCACCATCCAGGGTCTGCCGACCACAGATGACAAGGTCAAAGTCCTTAATCTTCTTGATGGCTTCAGCGAGAGTATAGGCCGTGGCCAGGGTATCGGCGCTGGCAAAGGCGCTATCGCTTAACAAAATGGCCTGGTCGGCGCCGGTGCTGATGGCTTCCCGGAGTATCTCCTCGGCCTGTGGCGGCCCCATGCTGATAGCCGTGACCTGGCCGCCATAGCGCTCCTTGAGGCGAATGCTCTCCTCCAGGGCGTAGGTATCCAGAGGGTTGACGATATTCTTGATGCCCTGCCGGATGAGGGTATTGGTCTGGGGGTCAATCTTGACCTGGGTGGTACCGGGCACCTGCTTGAGGCAAACGATGGTGTTCATTTTTCGGAATGCCTCAATCCTGCCGGCCCCGTCTCTTGCGGAGTTCGGTGGCGATGGCGCTTCTCAGCACTTCGTTGGTGCCTTCGTATATCTGGGTGATTTTAGCGTCGCGCATCATTTTCTCTATCGGGTAATCTCGCATATAGCCGGCCCCACCGAAAACCTGCACGGCGTCAGTGGTGACTTTCATCGCCATATCGGAGGCAAAGACTTTGGACATGGCCGATTCTTCGGTGAAGTTTTTGGCGCCGCCGTCTATCATCCGGGCGGCGGCATAGGTCAGGGCTCGGGCGGCTTCTACCTGAATGGCCATTTCGGCCAGCATGTTCTGGACTACCGGCTGGGCGATAATCGGGTGGCCGAACTGAATGCGCTGGCGGGCATAGTCGACGGCCGCTTCCAGGGCGCCCTGAGCGATGCCGACCGCCTGAGCGGCAATGCCGGGGCGGGAGCGGTCCAGGATTCTCATGGTCATAATGAAGCCCAGCCCCTCCCGACCTATCATGTTCTCGGCCGGGATAGTGCAGTTGCGGAAAACCAGCTCTCTGGTGGCCGAGGCGCGGATGCCCATCTTCTTTTCTTTTTTACCAAAGGAGAAACCGGGCGTATCCTTCTCTACCAGGAAGGCACTGGCACCGCGAGCGCCTTTGGTCTTATCCGTCAGGACGATAACGGTATATATCTCCGCTTCGCCGCCGTTGGTAATAAACTGCTTGGTGCCGTTGAGAACATAACCGCCCTGAGTTTTCTCAGCCGTGGTTCTGATGGCGCTGGCATCACTGCCGGCAGTGGGTTCGGTTAAGGCAAAGGCGGCCAATCTGGCTCCGGAGGCAATTTCGGGCAGATATTTGCGTTTCTGTTCTTCACTGCCGTATTCCAGCACAGAAAAACTGCCCAGTCCACTGGCGGCATAACTGACGGCCACGCCACTGCAGACCCGGCTCAGTTCCTCCACCACCAGACAGAGGTCAAGGCA
>CAYGYD010000278.1:0-1886 GCA_964354005.1 uncultured Dehalococcoidales bacterium | reverse complement strand
TCCAGATGCACCATTACCGGCAGCAAGACTCGCTGGTCACCGGCAATACGGAAGGCACACAGGATATTATCGACGACCTCCTGCCCGTTCTCGGTGAAGATTTGAATCCAGCCGGTATCACGGACGGCCATGGCATCCGAGTGGTCACCCCAGATGTTTATCGGTGCCGATAGCGCCCGGTTGGCTACCGCCATGACCATAGGCAGCCGCATAGCGGAGGCAACATAAAGTACTTCATGCATCAGTTCCAACCCCTGGCCGGCCGTGGCGGTAAAAGTCCGCGCCCCAACCGCCGCCGACCCAAGACAGGCACTCATGGCGGAGTGCTCAGATTCAACAGGAATGTAGCTGGCATCCAATTCACCATTAGCCACGAGTTCCGCCAGGTGCTCAACAATGTGGGTCTGCGGAGTAATGGGATAGGCCGCCACCACATCAACCTTAGCCAGCTTGACGGCTTCGGCAATCGCCAGCGAGACCTCAATACCAATTCTCTTCGCCATCGGTTACTCCTCCTCGACCACCATCGTGATTGCCTTTTTCGGACACTCCTTGGCGCAGATACCGCAGCCTTTGCAGAAAGTCAAATCGGCTATAAAATAGCCTTCCTCGTCCGGCCGGATGCAACCCTCCGGACAGTAGATAAAGCAAAGGCCGCATTTGGTGCACTTGGCCTTGTCCAGGACTGGCCTCTGCGATTTCCAGTCGCCAGTCTTATATTCCACCGCCCCACCCGGCTCATCAATGATGGCACCGATTCTCAGCTCCTTCCAGGGTACATTCTCGGTCTTCGCCATTATGTCGACTCCTTAACTACGGTTTCGTTGAAGGCCCTCTCCATCGCCTGGATGTTTCTTTCGGCCAGACGCCCGAACCGCTCTCTCAATGGTTCAAACAAGGACTCCGGTTTGACTATGCCAGTGGCTTTCAGTAAAGCGCCAAGCATAGCAGTATTAACAATAGGCACACCCAGCACCTCACGAGCAATCCTGGTGGCATCAATGACGGCCAGCCGCCATTTATGGCCAAAATTAGTTTCAATCTCTGATAGTGTCTTGTGACTGTTAATGACCAGCGTCCCCTTTACCTTCAGTCCAGCGGTGACATTGACCACACGCAGGAGACTGGAATCCAGCACGACCACCACGCCGGGCGTCGTAATCTCAGCTCTCACTCTAATTGGCACCTGACTACTGATGCGGTCAAAGGCCAGGACCGGCGCTCCCCGCCGCTCGGCACCGAAGGCGGGGAAGGCCTGAGCATACTTGTCTTCATTGATGGCCGCCTTGGCCAGTAGTTCGGCTGAAGTCACCGCCCCCTGGCCACCGCGACCATGCCATCTAATCTCAATAAGCCCGTTTTTGTCCGTCACCTTATCCCCCGTTTCATACCTGCAAAAAAGTACCCCTGGGGCGACTCGAACGCCCGCGCCCGGCTCCGGAGGCCGGTGCTCTATCCACCTGAGCTACAGGGGCCCTTGAAAACCGCAGTATCATATTATCACAATTATCATACGAATAGCTAGAATGACAAGGGTTTTTGGGCCACCACCACTCCCGGCTCCACCACCACGGATTGAGGCTATTGCTGCCATTAGGGCTAGCACCCAGAACTGGGTTGTCAGAGCATAGACTGCTGACCCAATTGCTGCCAGTCCCGCCATTATCATCAACAGGGACTTGCGGCCATACCGATCAGAGAAGACGCCAACAAGGATTGTCATGCCGGTTGAACCAGCCAGGGCGACTGATAACAGATAGCCTACCTGCGGAGTGGAATAACCGGCCGCAGCTACATATAGCGGAACAACAATGACGAGCAAGGCTTGCGAAAAGCTGCGCGCAGCTCGGGTCGCAAAAAGCCAGGGTACATTGCCTGTATACCAT
>CAYGYD010000277.1:0-1897 GCA_964354005.1 uncultured Dehalococcoidales bacterium | reverse complement strand
TTGACCGAAATGAGGAGATTGACGAGCAGAAGGCCAGCGAAATCATCGCCGCTGGCATCAACAGAGTGTATGTCCGGTCGCCGCTGAGCTGTCAGTCACGGCGTGGTGTCTGCCAGCACTGCTATGGCCGCGACCTGGCCCGCGGGCATCTGGTTGACCTCAACATAGCCGCGGGCATAATTGCCGCCCAGAGCATTGGTGAGCCGGGCACTCAGCTTACCCTGCGTACCTTCCATACCGGTGGCGTGGTGGGACTGGATATCACCAGCGGTCTCCCCAGGGTGGAAGAGCTCTTTGAGGCCAGACAGCCGAGAAACCCCGCTATAATTTCTGACATCAATGGCGTGGTGGAAGTTATTCACAGTGAGGAAGGCGACAAAATCAGGATTACCGGCACGGAAATCTTTCGCGATGAATACGCGCTGCCCCCTGGCTTCAAGGTTAAGGTGAAGGATAGACAATGGGTAGACATCGGCACGACGCTGGCCAGTCCGCCCGCTGAAAAGGGAAAAAAATCACTTGAAAAAGAAAAAAAATCACTGCCACCAGCCGTGGCTGGCGCCACTCCGATTCTGGCCGGCGTGGCCGGTCAGGTAGCGATTGAGGACGAGCGCATTGCCATCCTCTACGAAGAGAAAGAGGAGCGCGAGTATAATGTGCCAGCAGCTACCCACATCCGGGTTCAGACCGGGGAAACGGTCAAGGCTGGCCAGCAGTTGACCGATGGTGCCATCAACCCGCAGGAGATGCTCAATATCCTCGGCCGTGAGGCCGTTCAGCAGTACCTGGCGGACGAGGTGCAGCGGGTCTACCGCTCGCAGGGCGTTAACATCAATGACAAGCACATTGAAATCATCATCCACCAGATGCTGTCCAAGGTCCGCGTTGATTCCTCAGGAGACACCGAGCTGGTGCCCGGAGAGCTAATCGACCGGTTCCAGTATGAAGACATAAACGCTGAGGTACTGGCCGAGGGCGGCGAGCCGGCCACGGCGCACACCGTGTTGCTGGGCATAACCCGAGCCTCGCTGAGCACCAATAGCTGGCTGGCGGCAGCCTCCTTCCAGGAGACAACCAAGGTGCTGACCGATGCCGCCGTCAAGGGTGCCGTGGATAAGCTGGTGGGGTTGAAGGAGAATGTTATTATTGGTCGACTAATCCCGGCCCGCTCCCCGGCTTCGATTGCTGCCGCCCAGGTGATAACTGAGGCGGAGACGCCTGCTGAGCCGCTCGCTGAGCCGGAGCCTCCATTGTTGACGAACTGAAGCCAGCCGGCAAAGGCTTTTTGAATGGCAAGAGCCGACCCGATTTGGGTCGGCTCTTCTATTTACGAAACTGTTAAATAAGAGGACCCAAAGGGGGCTTCGCCCCGTTTTCATAATATTCTTCCCTCTCCCCTTGCCAAGGGGGGAGGATTAAGGGTGAGGGGTTGTCAAACAACCTCCCGTGAGGAGTCTTGTGCTATAATAAGGTCGTTGATTTGGAGTAAGTAAAGCATGCCGCGTATTGTTTCCAATAAACCCAGCCCGGAAGATATACCCCTTGATGCCAGTCTGCGACCCAAGTCTCTAGATGACTTCATCGGGCAGAACAAGATTAAGGAGAACCTGAATATTGCCATCGCCGCCGCCAAGGGTCGGGGCGAACCACTCGACCACATCCTGCTCTATGGCCCGCCTGGCCTGGGCAAGACCACCCTGGCTTATGTCATCGCCGCCGAGATGCGAGTCAACATCAAAATAACCTCCGGTCCCGCCATCGAACGGAGCGGCGACCTGGCGGCTATCCTGACCAACCTGCGTCGTCAGGACATACTCTTTATTGATGAAATCCACCGCCTTAACCGGACGGTGGAGGAAGTATTATACCCGGCGATGGAGGACTTCGCCCTGGATTT
>CAYGYD010000276.1:0-1901 GCA_964354005.1 uncultured Dehalococcoidales bacterium | reverse complement strand
ACCGACCGCCTGTTTCGTCGCCCCCGATAACGGCGTGCTCAGCTATGTGGTGCAGGAATTCCGGGTTAAACCAGGAGTGGCCACCACCAGTCAGCACTTAGCCGAACTCAGGCCAGGTTTGGAAGCGGTAGCCATCACTGAACCGCGGTACTGGCGGTCGCCAGTCAGTGCCACCTTTCACGGTCGGGACATCTTCGCTCCTGTCGCCGCGCGCCTTTCCCTCGGCCAGCCACCGCTGGAATTTGGCGATAAGATGACAGACCTGACCGTTTTGCCAATCCCCCGACCACATAGGGGGGCGAATGGCTCACTGGTGGGCCATATTCTCCATATTGACAGCTTTGGCAACCTGATTACGAATGTTAACCGCCACGATTTGCCTGAAGCCAGAGAGACAATAACGGTCGAAGTCAGCGGCCGGCTAATCAAGGGGTTGAGCCGGACCTATGCTGAAAGCCAGGGGCTTCTGTCGCTCATTGGCAGCAGCGACCATCTGGAAATATCCATGAAGGAAGGCAACGCCTCGGCCTATCTCAACGCCCGGGTCGGTGACGAGGTAAAGATAACAACACAAGGGAGGTAAGCCATGAAGTGCCCGGTTTGCGGGAAGGACGTGCGAGCGTATATCTACCATTGCGCTAAATGCGCCGCCTATGTACACAAAAAATGCTGGCCCCAACATGTGGCGATGGCACATAAAGAAAAATGAAAGTATGGTTTTTGGAAACTAGACCGCAGTTCCTGCTTCTCTCCGTGGTGCTGGCGTTTCTGGGTACCACCATGGCCTCGTATGATGGCTCTTTTCGCCTTTTCTATGCCCTGCTGGCATTTATCGGGCTGCTGCTGGCTCACATCAGTGTCAATGTGCTCAACGACTATTTTGACTATCGCAGTGGCATTGACCTGGAGGTGCAGAGGACGCCTTTCAGCGGCGGCAGTGGGGTTCTACCAGCCGCCGGGATGACACCCCGGCAGGTCTTCTGGCTGGGCATGGGGGCCTTCATATTAATCGTGCCCATCGGGGTTTACTTCCTCATTGAGCGGGGCTGGCAGTTGTTGCCTTTGCTTCTCGCCGGGGCAATATGCATCCTCGCCTACACCCCTTTCATCCTCCGGATGAAGTCGCCGGAATGGGCCGCCGGCCTGGGCCTGGGCACTTTGCCGGTACTGGGAACTTACTTTGTTCAGACGGCCAGCTACATCGCTCCGGAGCAGCCTCTAGCGGCGATAATCGCCTCCATACCTTCGGGCTTTCTGGTGTATAACCTGCTTCTGCTGAACGAATTCCCGGACACTGAAGCCGATAAAAAGGCTGGCCGACAGACCCTGCCCATTACCGTGGGTAAGAGGAAGGCGAGCTGGGTCTATTCAGGGGTGGCTATCGCCGTTTACTTGTGGATAATTGCCAGTGTGGTTTTTGGACAGATGCCAGTCTTTTCGCTAATCGCCCTGGCGACTTTGCCCCTGGCCATCAGGGCGATTCAGGGCGCTTTAAAGTCCGACGATATGAGTAAGCTGGTCCCAGCCATGGCCAATAATGTCCTGGTGGTGCTGGTCACCCAGCTATTGCTGGGTATCGGCTATATTCTGGCCGAGGTCATCTAGACAGGTCATCTTCAAAGCAACAGCATGAATCAAGCGGAGCCAAAGGAATTTCAGAGCCGACCTCTGTATGGCATGTTCAACACCATACCCCAGCAATATGATTTGGTCAATCGGGTCATCACCTGGGGGTTTGACCGGCGGTGGCGCTGGCAGGCGGCCCACGAGTGTCTGGCGACCGGGCCGAGGCGAGTGCTCGACCTCGGCAGTGGCACCGGTGACCTGGCTATCAGCATCGTCCGCCAGGCCAAGAACTACGCCATGGTGACCGCCCTTGATTTTAGTGAGACGATGCTGGC
>CAYGYD010000275.1:0-1913 GCA_964354005.1 uncultured Dehalococcoidales bacterium | reverse complement strand
GCAGTAATCCGGCGCAGGTAACCGCGGCGCCGGAAGATAGGCATCGTCCCCACGCTGGTAACGCCGGCGACGGGGATTCCCTCGCCATTGAAACGTATCATCAGCGGCCAGTAAGCATAGGTCGTCGTCAGCCTGCCGTCGTCAAAGGCGCAAAGCGTCCACTCCGGGCGCATCTCCTTAAAACTCTCCACCGGCATGGCCAGCGCCGTGCTGGCTATGCGGCAGAATTCATTCATTTCCTCCGGTCGAGCGGGTCGTATCTCCACAGCCATTCTTACCTCCATTATTCCAAACTTTCAGTCTATCTTGTCATCCCAAATATCAGAGAGGCAAGTTATTTCTTGCCCTTCAGGTAATCAATGGCCCACTGAATAGTGTCATCGCCCTCGAGCTTAAGCTCATAGTCCGGCTCAATACCCTTGCCTTCAATGACTCGGCGGTTGGGTGTCAGCCAGCGCGACGTGGTGAGGTAAAGCCCGGAGCCATCCTGTAGCCGGTAAAGGAGATTGGCACTACCCTTGCCGTAGGTCCTGGTCCCGGCGACAACACCGCGTTTGTAGTCCTGGATAGCGCCCGCTAGCACTTCACTGCCGCTGGCGCTGTAGTTATCCGTCAGCACCACCAGAGGCAGGTCAGTAGTGATGCTGGTGGGCTTGACTGGATAGGAAGTCTCTCCACCTTTATTATCGACCAAATAAGTTACCACGCCTTCCTTCAGGAAGCGGCTGGCGACATTGACCGCGGCATCAAGCGGACCTCCTGGGTTGGAGCGCAGGTCGAGAACGATGCCGGCAGCACCTTCCTGTCTCAGGCGCTCCAGCACTGGAGACAATTCGCTATCGGTGCGGTCAGAGAAGTAATAAATTCTGATATAGGCAATGTCGCCTCGCATCTCAAAGCTGACGCTGGGCAGCTCAATCTCGGCCCGGACTATTTCCAGCTCCACGGGCGTGGCCTCACCCTGGTGCTGGACAGTCACTCTGACCAGCGTCCCCTTTGGCCCACGGATGCGCAAGGCTACTTCTTCCGGGCTTAGGCCCTCAGTTGACTCACCATCGACCGCCAGAAGTATGTCACCCGCCCGAATACCAGCTTTGGCCGCGGGCGAATTTGGAATCGGGGCAATTATGATTATTTGGTTGTCCCGGACGCCAACAGTAGCGCCAATACCCTCATATTTTCCCTGCAAACTGCTGGTAAAGTTCTGGTAAGTCTCGGGGTCCAGGTATGCCGTATAGGGGTCATTCAGTGCCTCCGTCATCCCCTTGATGGCCGCCTGGCTCAACTTGGCGGCATCAAGCCGGCTCTGGTCTACATAGTCGCCGAAAATGATATCCCAGGCTTGTTTGACCACATCTAGATGGGAGTCCGTGCTCGGGACAGTCTCCTGAGTAAGAATACAGCCAGCCCCAAAAGACAAGACCAGGCCCAGCGTTACCAGCAAGGAAATCAAGATAATTTTCATTCTCTTAGACATTGAAGTCACTCCTCGCGTAATTTATGGGCGACTTGAGATAATGATACTAGGCATCATTATCTCTCTTAAAGCTTGAAAGGGCAAGAAACCCGGTATGATATTGGTTGGTAACCCATCCCCCTGCCCCCCTCCATTGGTAAGGGAAAAGGGGAAATTTTTATTAAAGAGGGGGATAACGCCCCGTCTTTAATACCCCCAAGAGAGAGGGGTCTCTATCTCGTAGGGCGTCAAGAGGGGCTTCGCCCCTCTTTTTTAAATTGTCCCCCTCTCCTAAAAGGAGAGGGGGACCGAGGGGGTGAGGTTGGTGAATCATAAAGCGGGTCAAGTAGACCTATAAGCCGAGTTCTGTGTCCCGATTACATCGAGACGGTGACCATCTATCTAGCCCCGATGTTACCATCGGGGTCAAGCGGCCAACCCGGGGACTGGGCCGGGC
>CAYGYD010000274.1:0-1921 GCA_964354005.1 uncultured Dehalococcoidales bacterium | reverse complement strand
TCACAGATGCCAACATCAAAGACGCGCTGGGGAAACTCAGCCTGAACGATGTTCAGGCAATTCCCCTCCGGCATGGCCGGCGTAATGACCACAATCCGCTGATTTTCGCGAGCCAGGCGCAGCACTGTCTGGGCAAATATCTCACTGTAGGTCGGGACATTATTGGTGCTGGTGCTTTTGGCCGGCACACCGTGGAAGTAGACCGCATCGCCTTCAGCCGGCGAGTAACCTTTGCCCTTGGTGGTAACCACATGGACAAGGATTGGCTTATAACGAAAGTCCCGCGCCTGGGTCAGGACCGCCTCCAGCTCACGGAGATTATGCCCATCAATCGGCCCCATGTAGGTAAAGCCCAGCTCCTCCCACAGCATGGTGGGCATCACCAGGCTCTTAAAACCGCTCTCAACCTGTTCCCCGGCGCGCCATAACCTACGGCCCCAGGGGAAAATGCTGAGAAGTCGCTTACCCCTCTCCTTGGCCCGACGGTAGCGCCGGTCAAGCCGGACTCGGGCGAACAACTTGGCCAGGGCACCAACGGTGGGTGAGATTGACATGCCGTTATCGTTTAAGACCACGATGAGTTGGGAGCGCAAATGCCCGGCCTGATTCAGTGCCTCCAGAGCCATCCCACCGGTAATGGCACCATCCCCAATCACCGCCACTACATGGTAGCTATCGCCGGAAAGGTCTCGGGCAATGGCCATACCCAGGGCAGCGGAAACCGAGGTACTGGCATGACCGGCACCAAATGGGTCGTGCTCGTTCTCGTCGCGACTGGTAAAGCCAGAAAGCCCCTCATATTGACGCAGTGTGGCAAAGCGCTCTCGGCGACCGGTAAGGAGCTTGTGCGTGTAGGCCTGATGGCCAACATCCCAGATAATCTTGTCTCGCGGGCTGTCAAACACACGGTGCAAGGCTAGAGTAAGCTCAACCACACCCAGGTTGGAGGCTAGATGCCCACCGTTAGTCGAGACGACGGCCACCAGCTCTTCCCTAATCTCCGCCGCCAGCTGTTTCAGTTCCAGCGGCGCCAGCTTCTTAACATCGGCCGGGCTATCTATGCTATCCAACAACCTCGCCATTACCAGCCTGCTCACCGAGTGATTTTTCCCAAATCTCCCAGTAGCATACTAGCAATGTAACCATATTATTGTCAAGATGAGGGAGATTGGGGGGCCCATTTCAAAGATTAGTCACGCCTATGGGGGGCGTTTAAGAGGGGCGTAAGCCCCTCTCTTTCAATACATCTCCCCCTCTCCTAGAAGGAGAGGGGGCAGGGGGTGAGGTTAGGAACGGTCTAAGGCAGAATGTCACCAAAGTATTGAACAAGTACAACAGCTTGACGCTATCGTCATCATTTGTTACACTGCCACAGTGTTGTCTTTAGAGCAAGCGTTACTGGAATTCATCAAGTCAGTCTACAGTCTGATACAATGGCCGGGCGTAGTGGCCCTCATGGCCATTGAGAGCGCCTGCATTCCTATCCCCAGCGAAGTCATCATGCCCCTCGCCGGCTGGATGCTGGTTAAGGAACACGGACTAACCGCAATATACAGTCTAGTCGCCGGTGCCTATGGCGCACTGGGCTGCACTGTTGGTTCAGCGATTGCCTATGCGGTCGGCATAAAAGGCGGGCGTCCCTTTCTGGAGAGATATGGCAAGTATATTCTGATATCCCGCCACGATTTAGACCAGGCCGACCGCTGGTTTGAGCGAAATGGCGACTGGGCTATCTTTGTCACCCGACTCCTGCCGGTGGTGCGCACCTTCATCAGCCTACCCGCCGGCATTGCCCGGATGCATCTGGTCAAATTTTTGGTCTATACTTTTACTGGCTCCCTAATCTGGTGCGCCGCATTGGCCTATGGTGGTTTTCTGCTGGGTGAGCACTGGGAAGAATTGCGCGCCGTGATGCGGCCAT
>CAYGYD010000273.1:0-1945 GCA_964354005.1 uncultured Dehalococcoidales bacterium | reverse complement strand
CTGGACAGGTTTGCCTTTCAGCTCCGGCATCTGTGCCATTGTCCGGTACATAGCGACCGGCCCGCAGGCGAAGACCTGGTCCGCCCAGCCAGCAAACTCTGGCACGAGGTCAGTCACCTTGCCTCTCTTCCCGACAGTGCCGTCCTCAGTAGCGGTGACCAGCTTGATTCTTGGTGGAAGAAGATTTCCGGGCTGTTCGCTATAAAGAGGGCCAATAGCAGCGCCTAGAAGCAGAGTCACCGAGCGCCTTTCTCTTACCGCTTGATGGGCAAGAAAACATAGAGGAGCAAGCCCCATGCCCCCTGCCACCAGCAACAAGTTCTTTGAGAACGGTCGAATTGAAAAGCCATTGCCCAATGGACCAAGCACTTCTACCGTTTCATTATCTTGCCGCCGGGAAAGCCATTGGCTACCTTTACCACTTTCGAGGACAGCAAAGAAGAGAGCAACATCGTCTTTGGTTGCCTGGTGGATGCTGAAGGGACGGGGCAAGGTTAAATCGGCGCAGCGCACCATAATAAACTGGCCCGGCTTAGCTTCGCCAGTTATTTCCGGGCAGTGCAACCGCATGAGGTTGCTGGCTAGCGCCCGACCGGCGCGATGAGGCCCGCCAGGCAAAATCCTGTTATTAGAGACAACGTAGGCTTTGACCTGCTTCAAGAAAAAATCCTCCCTAGAGTATTTGTTAAACCCTATCCCCTTTATCCCCTTCCCCTTAACCAAGGGGAAGGGGATATTTGATTTAAGAGAGGCTTCGCCTCTCTTTGACTTTCCTTTAGTTGGGGCTTTGCCCCTCTTACACTCCCTTTGTTCGGTAGCTGGGCAACGGCTGGGCATTGTAGCTATGAATCCCGTTGGCCAGCGTTTCAGCCACCGCTCGCGCGGTATCCAGCGAAGTAAAACAGGGGATGCGCTTTTCCGCGGCAGCGCGGCGGATATAGAAGCCATCCTTCAACGGGATACGACCGCCGGTAACGGTATTGACCACACCGTCCACCGTACCATCGTTGATGACATCCACCACATTGGGATGGCCTTCGTTCAGCTTCTTGGTTATCGTGGTCACGGGCAGGCCCATCGAGGCAATCATCGCCGCCGTGCCCTCGGTAGCGTAGAGCTCATAACCAATCTGGGCAAACTTCCTGATGATGGGCAAAGCTTCCGGTTTGTCTCTATCGGCAATACTGAAGAGTATGGCTCCCCTGGGCGGGAGCATTAACCCGGCAGCAAGGAGTGCCTTGGCCAAGGCGGCGTCAAAGGTGTAGTCAATGCCCATCACCTCGCCGGTGGACTTCATTTCCGGGCCAAGGTAGGTATCCACACCCAGCAATTTTGACATGGAGAAGACCGGCGCCTTGATGCCGACCAGCTTCTGTTTCTTATACAGGCCAGTGTGATAGCCCTGCTCTTTGAGACTGAGGCCCAGCATTACCTTGGTGGCCACCTTGACCACCGGCACGCCGGTGACCTTGGAGATAAAGGGGATGGTGCGGCTGGCGCGCGGATTCACTTCCAGGACATACACTGACGACTCGCGGCCGCCATTGCCGGGCATAATCACGAACTGAATATTCATCAACCCCTTAATCTCGAGCCCCAGGCCAATGCGGATGGTATAGTCAATGAGGGTATCTATCTCACGCTCGGTCAGCCTCACGCCGGGGTAGACCGCCATGGAGTCGCCGCTGTGCACACCGGCCCGCTCGATATGCTCCATGACGCCGGGAATGAACACCGTCTCGCCATCGCCGATGGCATCCACCTCGCACTCCTTGCCCTCCAGGTACTTATCAATGAGCACCGGGTGCTTGGTGTCCAGTTCCATTGCCAGGCTCATATAGCGGATGAGCTCGGTGGCGTCGTGGACGATTTCCATTGCCCGCCCACCCAGGACATAGCTGGGGCGCACCAGAACCGGATAGCCAATCAGCTTGGCCACATTGAG
>CAYGYD010000272.1:0-1948 GCA_964354005.1 uncultured Dehalococcoidales bacterium | reverse complement strand
CATCTATCCTCTCCTGATAGAAATCTATGGCTTCCAGTTCCTCTCGCAGGGATTTCCTGGCTCTCTCCAGGTCAACATGCTTTGGGTCAAGCTTCTCCAAAGGCTCGAAAAACGGCATACAATAGTCCTCCTTATGGTCTAGTTGTTCCCTGATTTCGGCATTCCTATCCACCTTGGGGTTCTATTCATATAGACACGATAGGCATCACCAAATTTCTTAAGGCAGGAACGTTCCTCCGCAGTCACAAGAATAACCGAAAAGATTATGAATACAATCGAAAACAATAAGAAAACCCATGAGGCTGAAGCTATGCCTGCGCCTACAAGTATCAAGAATGAAGACAGAACCATAGGATTTCTTGAATAGCGGTAAAGCCCCCTAGCCCATGGCTCGCCGAGAGGAATATTGGCAATATTCACCATGGCTATCGTCCACACAATTATCCCCAGTACGCACAAAGCAAGACCTATGTAAAACCATATCGTGCCCAACTGAATCGGCAGGAAAACAGAGTACATGAAGAGTCCAAAAAACAAAACAAAGTTGCCAAAAATGTTGATTATCTTCTCAGACTTATTGTAGGCGGGGGCTTCCATCTTTTTCGCTGCATTCTTAATAATCAGCATCATTAAGAGAGGGTGTAACGGAAGATAAAGCGTGAGAATCCAGGTATTCCACAAGCCTATTTCAAAAGCTGGCGTGAGTGACATAGTTGTCCTCCTTACGGTAATCAGGTTCTTTTTATTCTCGCACCATTCTGTTGCCGCACTTGGGACAACTCATACTGTAACAAGGTGTTCCCTGCTGGTGGGGCACCTTTTCCCCACAACTGGGACAGACACAGTTCCCCCCAGGGCCAGCTCCAGGTTGGTTGCCTTTCATCCGGCCACCCCTTTGACCTCGTCCGGTGGGCGGACCGGTGCCGTCTCCTCTCGGCATAATTACGCCTCCAATAAAAATTATCTTTGTCTCCAGCCCATGCGTCTGCCACGACCCATTCCTCTGCCCATACCAAAGTGGCCAGCGACATTAGGCTGGGAGCTAACTTTGAGCTTGCTTGATTTGTAGTTCTGGATAGCATCTCGCACTTTGCCCGACACGCCGGTTACGACCTTAATCCCGGCGGCAGAAAGCACCTGGTAGGCATTGGGACCACAGTTACCGGTGAGCACCACTTCTATGCCTTTGCCGACAATGGTCTGGGCAGTAGAGATTCCTGCTCCACCACCCGCCATAACGCCGGAGTTCTCTAATGCCTCAAACTCCATCGTTTCCGGGTCAACAATAATGAAATACTGGCATCGCCCAAATCGCGGGTCTATATCGGCATCCAAGCTAGCAGCGGTCGCCGTAACTGCAATCTTCATAGACACCTCCCTTGTGGACTGGAATGTTGGGGATGCACCGAGTCCCCCGTTTCTTTCTATTGTTTCTTTTCCAACTCCTGGATTCGGCGCTCGATATCCTCCAGCTCGCGCTTCATAACATCGGCCTGCTCCTTCAGGACTCCCATCTCTTCCTCACGCGACGGTGCCGGCCAATAAGGAGCTGCTGCGGGATAAGGAACTGCTCCCCACAATCCGGGGTGCCAGCACCGCGGTAGCCCGCCTCTGCCCCGGCCGACATACGGCCACGGCGGAGAGCTACCTCTGAAACCGAACCCTCTTCCATATCCGTAATACATCCTGTCACCTCCTTCCCTTAATCTTGTCGAAACTGGCGCTAACTCATGGATAGCACCAGTAGGGCATATTGACACACAGGTGCCACAGCCTGTGCAAAGTTGTTGATTAATTACCGGCCGGTTACGGTCAATGCTTATAGCTTTTTGAGGGCATCCCTCAACACAGTCTCCGCAACCTGTGCACCTGGCGCTGTCGATATGGACCATGTCGTGCCTCCACGACCAGAAGTTCTGACTGACAACTCACCGACATATATCTCTAG
>CAYGYD010000271.1:0-1966 GCA_964354005.1 uncultured Dehalococcoidales bacterium | reverse complement strand
TGCTCTATACCCAGAAGACATAGACACAATATACTAGTCCATATGAAGCTACCAGTACTATCCAAATGATTCCTAATATTTTGATGGACTCCAAGCGCTCTTGACGACTATGCGCAACAGTTATATATTACGAGTAACGAGAGTTAGAAAGGCCGCTATTTGCCGGTTGCAGGTCGAAATGGGAAATCCAGGCCTAAACAAAAACTGATTGATTAAGAATCCATACGATACTTTTGCGGAAGGAGGTTATCAGTGAAGACAAGGATTACTGAGCTATTTGGGATAAAGCACCCCATTATGCTAGCTGGAATGAACTGGCTTACTCAGCCCGAGATTGTAGCCGCTGTCTGCAATGCCGGTGGTTTGGGCAACTTGGCTATCTCCAGTCACACCCCGGAGGGACTTCGAAGCGATATCAGGAAGATTAGGGAGCTCACCAGTAAGCCCTTCGCAATAAACCAAATACTACTCTCCCCCACGGCCAGAGCAAATCTAGGCGTCGTCATAGATGAAAAGGTTCCTATTGTGAACTACACGCTGGGAAGGCCTCCTGATATTGCCCCGCTTGTTCAGGCAGTCCATAACTATGGCGGTAAGGTTATTGCAACCGTAGCCCTGGCTAGACATGCTGCCCGAGCTGAACAGTTAGGAGTCGATGCCATAAATATTACCGGTCACGAAGCGGCGGCGCATGGGGGCTACGCTACCTCATTGGTATTAATACCTCTGGTTGCTAGCAGTGTCAAAATACCTATCACTGCAGCCGGCGGTTTTTACGATGGTAGAGGACTCGCAGCGGCTCTGGCGTTAGGGGCTGATGGTATTACAATGGGCACCAGATTTGCTATGACCAAAGAATGCCGCCTCCACGAACATTGGCAACAGGTTGTTATTAAGGCCACTGAGCAAGATACGGTCTACATAGATGTCGGCGATCCAGCTGTCAACGCCAGGGTACTGAGAACCAAGAAGGCCGAAGCCGAGATGAGGAAGCGATTTCCTCTGACAGAGGCTATGGCCGGTGCACTAGAGACAAAACGATTGCTAAAGCTTTCATGGTGGGGACTCATTCGTAGCAGCCTGAGCACACGAAAAGGCGAGGGCGGAATGGGCATGCGTGAGCAACTCCGCTACGCAGCCAATACAGCAAGAGCAAAGAGAGTAATGTTTGAGGGCGACGAGAACGCCGGTACTTTACCTATTGGGCAGGTTATTGGTGGCATAAGAGATATTCCTACCTGTCAGGAGTTGATTGAGCGAATCGTAACTCAAGCTGAAGCGGTGTTGGAGGCAACGCGGGAAAAGGCATTTGCCAAATAGTCATGCCAGAGAAGAGCGTTCAAGAGAATAAGAGATAAAGAAAAATTCTTTGCTCTTATTCCAGTGATATCTAATAAGTTGGACCACGAGGGTTTTTTGTGCGTCAGCCTCCTCTCATTTTGATTAGGACGTATCTCCTCAAGATATTACTATCATACTGCGTATCGCTCAAGTGTGATAGCGGATAGCCACTCAACAAATGTCCATGTTGTGTATTAGAGATCACCAACCATTGAAGCCAGACAACTCGCTTTCAGACGCTCGGAGAGCGAAGGTGGTAATCAAAGGTCCGGCCTGTTGTTGCCCGATTCACGAATGGGCTGAACCAGTTGTGGTGGTCACACAGGGGCACTGATTATAGATCCGGTAACCGAGGTCAATTCTTCAATATCATTTTCAGAGACAATCGGTTCTTCGTGCTCTCTGATAAAGACACGGTACTGGGCTTGGGGGAGGATTCCAGTGATTATGCCGATTGCGCCAGTTACTTTGATGCGGACGCGTGTGTTCAAGTCAAATCTCGGTTCTGGGCTTTCTCTGTGAAACAATCCATGCTGTTGTCTGCCTCAAACATTCAGGAGTATACTATAGAGCTAAATTTGATGACACTGGGTTCTGCTGTGAGCACGAATTGCTTTTCGTGCCT
>CAYGYD010000270.1:0-1983 GCA_964354005.1 uncultured Dehalococcoidales bacterium | reverse complement strand
ACCCACGACCAAGGGCTTATGAGTCCCCTGCTCTGCCGACTGAGCTACCCTGCCACAAAAGAAATTAAAAAGTCTCTCCACCAGCCATTTTATAGACCCAGCGTGGGAATTGTCAACAACATCTACTTGTTCCATACTTTGGTGACACTCTACCTTAGACCGTTTCTGATACCTCTGCCTCACCCCCTAAGTCCCCCTGTCCTTCAAAGGAGAGGGGGAAGGAGTCATTTTGAAGGGCTTCACCCCTTCAATCTTCCCCGTTAGGTGAGTTCAAGAGAGGCTTTGCCTCTCTTACTCTTTCTTCCCCTTCTCCTTCATGGAAGGGGAAAGGGATTAGGGGGGTGAAGTTCATAATAGCCCCGCCTTAACTCAGCCAGTCAAAATAGGTAAAACAGAAAGAGGGGCATATGCCCCTCTCTGGACTTGCTCACGGCTAATCTCAAGCCGGTTTCTTTTCCTTATTTGCTTCCTCCTCAGACTGCCGACCGAAAGAACCCTGCCTCCGGGAGAACCAGAAGGCGCCGATGATAATGAGGAGACCGACTACCGCGACAATAATAGTGACAGCGTCAAGACCACGGTCTTTAAAGCTTCCATCGGCCAATTTTACCACCATCATCCCGGCGGCCATGACCGATACGAGGTTGATGACCTTGATAAGCGGGTTCAGCGCCGGCCCGGCCGTGTCTTTAAGCGGGTCACCCACGGTGTCACCCACCACACTGGCCTTATGCGCCTCGGAACCTTTGCCGCCATAGAGTCCGTCTTCGATGGTCTTCTTAGCGTTGTCCCAGGCACCGCCGACATTAGCCATAAAGACAGCCAGTAGCTGCCCCACCAGGATGACCCCGGCCAGGAATCCGGCCAGGGCTTCCAGGCCAAAGAGGAAACCAATGACTATGGGGGAAATAATCGCCAGCAGTGCCGGTGTAATCAGTTCCTTCTGGGCGGCGGTGGTGCAGATGGTGACCACCTTGCTATAATCCGGCTCAGCCGTGCCTTCCCAGAGACCCTTGATATTGGCAAATTGCCAGCGCACCTCATTGACAATGAGGTAGGCCGCCCGCCCCACCGCGCGGATGGCCATCGAGCTAAAGAGGAATGGAATAGAGCCACCAATCAGGAAGGCCACAAACACCTTCCATTGAATCAGGTCAATTGTTGGCAACTTATACTCTTCATAGAAGGCGGCAAACAGGGCCACGGCCGCGAGAACAGCCGAGGCGATGGCAATACCCTTGGTAACAGCCTTGGTGGTGTTACCCACGGCATCAAGGTCGGCCAGGGTCTGGCGTGCCTTAGGCTCGAGCCCGGTCATCTCAGCGATACCATTGGCATTATCCACGATGGGACCGAAGCTATCCATGGCGATGTTGTTACCCGTCAGGGTCAACTGTCCAATACCGCAGAGAGCCACGCCGTAGAAGATGTAAATGATTCCGCCGCTACCGCGCCAGATGAGTGCCGACGCCATGATAGATAGCGCAATGACAATGATAGACATGACCGTGCTCTCGTAGCCGAAGCCCAGACCGGAGAGGATGGTGGTGGCCGGCCCGGTCTTGGTTGACTGGGCAATCTCTTTGACCGGACCCCGTTCGGTAGAGGTATAGTAGTCCGTAAGGAACTGAATAGCTATGGCCAGGACGACGCCCACGGAGGTAGCCCAGAAGAAGCGGAGGTCATGGCAGTAGAAGTGGGCAAAGAGGAAGAAGGAGACGATGGAAATGATGGCGGCCAGGATGTAGCCGCGATGGATGGCGTTCATAGCATTCTCGCCTTCACGCACAGCCCGCACGGAATAGGTGCTGATGATAGATGAAAAGACACCGGCCGCCCGTACCAGAAGCGGGAAGATAATCCAGTAGAGCTGGCCGGTGATGGCAGTGAGGAACAGGCCCAGAATCATCGCCGCAACGATGGTCACCTCATAGGACTCGAAAATATCGGCGGCCATACCGGCGCAGTCGCCGACATTATCGC
>CAYGYD010000269.1:0-1985 GCA_964354005.1 uncultured Dehalococcoidales bacterium | reverse complement strand
GAGCAACTTCAGGTGGGGGACAAAGTCATTACCGCCGGTGGCATCTATGGTCGGGTTAAGAGCATCAGCGAGGATAGTGTCATCCTCGAAATAGAATCGGGAGCCACCATACGGGTTACCAAGGGTAGTATCGTCAGCCTCCCTTCCGCTGAGGGGAGAATTGGATAACAGGCCAACACGGGTGAAAAGTGAATAGACCCCGACTCTCAGCAGCCCAGCTTAATCGGATTGTCGACCTGGCTTTAAACGAGGATTTGGGCCACGGTGATGTGACCAGTGAGGCCCTGATACCACCGGAGATTGAGGGGCAGGCCACTATACTGGTTAAGGCGGACGGAGTACTGGCTGGCCTGGAAGTGGCCAAACGGGTTTTCCAGAGGGTTGACCCCTCACTCAAGGTGGAACCACGGGTTAAGGACGGGACGCCGGTCAAGCGCGGTGATATTGCCGCCACCGTTTCTGGACGGGTTATCAGTATCCTCAAAGCCGAGCGGGTAGCCCTGAATTTCCTCCAGAGACTGAGTGGCATCGCCTCACTCACCGCCCAGTATGTGGCGGAAGTAGGCGGCACTAAGGCCAGAATCACCGATACCCGAAAAACCACTCCCGGCTTAAGACTGCTGGAAAAACACGCCGTGCGGATGGGTGGCGGTCACAATCATCGCTTTCACTTGGGCGATGGCATTCTGATTAAGGACAACCATCTGGCCATATTGCTTGCCCGCGGCCTGACCCTGAAGAAGATTGTCGCCCAGGCTAAACAGAAAGTGCCTAAGGGCCTGAAGGTTGAGGTGGAAGTCAATTCAGTCAGTGATGCCCTGGCCGCTGCTCAGGCCGGGGCGGACATTGTTATGCTGGACAATATGAGCCCCGATGAAATGCACCGGGCGGTGAACTTACTGCCGAAGGAAGTGAAAACTGAGGCCTCGGGGGGCATCAACCTGACCAATGTCCGGGCGGCGGCGCTGGCCGGGGTGGATATTATCTCTATCGGCGCTCTGACCCATTCCCCCAAAGCGCTGGACATCAGTCTTGAGCTTGAGCCGGAAACACTCAGGCGGGCCTAGCTAGATGAAACTGCCGGCTTCTCCGCACTGACCAGGTAACTATCGCTCTTGTCCTCGATTCTTATCCCGGTAAACCCGGCCGCCGCTAGCATCCCCTGCATTTGAGCTTCGTCAGGCAGGGTATCATGCTTCACCGCCGGGATTTGGCGGTGAATGGCGTTAATCTCAGCCCGACTTGAAGTGTGGCAGATGAGGAGCTGGCCGCCCTTTTTGATAACACGCCTCAGCTCAAGCAGAGCTTTGAGCTTATCCGGGAAGTGAGGAAAGCTGGAGTAACAGACGATGGCATCAAAGCTCTCCGGGCGTGCCGGAATATGGCTCACCTCAACCTGCAGGTAAGCAATATCACAGTCAAAACCCTTGGCGCGGGCCTTCCTTAGCATTTTCTCGGCAAAATCCAGGGCGATAATTCGCCCACTCCGACCAACGGCCCTCAAAAGGAAAGGTAGAAAGACTCCGGTCCCTGTGCCGACATCCAGCACGGTAGCCCCGGGCTGAAGATTCAGGCGCTGGGCCATCTTTTCCAGTTTGGCGGCATCCTTTTCCGCAATAGCCTCGTCCCAGATATCAGCCTGCTCGTTAAAATAAGCCCGCGACATTAAAGCCTTCTCCTTAAACTCAATGCTTGGCCTTCTTCAACGAACCCACCCCCTGTATCCCCCCCTTAATCAAGGGAGGGGGAGGGTTTTTTAAAAGAGGCTTCGCCTCTCTTTTACCATCCTCAGGCCGAAGTAACCGGGCGTCTAAGAGGGGCGAAAGCCCCCTCTTCTAATTCTTGTCCCCCTCTCCTTAGTAAGGAGAGGGGGCAGGGGGTGAGGTTAAGAAATACCTACTGTTTCTCCGCCGCTGGTTTACTCTGCCAGCCCTTTACGCGCCGCTTGGGCGAGAAAACCGCCGCCAGCATGAAGATGACCGATG
>CAYGYD010000268.1:0-2011 GCA_964354005.1 uncultured Dehalococcoidales bacterium | reverse complement strand
AGGGTACGATGGCACTTTTCCCGTCCGGTACCCCGGCACTGGGGGCAGGGGTCAGTAATAATCTTGCCTTCGCCGCGGCACTTAGGGCAGGGAGTGATATTGGTGAAGCGACCGAAGATGCTCTGGTGGATGCGGCGCACCTGGCCGGTGCCGTTGCAGTTCGGACAGCGGGCGGGCTGGGTGCCCGGCTTACTGCCGGTGCCCTGGCAGAGCGAGCAGTACTCAGTGCGGAGGACTTTTATCTCCTTTTCGGCGCCAAAGGCAACTTCCTCCAGAGTGATGGTCAGTCTCTGTTGCAGGTCGGCGCCCCGCCGGGGTGCCTGGCGTGCCGTCGTGGCCTCACCGAAGAAGGCTTCAAAGATATCGCCAAACCCGCCGAGGTCGAAACCCTCAAAGCCCTGCCGGAAGAACCCTTCCCGACCACCCTGTCCATAGCGGTCGTAGGCCGCCCGCTTGTCGGCGTCAGAGAGGACTTCATAGGCCTCGTTTAACTCCTTGAACTTCTCTTCCGCCCCGTCCTCCCGATTGCGGTCGGGGTGGTACTTAAAGGCCAGGGTACGAAAAGCCTTCCTTATTTCTTCCTCGGTGGCACCTCTCGGCACGCCGAGGACTTCATAATAATCACGTTTCTCTGGCATTTTAGAACTCTATTCCCTTAATCCAGGAAAAGGGAGAATGGAATAGGGGAATTCACCCCATAACCTTATATTATATCAAACTATGTGACAGGGTTCACCTTTCACGCCTGAGGTGGCTTGATGACCTCACCCCCCGCCTGCCGAAGCCTCGTGCGGCGGGCAGGCCTGGCCTCCTCTCCTAGAAGGAGAGGGGGAAATAATTAGAAGAGGGGCTGACGCCCCTCTTAAACACCCACAACAAGGGGAGTCAAAGAGAGGCTTCGCCCCTCTTAGACTCCCTAATGCGACTTGTACTAAACTTCCCGAAACTCCCCTTCCACCGGACCTTCGCCCTCTTTACCCGGGGGTGGTGGCGGCTCGCCCGGCGGAGGTGGTTGCTCGCCTGGTGGCGGTTGCTGTTCGCCCGGCGGGGGTTGCTGGCTGTAGACCGCCGGCCCGACCTTCTGCATGGACTCATTTAGTTCCTGCGCCGCCCGGCGGATGGCATCGGTATCCGTACCCTGCAGCGCGGAGCGCACCGCTTTCACCTTTTCTTCAATCTCCTGATTCAAGTTCGACGGTATTTTATCCTTGTAGTCGCGCAGCGTCTTCTCGGCGGTATAAGCCAGGCTATCGGCGGTATTGCGTGCCTCCGCCTCTTCACGGCGCTTGGTATCTTCCGCAGCGTGTGACTCGGCATCCCGCCGCATCCGCTCTACCTCTTCTTTGGACAGTCCGCTGGAGACCGTGATAGTAATCTTCTGTTCCTTACCCGTCCCCTTATCCGCTGCCCGGACACTGAGAATGCCATTAGCATCAATATCAAAGGTGACCTCAATCTGGGGCATACCACGCGGTGCCGGCAGAATGCCATCCAGGATAAATCGCCCCAGCGTGCGGTTATCGGTCGCCATCGGTCTCTCACCTTGGAGGACATGGATTTCGACACTGGGCTGGTTATCGGCGGCCGTGCTGAAAATCTGGCTCTTGGAGGTGGGGATGGTGGTATTGCGTGGAATAAGCGGCGTGGCCACCGCACCCAGAGTCTCAATGCCCAGGGTGAGCGGGGTAACATCCAGTAGGAGAACATCTTTAACTTCTCCCTTGAGCACCCCGGCTTGAATGGCGGCACCGACGGCGACCACCTCATCCGGGTTGACGCCCTTATTGGGCTCCTTGCCAAAGAATTGTTTTACCTTCTGCTGAACCAGCGGCATTCTGGTCTGCCCACCGACCAGTACGACCTCGTCAATCTGAGCGGTCGTTTTGCCCGCATCCTGCACTGCCTGACGGCATGGGTCCAGCGTCTTGTCCGCCAGGTCCATGACCAGCTGCTCCAGCCTGGCCCGGGTCAGAGTGATATTCAGGTGCTTGGGGCCGCTGGCGTCAGCCGT
>CAYGYD010000267.1:0-2016 GCA_964354005.1 uncultured Dehalococcoidales bacterium | reverse complement strand
CCCAACCCAACACCCCGATGTTTGAGGCTTACCAGAAAGGCGAGTTTGAAC
Source organism: uncultured Dehalococcoidales bacterium (assembly GCA_964354005.1). Classification (GTDB taxonomy): domain Bacteria; phylum Chloroflexota; class Dehalococcoidia; order Dehalococcoidales; family UBA2162; genus CAVSBN01. The sequence continues at coordinate 1,965 of CAYGYD010000267.1, read as the reverse complement.
TGACTTCACCCCATGAACGACTCCAGGAAATCAGGTTGATGGTGGAGAACCTAGGGGTCACTTCCCGGCTCTGCTTCGACCACAGCATGAACACCGCCTACTGGGCGGACAACCAACTCGTCCCCTTGATGAAGCTGGACTACCAGGGGTATAAACTTCCAGAAGAAAAGGGGGTAGTGCTGGCCCTCATCGATAAGGGGCTCAGTATGGATGAGCGGGTCTTCGTTGACGCCCGAGACCTGATGAGTCTGCGACACCTGTAAACCACTCTGCAGTTAAGAGATGACCAACAAAGAAATTAAGTCAAGTAGCTCAGATTCCCCAAATACCGAGGAAGCAATTACCATCAGACAGCAAACCAAACAAGTCCTACGCCCATTCAGTCGGAAAAAGGCTAATCTTATCCCCATTCTGCAAAAGGTGCAGGAGCGGCTCGGCTATCTCCCCCGGGAAGCAATGCTGGAGATTGCTGAGTTCCTTGATATGCCCCCGGTTGATGTCTACAGCGTGGTTACCTTCTATAACCAGTTCCGCCGTCATCCACCGGGCCGACATTGCATCAAGGTGTGTCTGGGCACCGCCTGCCACATGAAGGGCGGCTACATCACGCTGGACGCCTGGAAAAGACGGCTAAACATTGATATCCGGCAGACCACTCCCGACCGCGAGTTCGAACTGGATACCGTGGCCTGCGTGGGTTGCTGTGTTATGGCGCCGGTAACGGTCGTTGACGATAAGCCCCAGGGCAAGGTTGAGCCAACCAAGGTTGACGGCATTTTGCTCGCCTTTAAACTTGAGAGAGAAGGAAAGAAGAGCCAGTGAAGATAGCGGAAAGACCAGCCGTAGTCTCGGCTTTTCAAGAGATTAGGAATCAGGCTTTAGAGCGCTGGCAGGCACTGTGGGACAGCGGCCGACCCGTAATCCTGGTAGGCACGGCTACCTGCGGCCGGGCGGCCGGCGCTCTGGAAGTCCTCCAGGCACTGAGGGATGAGGTCAAAAAGCACAACCTTGACTGCCCGGTACTTGAGGTTGGCTGTCTGGGACACTGCTACGCCGAGCCGCTGGTGATTATCCGCAAGCCCGGCTACCCGGCCATAAGCTACGGGCGGGTTAATCCGGTCACCGCCGGGAGGTTAGTCCGGGATTTCATCCTGGGCGATGACCCCTGCCTTGAGTTCGTCCTCGGCGCTCTAGAGACCAATGACCTTGTTCCCTCTTTTTCTGACTTCCCGCGGGCCCGGTATGAAAAGCGGGTTATCCTGAAAAACTGCGGTCTGATTGACCCGGAGCAGATTGACCACTACCTGGCTAACGGCGGCTACCAGGCTCTGGTCAAAGCCCTCCAGATGAGACCGGAGGAGATTGTCGCGGAGGTTAAGCGGTCGGGGTTGAGGGGTATGGGCGGCGCCGGCTTTACGGCTGGAGAGAAGTGGGACATCTGCCGTCTGGCTCCGGGCCAGGCCAAGTATGTTATCGGCAATGGAGACGAAGGTGACCCCGGCGCTTTCATGGACCGGGCCATTCTCGAGAGCGACCCGCATTCGGTGCTGGAAGGCATCATCATTGCCGGCTACACCATTGGTGCTCGCTACGGCTATATCTATGTCCGCGCCGAGTATCCCCTGGCCGTGAAGCGAACCCAGATTGCCCTCCGACAGGCCCGGAAACTCAACCTGCTGGGCCGGAATATTCTGGGCAGCGATTTCAGTTTTGACATCAGGCTCTTTCAAGGCTCAGGGGCCTTTGTCTGCGGCGAGGAGACAGCTCTAATTGCCTCAATCGAAGGTGAACCCGGCATACCTCGCCACCGTCCACCCTACCCGGCCACCAGCGGACTCTTTGGCCAACCAACCTTAATCAACAATATCAAGACGCTGGCTTCAGTCCGCCACATAATTGAGAACGGCGCTGGGCCTTTTGCCAGCGTTGGCACCGAGAAAAGCAAGGGAACGGCCGTCTTTGCCC
>CAYGYD010000266.1:0-2051 GCA_964354005.1 uncultured Dehalococcoidales bacterium | reverse complement strand
CCTGAGGAATTCAACGCCACGGTGCTGGAATTCCTGGCTAAAGTCAAATGAGTATTTAAGAGATTATTGAATAAGGGGATTAAAAGGGGCGAAGCCCCTTTAGAAAAATCCCTTCCCTCTCCCCTTACCAAGGGGGAGAGGGATACAGGGTGAGGGGTTGTTAAACAATCTCTATTTAAGTTAGGTGATACCCAGTTCCTCCAGCTTCTCCGGGAGGGGTACGCCCGTCCGGGCGTCCCAGCCCATCAGCGTATAATAGTAGCTCTTGGCTTTCTCCAGTTTGGCGGGGTCAAGAGGCTTGTTGGCTAACACGCCATCGGTCTTGGGCTGGAAGAAACGCTGGGGCAGCTTGTCATCGGCGGCGGTAAAGCCTTCACGAATGTTGAAGAGGCGGGCTATGGTGAGAATTCTCTCCGCAACTCTGAGCTGCTCCATGACGCCCGTATCCCAACCGGTGGCGGCCGCGATGGCTCTGGACGCCTGCTCCAAACTGTAGGGCAGGAAGAGACAGAGGACGGCGGAATCAAACATAATCCGTTTCAACTGGATGAACCGGAAGAGAGCCACCTTGCGCGGGCCAATGTCATCCAGAGGCACCGGCTCAAGGATTCCCAGTGGTCTCATTTCCCGCATCTGCCCTTCAACCACATACATGGTGTCATGCAGGTTACAGCAGTGGTCAGCACCATGCGGATTGACCATAAAGCCCAGTCCCAGACCGGGTTTGGCTCGCGGCTCATGCATCCCGGCCTCCAGCCCCTTGACCTGCATGGCCAACTGTTCCGCCCCCCGGCCAATTCGCTGGGCCGCCTTCAAGGTACCGTCGGCCAGCAAGCCGCCAATGCCCTGGCGCCGGGCAATCAACTCAATAAGCTTGAGCATGGCTTCGGTGTTACCAAATCTGAGCTCAAGGCCACCGGTGTCTTTTAGCCTGAGCAGACCGTTCTCAAAGCATTCCATGGCGAAGGCGATGACACCACCCGTAGAAATCGTATCCAGGGAATAAGCCCCGCAGAGCTCATTACCCTTGGCGATGGCTCTGAGGTCGTCGATGCCACAATTGGAACCCAGGGCCGCTAATGTTTCGTACTCTGGCCCACCGTAGGCTGGGTCCACGGAATATGGCTCTTTGACTTCCACAACCTTCTTGCACCGCACCAGGCAGCCAAAGCAGGCGTCCATTCTGATGCGGATAGTGTCCCGAACCACGCGGGCATCAATCTTGCTTACGCCCGGGAACAACCCGTCACGGAAATTGCGTACCGGCAGGTTGCCCGCCGCTTCAAAGCCCGCCATTCCGGCTCCGGTGCCGAACTCCTGAAAGTCCCGCATCAGATTGATATGCGCTATCAGCCAGTCCCTTAGCTCCTTAATACGCCCAGGCTCGGCCAATGCCGGTGGCTGGTGACCCCGGACGGCGATGGCTTTAAGGTTCTTCGACCCCATCACCGCCCCCAGGCCGCCTCGTCCGGCGGCATCATAGAGCCCATTCATGATGCAGGCGATGCGCACCAGATTTTCGCCCGCGGGCCCGATTCCCGCCACCCGAACCCGCTCATCACCCAGCTCAGTCCGTATCGCCTGCTGGGCTTCTTTAGTCTTCTGCCCCCAGAGACGGCTGGCATCACGGATACTGACTTCACCATCGTGAATCCAGAGATAGACCGGTTTGTCCGCCTTACCCTCGATAATAACGGCGTCAAAGCCAGCCCGTCGGAACTCGCTACCCCAGACTTCGCCTACCTCCGATTTTGCCAGACTTCCGGTGAGAGGCGACTTAGCCCCGATGCAGTTGCGACCGCTCCCCGGTAGGTTGACTCCGGTCAGCGGCCCCACCGCAAAGATTAGCTCATTCTCCGGGCCCAGTGGGTCAATGCCCGCACGCAATTCCTTCCATAGAAAGTAGGTAATGAAACCAGCCCCACCCAGATACTTTCGACAGAATGGCGGGGCAATTGCCTCCGTTGCGATGCTTCTATTGGACAGGTTCACCCTCAAGATTTTACCATTGTAACCACCGGGCAGTTTTGTATCTGGCAATTTCTAACCTC
>CAYGYD010000265.1:0-2087 GCA_964354005.1 uncultured Dehalococcoidales bacterium | reverse complement strand
AAGAGATTGGTCGGCGGTGGGTGTATATTCAGATGGAGCCGGTAAATCTGGACGGTTTGCGGTCAGCTTTTTTCGACCACCAGACAAGAATTGTGTTTCCCGAAGAGCTTGCCTTGAGTGAATAACGACTATTGTTAGGCTGGACAATAACGCCAGAAGAAAGGAAGTGCCATGGAGTATCAGGACATTATCTATACCAAGGAAGGCGGTATCGCCGCGATTACCTTGAATCGGCCGGACAAGAGAAACGCCTTTACCCCGGAGATGTCGGACAGTCTCTACCGGGCGATAGAGGATGCTGCCAAGGACGGTAAAGTAAGGGTGCTAACCATCACGGGGACCGGGCAGTCCTTCTGCTCGGGCGCCGATGTTAGAGCGATGGCGCAAAGAGCCGGTCAGCCCGGAGATAAATCGGCGGAAGGTCGGAATATGCCGATGGGTCTGCTTCTGCATAAATTCCCCAAACCAGTGATTGCCGCCGTTAACGGGGTAGCGGTTGGTGGTGGTCTAGACCTGGCCTTATCCTGCGATATCCGGATAGCTTCAGACCGGGCCAGGTTTGCCGAGGTCTTTATCCGGCGGGGGCTCATCCCGGCCATGGGTGGCACCTACTTTTTGCCTCGGCTGGTGGGTATTGACCGGGCCTGTCTGCTCATCTGGACGGGGGATATGTTGGATGCCAAGGAAGCGGAGCGTATCGGTTTAGTGACGATGGTCGTGCCGCACGATGAGCTGGAGAGTACCACCCGAGAGCTGGCCGAGAAGCTGGCCAAGGGCCCGCCGCTGGCAATTCAAAAAGCCAAACTTGCCATCTATGAAGGGCTGAAGCTCAGTCTGGAAGAGACCCTGCAATATGTGGCTCCCTTTATGAGAGAGCTTCAGGCGACGGAAGACCATAAAGAAGGCGCTCGGGCCTTTGTCGAAAAACGGGAGCCAGTATTCAAGGGGAAGTAGTCGTAGCCAGTGATGCGGCTTCCACCGCGGTTGACTCAGCGCTGACCAAGAGTGAGATGATTCGGTTATAACTCGCCCTGGAGTAGCGTTTCGGTATCCTGGACACCCTGGACGCCGCGGACTTCGCCAGTAACAATTTTAGCCAGTTCAAAAAGGGTTTTGGCTTCAGCGACAGCTATGGCGTCCCAGTGACCGAAGACGAGATTGACCTCCTGAATGCCGCGGATGCTACGAATCTGCGACATAGCATTGGCTTCCAGTCCCGGGACGAGCTTGATAAGAAGATAGCCCTTCACCATCTGCTGGTATTATATTCTTTGTTTGACCCGTTGGCAAGTTAGTGTGCTAGTCCAGCACATTAGTGACACAGTGACACCTCACCCCCTTGGTCCCCCTCTCAGGGGAAGGGGATGAAGGGGATAGGGTCAGGCCTTCCCAAAAGCGGCACGGATTACCAGGCTAAGTGTCACTAATCTATCTGAACTAGTTCCGTCAGGCACGCCGGGATGCTTCTTCTCGCTGGCGGCGCTCCTCGCCACACTCCAGCGGTTCACCCTTCCGGACGATACCCATACACCGGTTGCACGAGATGCAGGCGGCGGCTGTTGCCTCGCCTCTCTGCCAGCGGGCAATCAAGTCCGGCTGGCGGATGAAGGGGCGGGACATTGAGATAAGGTCGGCATCGCCGCTATTCACGATGTCCTGCGCCATCTTCAGACTGCGTATACCGCCGACGACTATTACCGGTACGGTAACCGCTTGCTTAACGGCGGCGGCTCTTTCCCGGAAATAGGCGCGCTCAGGGTCGCCTTCTTTTGTTGTCTGGGCCGAACTGCCGATGCCAGCGCTGATTTCTATGGCATTAATACCCCGGGCGACCATCAGCTTTGCGGCCGCTATACCTTCGCTCAGTGGCAGACCGCCTTCACGGTCATCCTGGACACCAAACTTAATTAGCAGGGGGAAATGAGCACCAACTGCCTGGCGTACCCTTGGCACCACCTCAAGGTGAAAGCGGCGGCGGTTTTCCGGATTGCCGCCCCACCGGTCAGTACGGGAATTGGCCAGTGGTGAGATGAACTGGCTCATCAGGTAGCCGTGAGCCCCGTGTAGCTGAACAGCATCAAAGCCCG
>CAYGYD010000264.1:0-2099 GCA_964354005.1 uncultured Dehalococcoidales bacterium | reverse complement strand
ACTGCTCAATCTGCCTCGGATTGAGTTGCAGTCCCAGCTTCTTGGCTCCGGCGATAAGCTTGTCCATTGGCGTAATCAGCAATTTAGTGTTGCCTCATTATATCAATTCTCGCCTGCGTAGAGTAGCAACTTCTCTCTTAACCCCATCCCCCTAGCCCCCTTCCCTTAGGAAGGGGGCTAAGACGAAATGTATTCTCCATTTTTTCCCTTAAAGGGGGGAGACATTAACGGGGCGTCTGAGAGGGGCGAAGCCCTAAAGCAGAATCAAAAGGGCGTTAAGAGGGACTCTGTCCCTCTTATATAACCACTTCCCCCTCTCCTTTGAAGGAGAGGGGGATTTAAGGGGGTGAGGTTGAAGAATTCCTAACCGGCCAGCGCATTTGCATTTGAAACTATCTTGTGTTACTATGGTATCAAGCAAATTTAGCAGTTTACCGCTAGGGGTGCTCAAAGGCTGAGAGGCGGTTTGAGGCCAACCCTCGGAACCTGAACTCGGTAATGCGAGCGTAGGGAAGCGGGCGTAATTTAGACCAAGGGCCTTGACTAGCCGCCGTAAGCCCTTGGTTTTCTTTTGTGGAGGTGGGCGATGACACAACTGGAACTGGCTAGGGAAGGGACTATCTCTCCGCAGATGAAGGCGGTGGCCAAGAGTGAGGGGGTGACGGCCGAATTCATCCGGCAAGGCGTGGCCAACGGGACAATCGTCATCCCGTCCAATATCAAGCATACCAACCTTGCCCCCTGTGGTATCGGGCGGGGGCTGAGAACCAAGATTAATGCCAATATCGGCACATCCTCCGACTACGGCGATATCAATACCGAGCTGGAAAAACTGCGCATCGCCGTTGATGTCGGGGCGGATACCGTTATGGACTTGAGTACCGGCGGCGATATTTCCGCCATTCGGCGAGCAATTATTGCCGCCAGTTCCGTGTCTATTGGCACGGTGCCCATCTATCAGGCGGGAATTGAAGCCATTGCGAAATACGGTGCCATTGTCAAGATGTCGGCCGATAATATCTTTGCGGTCATTGAAGAGAACTGCCGCGATGGTGTTGATTTCATCACGGTGCACTGCGGCGTGACCCGGCCGGCGATTGCCCGACTCAAGCAGCAGGGCCGGGTAGCTGATGTGGTGTCGCGGGGTGGGGCTTTCTTGATTGGCTGGATGCTCTACAATGAGCGAGAGAATCCTCTTTATGAGCAGTACGACCGCCTGCTGGGGCTGGCCAGGGAGTTTGATGTTACCCTGAGCCTGGGCGATGGTATGCGTCCGGGCAGTCTGGCGGACGCTACCGACCGTCCTCAGCTGGAGGAGCTGCTGACTCTGGGTGAACTGGTTGAGCGCGCCCGGCAGGCTGGCGTCCAGGCGATGGTGGAAGGGCCGGGACACCTGCCGTTGAATCAGATTGAGGCCAATGTTCAACTGGAAAAGACTATCTGTAAGGGGGCACCCTTCTATGTGCTTGGCCCGCTGGTGACGGATGTTGCTGCGGGGTACGACCATATCACTGGCGCTATCGGCGGGGCGGTTGCCGCCGCGGCCGGAGCGGATTTTCTCTGTTATGTGACGCCCGCCGAGCATCTGGGCCTGCCCGATGCCGAAGATGTACGGCAGGGAGTGATTGCCTCGCGCATTGCGGCTCATGCGGCGGATATCGTCAAGGGGGTCAAGAGGGCCAGCGACTGGGACAGAAAAATGTCCATCGCCCGCAAGAAGTTGGACTGGACGGAACAGGCCAAGCTGTCGCTAGACCCGGAGCGAAGTCGGCAAGGGCACGCCGCGCATTCTTCCACCGGGACTGCCTGCAGTATGTGCGGACAATATTGTGCCATGGCCTTGATGGAGAAATATCTGGGTGTCATGACACCCAAGTGTTAGTCAAACCAAAACCGGCGGAGGGAATATGCTAGACGATGTCACTATCTCGAAAGCAATCACCGAGAGTTTCATGAAGGACTTTCTCGATGCGATGGAGGTTGATGTGGCGATTGGGGGAGCGGGGCCGGCCGGAATGACGGCCGCTTATTATTTAGCCCGGATGGGAGTAAAGACGGTCATCTTTGAGAAGCAGTTACGCGTCGGTGGTGGAATGCCC
>CAYGYD010000263.1:0-2109 GCA_964354005.1 uncultured Dehalococcoidales bacterium | reverse complement strand
CCTGATTCCAGGTCAGGCCGCCATCGGAGCTATAAGAAAAGGCGCTTTCCGTCCCGCTGGTGGTGGCATAAGCCCGGCAAGTGGTGGCGAAATCCGGCGCCATCACCAAGTAAGTCCGGGATTGCCCAGTGGGCTCTTTGCTACTTTTTCCCCAGGTGAGACCACCATCGGTACTGATATAGACTTGGGTGCTGCCGGCGGCACCAGCCAGTAAACGGGCGGCCGTGGTATTACCACTAACCGCTAGCCCGCTAACATCAACATTGTGTAGGTTATCGGTCCAACCAATATCAAGGTCGGTAGCCATCGAGTTAGACGGTGCCCGCATTCCTTTAATCCGGAAGACATCACCGTTCTCACTGCCCGTATCAAGACCAACGAATAGGGCCTGGCCCTCAGTAGTGGCTTCGTAGTCCTCAGGGAAGACAATGGTGGCGGCTCTGGCCACCACGCTCTTGATGGTAGCGCCACCGAAAGTCTGGCCCCAGCCAGCATCACCAACCTTGGTAATAACCAGAGTATCCTTCTCATCGGTGACCACGGCGACGAGCTGACGGTCGGCGGCATAGCTTGGCGAGAAGGCAATGGCCAAGACATCATAGCTACCGAGATTAGTGTTGAGCCAGAAAAGTGATTTGTTCTCGTCCAGGGTATAGATACCACCGTACTGGGAGCTATCGCTGTCCTGGGTGCCGACAGCGATAATTCTACCACTGCCCAGTCGGGCAACCGCGATTGAGGTAATGGTAACATTGTTGCTACCGACCCCGCCTGGGTTTAGTGCCAGCGGGCTGAAGCTGGCCCCGGCGTCAGTCGATTTATAGATACCAGATAGGGTGGCGTAATAAACAATGTTGGCATCATCAGGGGTGGTGGCGATGTCCACCACGGCGTCCCGGACATTGCCGGCGTGTGACCAGCTATAGCCACTGTCTTTGGATTTAAATAGTGTGCCGTCTGTCTCTGATGGGGTGGCGTAGCAGTAGATGGTGCCGTCAATCGCCAGGGTCAGGTGCTGGACATCCGAGCCACTAGCCAGCACCCATTTACCGGTGGCGCCCTCAGTGGGGATATTGACCTTAGACCACTTGACCTCGTCTGGGGCAGTTGTGATGGGAGCACTGCGTGAAATCGCCGGAATCAGGCTAAAGAGCAAAGTCAGCGTCAAGACGGCGGCAATCTGTGGCTTTGCCATATGGCGAATTTTAGCCCTAGTTATGGATAGAAGTCAACCTCACTCCCTTAATCCCCCTCTCCTTAAGAAGGAGAGGGGGAGAAAATATGTAAGAGGGGCGTTAGCCCCTCTTAACGCCCCTATCTAAAATCCCTCTCGCTCTCCCCTGCCTCCGCCGGAGCGGCTACGCGCAGGCAGGCTTTACAAAAGGGAGAAGTTATCCTCTTATTATGTCTCCCCCTTTGTAAAAGGGGATTAAGGGGGATTTTGTCGTCCCCCTTCCCTTGTGAAGGGAAGGGGGTCAGGCCTGCCCGCTTGCCTTCGCTGAAGCTTTAGCGCAAGCAGGCCGCACAAGGCTTTGGCAGGCGGGGGGATGGATTTCAAAGAGGCGAAGCCCTTCTATTCTCTAATTACCCTCTCCACCTAGCAGGAAGCGGAGGATAAAAAAGGGAGGCCGCTTTCGCGGCCTCCCTTTGGGGTTCAGGGTTACCGGTCATGCCTGATTTAGGCAGACCGTCTGGTCCTGATGATGAGTACTATCAAGGCGATAACCAGTACCGCACCGATAGCGATGATAATCCACAGCAGATAGCCAGGTACCGCCTCTGTTGTTGGACCGGGCACGACAGTAATCGTCGTTGGTGGTGGTTGGGTAAACGTGAACGGAGGTGGCGGAGTAGTCGGCTCGGCCTGGGTGGTGAAGATACCATTGACCCACGTGCCACCAGTCTGTCTTACTCTCCAGTAGTAGGTGGTGCTGTAAGCCAGCGACTCATCCGCCTGGAAGTAAGCCTTATCGGAAGTGCGGCTCCAGTCAATGATGGCGAACGTTGGGTCTTCTGAGACCACTAGCTCGTAGGTGGTAACACCCGGGAGCACAGTCCAGACGAAGGTCGGCAGAACCGGAACATCCATGGCGCCAGTAGCGGGCGATA
>CAYGYD010000262.1:0-2143 GCA_964354005.1 uncultured Dehalococcoidales bacterium | reverse complement strand
AGGATTCTCATGGACACTGGGCTGAGCTTTTCGGCAGTCCACAATGCTCAGCTAATGGGAGTAGACCTGACCACCATTGACCGGATAGTGCTAAGCCACGGCCACGCCGACCACACCGGCGGGCTGCGTGAGGTGCTGAAAATAAAGGGCAAGGTAGAGGTAATTGCTCACCCTGATGTATGGGCTTCAAAATACACGCGCCGCAATGAACAAACGGAAGAGCAATACATTGGCATTCCTTTCTTACGGGAAGAGCTGCAAAGTCGGGGCGCCCGATTCACCCTGAAGAAAGAGCCAGTCCGCATTAGTGAGAACGTTATGACCACGGGGGAGATTCCGATGCTGTCTGGCTATGAGGAGATTGAGAACAACCTCTTTGTCAAAGAGGACGGTGCACTCCAGCAAGACCCCTTAGCCGATGACCTTGCCTTGGTAATTAACACTGAGTTTGGTCTGGTTGTCATTCTCGGCTGCGCTCACCGAGGCATAGTCAATACCCTGCGCCATGCCCAGAGTATCACTGGCAAGGAACCGGTCTATGCTGCCATCGGTGGCACTCACCTTCTCCGGGCTTCTGGAGAACGCATTGAGAAGACGATAGCCGACCTGAAGGAGATGGGCATTCAGAAGCTAGGTGTGTCCCATTGCACCGGTTTTCCTGCCTCGGCACGACTAGCTCAGAAGTTTAAGGATATCTTTTTTCTGAATAATGCGGGTACCCGGCTTACATTGCCATAGGTCGTCTGACTTATCGTCCTGACTAGAGAGGTTGGGGATACGAGATGCTTCAGATTGAACTGGTTCCAGACCTTTCGAATTGCATCGAAACGGTGGCTAAGAAAGAATATAGCGGAATTGTGAGACAATTACTGGCGATAGGAGAAGGCAACGAGGAACTCCACGAAAGGGCAGAACTTCTGAGGAGTTTCTTGGAAACCACGGACTTCAGGAGACTCCGCTCGGAGTCCGAGAGATACCTTGTAGAGGGTAGGGGAGTGAAATTCGTGGTCTACTTTGAGGGCGGAGCCACGAAGTGTGACATGCAAGTAAGCTCAGAGATATAGGTGCTCGTACTGCTTGACCTACGTAAGCTGTGGTGTCAGATTCATCTCTCTATTACGCTTACCTTGACTTCACGCCGACCTTATAGTTCAATTCCGAATATGGGAGCTAGTGCGAGGAAGACACCAAAGGCCATCATTAAAATAGCGCTAATCTTAGGAACAAAGCTCTCATATCTGGTTTTGCTGATAGCAGTGGTTATGCCGCCCATGATTAAGCCGAGAGGGATTAGACCTACAGTAGTGCCCAAACCGAAAACAAAAACGGTGGCCGTGCCACGCCATACATCACCAAGAGAGGCAGCCCACATGAGTACAGCAATTTCGATTGGGCAGGGTGGCAACCCTCGGATTATGCCGAAACCAAGAATGCCGTACCAAGAGAACGGTTTTGGATTGGCGGGGGTAACAATTTTACCATGATGATGGCCAATATGACCTAACTCCTTGCCCCTCAGCATAAAAAGGCCGAAGATAAAGGTAATCGCCCCAGCCGCAACTTCGAGGGGAGTTCTGATAACATCGAGCCATCTCACGCCAATGTACGAAAGGACAAACCCCATGGCAGTATCCGCTAGAGCCATCCCGAGACCATACAATACCACCAGTCCAACAGCCGGAGCCAATCTTTTGGTAGCCCAGAAAACAAATAAAGAGACGATTGCCTTATCTTCACAGGGCTCAAGAGTGTGGGCCAAGCCTACCACGAAGGCGGCTGCAAGAGTCAGATTGCCTATGTCCATTGTTCGAAACCTTCCCCGCTCAGCCTATTTGGAGTGCAGGTTTCGCTAACTCTTCCCTATCCTGAACATCTTGGTGCCACACGTTGGGCATACTCCCTGGGTTGCTGGTCTGCCGTTCTTCATTGTAACGCTCTTTGGGTTCTTCATCTCCTTGGCTGAGCGACACTTCATGCAGTATGCTTTCATCTGAGCGCCTCCCCGCTTTTTGATTGGAACGATACACTAGCCTTTGCTACGCTGTCAATATACGCCCCATGCACATCTTGGCTTTTCGTGCAGTGGTATGGAAATTCGAGTCTAACCTGGTACAGCAAGCCTTTCGTCAGGTTTGAGGTAGGG
>CAYGYD010000261.1:0-2158 GCA_964354005.1 uncultured Dehalococcoidales bacterium | reverse complement strand
GCGGGCGAGCTTACTTTTGGCGATGGCGATTACTACCGAGAGATAGTGGCCCAGCAGATGGGACTTTAATTGTTGACCTCACCCCCTGTATCCCCCTCTCCTAGAAGGAGAGGGGGAGGTGTTTTGGAAGAGGGGCTTCGCCCCTCTCAGACTCTCCCCTCAACAGTCCTTTTTAGGGCCAACTTTTCTCCAGTATGTTGTGACATGCATTTTGGCTTGTACGGCTTCTAAGTGTTTTATGACATATTGTTTGGCGAGCTCTTGATTTCCTTTGCTGTGTCTTTGAATAAAAATCTTACATTCTTTATATGTCGCGAAATATTCTTCTTCTTCGCTGGGACTTACTACCTTGTAAGTCTTGTTTGGTTCCATGACTCTCTCCCTTCACTCAGGGGTGTTTAAGAGGGGTTCTGCCCCTCTTTTTACTCTTCCCCTTCCCCTTAACTAAGGGGAAGGGGACACAGGGGATGGGGTCACTTTCTCCAACAAGTTAGAGGGGTGTCATTTCCATTCACGCCGCGTTAATAGCCCTGTTCAGATTTCGCTACGCCGTTGGGAAAGAGAAAAGATACTTCCTAAGCGCCCTTCATGGCCTCAAGCTTGGCCATCACCTCGCTAATTGTCTCTTCGGCGGTGGAAGCACCGCCGGTAACCCCGATGTGGCGACGGTTCTTAAGCCAGGCAGGCTTAATTTCCCTGGCCGTCTCTACCAGGTGGGTGTCGGTCGTAGTGGCGCATAGCTTAGTGAGATGATTGGTGTTAGCGCTGGTGTGACTGCCAATTACCAGTATCAGGTCGACTCTCTGGGCTAAATCCAGCGCTGCCTGCTGGCGGTCTCGTATATCGTGGCAGATGGTATCAATGAAGCGTATCTCAGCATCTTTGTTCAGAGCCAGTTCTATAATCCTCTTGGCAAATTCGGTAAAGTAGGCGGGTATCTGGGTAGTCTGGGAAAGGACACCCAGGCGCCGGGGCAAAGGCTTGAGTGCGGCGATAGAGCCTTCATCCATCGTGGCTATTCCTTTGCCCTCTGCCCAGCCGAGAATGCCCTTGACTTCAGGGTGGTTAGCATCACCGTAGACAATGACACAAAAGCCGGCCTTGACCAGGCGGCGGGCGGCTACCTGCGCCCGGTGGACGAAGGGGCAGGTAGTATTGATGACTTCTGAGAACCGGGCCCGCAGCTCGTTTTCAAGCTGTGGGGTTACCCCGTGTGTGCCAATCGCCACAATGTTACCCTGTATCTCATCCAGGCTCCTGGCAACTCGGACACCGATGCTGGCCAGCTGTTCCATGACCTGCTGGTTGTGGACTATCGCTCCCAGCGTGGCCACCGCTCCACGCTCTCGGGCGACCCTCTCCAGAGTGTCAACGGCCCGCTTGACACCGAAGCAGAAGCCGGTTTTAGCCGCTTTTTCCACAATCAATGCCATATCATCTTTCACCAGGAAAAACAAAGGGTATATTAGGGGACTACCTCTTTGTAGTCTCCGCGGTATTCTGGGGGTAGAAGTTCAGCAATACGTACCATGATGAGTTTGGTGTTCTCGGCCAGTTGCGCCCGGGTCACTCTACCATTGGTGGGTGGCAGATGAAAGGGAGCACCAATATTGACGGTTATCCTGGGGCGGCGTAGCCACCACCAACTGCCCCACACATTTTCCGTCCCGGTGATGCCTACCGGCAAAATTGGCACGCCACAGTGGCTGGCAATCAGCGCCGCGCCGGGGAAGCCTGACCGGAGCTGTCCAACATGACTTCTCATGCCTTCAGGAAACATCACCAGGGCCTGGCCCCGGGCCAGTACTTGCTCAGAATCGCGTATTGCCTGTCGGTCCAGTTGCCCCCGGTGCACCGGGAAAGAACCAAAGCGGCGGACGAAGTAAGCGCCGAGCCTGGAGCGGTATAGCTCCTCCTTGGCCATGAATATGGTGGTTCGCCCCAGGCTAATCGCCATTATGGGTGGGTCGGCCATATTGATGTGATTGGATGCCACCAGCAGCGGGCCGTGCTTGGGTACATTCTCGCGGCCTTTGATTTGACACCGCGTGCACAGCAAGACCAGCATTCTAGTGATTGCCCGACCGACATAATAAAACCAGGGCATTTCCCTCCCCCTGTGTAAGGAGCTACTAATTCCAGATTATAGCCCAAAGCT
>CAYGYD010000260.1:0-2158 GCA_964354005.1 uncultured Dehalococcoidales bacterium | reverse complement strand
AAAGACCTGGACTTCGGCGAGAGCATTGGCTACCCCGGCGCCTATCCCTTCACCCGTGGCTGTCAGCCTACCGGCTATCGCGGCCGGGTCTGGACCTTCCGTATGTTCTCCGGCTTCGGCACCGCCCGCGATACCAACCGACGGTGGCACCACCTGCTGAAAGAGGGAGAAACAGGCCTGAGCACTGCTTTTGATTTCCCTACCCTGATGGGCTACGACAGCGATTCCCCCAGAGCTGTGGCCGAGATTGGCCGGTGCGGGGTGGCCATTGATACCTTGGCCGACCTTGAGATTCTGACCGATAAGATTCCTCTGGATAAAGTAACTACCTCCATGACCATCAATCCCCCGGCCAGTGTGCTCTGGGCAATGTATTTAGTCGCCGCCGAAAAGCAGGGGGTAACCTGGGACAAGGTCGGGGGCACCATCCAGAATGATATGCTCAAGGAGTTTATCGCCCAGAAGACCTTCATGTGCCCGCCGGAAGCCTCCATCAGGCTCATCAGCGATACCATTGAGTTCGGCACCAGGTATGTGCCCAGATGGAATACCATCAGCATCAGCGGCTACCACATACGCGAGGCTGGCTCCACCGCCGTTCAGGAACTGGCTTTCACTCTGGCCGACGGCATCGCCTATGTGCAGGATGTCATAAACCGCAAGAAACTGGATGTTGATGACTTCGCTCCCAGGCTTTCCTTCTTCTTCAATTCCCATCTTGACTTCTTTGAGGAAATCGCCAAGTTGCGCGCCGCCCGCCGGATGTGGGCCAGGATAATGCGGGACAGATTCAAGGCGAAGAATCCGCGCTCCTGGTGGCTGAGGTTCCACACTCAGACCGCCGGCTGTTCCCTGGCTGCCCAGCAGCCTTTCAATAACATTATCCGGACAACCACCGAGGCTCTGGCCGCCGTTTTGGGCGGGACACAATCACTGCACACCAATTCCCTGGACGAGGTTTTAGCGTTGCCCTCCGACTTCGCTGTCAAGATTGCGCTCCGTACCCAGCAGATTCTGGCCGAGGAGACGGGCGTGATTAACACCAGCGACCCGCTGGCTGGCTCTTACTTCGTTGAAGCTTTGACCAACGAAATGGAAGAGAAGGCGTGGGAATACATTGAGAAGATAGATAAAATGGGGGGCATGCTGGTCGCTATTGACAAGGGCTTCCCCCAGACAGAGATTGCCAATGCCGCCTATAAATTCCAGCAGCAGATTGACAGCGGGGAGAAGGTTATGGTTGGAGTCAATAAGTATGTGGCGGAAGAAGAGGCCCCGATTGAAATACTCAAGATTGATGAGAAGATAGCCGCTGAGCAAATTAAGCGACTGAATAAGGTGAAGCGTACCAGAGACAATCGCCAGGTAGCCCGGGCGCTGAAGGAGCTACGCACGGCCTGTAAAGGTACCAGGAATGTCATGCCCGGTGTCATTGAGGCGGTGCGAGCCTACGCTACCGAGCAAGAAATCTGTGATGTCTACCGGGAGGTCTTCGGTGAGTACCGTGACCCGGGTTTTTATTAGCGAGGATGGCATGAATCCGGAGAGAAAAGTAAGAGTCTTGATTGCCAAACCGGGCCTGGATGGCCACGACCGGGGAGCCAAGATTATCGCCCGGGCCTACCGGGACGCCGGTTTTGAAGTGGTCTACCTCGGCTTGCACCAGACACCGGAGCAGATTGTTAACGCCGCCATTCAGGAGGATGTCGACCTGGTTGGTCTGAGTTGCCTGTCGGGGGCCCATCTCTATCTTTTCAGCGAAGTCGTCCGCCATCTCCGAGAAAAGGGAGCCGGCGATGTTACTGTCATTGGTGGCGGTATTATTCCCAAAGAGGATATTCCCAAGCTCAAGAAAGCCGGCATCAAGGAAGTCTTTGTGCCCGGCACTCCCCTGGAACCGATAATCAGGTGGACGAAAAAGAATGTAAAACCGCTTAATCGCGTTGGTTCGTAGGAAGGAAAGAATGAAACTATCTGATAAAGTGTTAAAGGGTGATGTGCCGGCGGCCGCCCGACTGATTAGATGTATTGAGGACGAGGTATCGGGCGCGGCGGAAGAACTGGAAAGCGTCTACCTCCACACTGGACGGGGCTATATTGTGGGTGTTACCGGTGCCCCCGGTGCCGGCAAGAGCACCCTGCTGGGCTGCCTGATTGG
>CAYGYD010000259.1:0-2180 GCA_964354005.1 uncultured Dehalococcoidales bacterium | reverse complement strand
AGTCACGAAATAATTGAAGAGGAGGTAGCAGACCATGTCATGGAAGAAAACGGCCTGTGTATTGTGTGGCAATGGTTGCGGCCTGGAAGTCCAGGTTGAAAACAATCGTATTATCAAAGTTCGCCCGGATAAGGACAGTCCCATCAGCGAAGGATATGCCTGTCGGAAGGGCACAAGCATTGCCTTTCATCAGCACAATGCCGACAGGGTGCTCTATCCGCTAAAGAAGGTGGGAGACAAGTTCGAGCGGGTGTCCTGGGAGCAGGCAATCAGCGAGATTGCCGGAAAGCTTAAGAACATACTTCAACAACATGGGCCGCGCTCTTTAGCTTCGCTGGTTGGTGGCGGGGAATTTAATGCTCTGGGCAGCCCTTATCTCGTCCGGCTAGTCCGTAGGCTTGGCTCGCGATATAACTACTCAGCCGCTAACCAGGAGTTTGCGGGCCGTTACTGGGCGCACGGCCTGACACTAGGAAACCAGAATATCTTCCTCAATACCGCGGACCACGAGCACTGTGACATGCTCATGCTCATAGGGAAGAACCCGCTGATGGCCCACCATTTCCCCCAGGCGCGGAGAATAATCACGAAGATGTCCAAGAACCCGGGGCAGCTTCTTGTGGTGGTTGATCCGCGTGTTTCAGAAACTGCCAAAATAGCGGATATTCATCTGGCTCTTCGCCCCGGTACTGATGCACTCCTATTGAAGTCCATGATTGCCATTATCCTCAGAGAAGGGATGCACAATCAAAAATACATCGATAAGCATGTTGACGGGTTCAGTGAGATACTACCGTGGTTTGCTGATTTTGACGTAAAGGCCGCGCTAAAAATCTGTGAACTTGAATACGGTGAGGTTTTTAAGGTCTGCCAGGAATTCGCCACCCGCCGCTCCTGTCTTGATGACGATCTCGGAATACTCATGAACCGGCACAGTGCGCTCGTGTCTTATCTGCTGGTGGTGCTGCTGGCTATATGCGGTCGTATCGGCGTGCCAGGGGGGAACTATCTGGTGGGTGCGGTAGGCGGGTCAGACCGGACCGACGAACGATCGTGGAGAACACTGGTAACGGATATTCCGGCCATCGCCGGCAACTTCCCTCCAAACGTATTGCCGGAAGAGATTGTGAATGACCATCAGGACCGTATCAGAGCCGTACTCAGTTTCGCTGCCAACCCGCTACGTTCGTATGCGGACACGACCGCCTATGAAAACGCCTTCCGGCGGCTTGAGCTACTGGTGGTGGGCGATATAGTCATGAGCGAGACGGCGGCCCTTGCCCACTACATCCTTCCTTCCAGGACAGCCTTTGAATCGTGGGATGGGAACCCCGGCCGCGGCTTCTCGAAGGTCTACGCTCGCGTGCGCGCTCCGGTAGTGGAGCCAGAAGGAGAGCAGAAAGAAGGTGGTGAGATGTTCACGCTTCTGGCCGATGCCATGGGACTGATTCCCGAGCTCCCTGAATCGCTCTATCAAGCGGCCAGAAGCGGCAACCTCAGGGAGTACCGGGATGCACTGATGGACTATTTGACTGCTAACCCGGCGAGCGGCAGAGTCCTGCAGTTTATCGTCGCGAAAACACTGGGCAATGCCATCGGTTCCGCTCATTTAGCCAGCCTTTTTACCATGTTTCTGCAGAGGTCACCAGCAAGCCAGGAAGAAGCCGCCAGAGCCGGCTTTGCCGCAGGACCAGACCAGGGCCTGAATATATATCAGGCCATCATCAATCATCCGGAAGGCGTGTTGGTAGGAATACGCGACCCAGAGAAGAATCTTGAGGCACTAGCTACAGAGAGCGGTAAAATCAAGCTTTATAATTCAGAGGTTGACGATTGGATAAAGAAGATTAATCCGGTTGATGAAGAAGAACAGCTTAAGACCAACGAGAGGTTCCCCCTGATTCTGATGGCCGGACGGCACATGGATATGAATGCCAATACGATGATGCGAGACCCGGCATGGAACGAAGGCCGACGGCCATGCACACTGGCCATGAATCCGGCGGATGCAGAGAAATTGGGTTTTACCGATGGACAAATGGTAAAGGTTGTCACTGAAGCCGGGGAAGAGACCATAGAAGTGGAAGTGACCGAAAGTGCCAGAAAGGGGCAGGTCATCATTCCACACGGATTCGGTCTGGTTTATGATGGGGTGAAATACGGCGCCAATGTCAACCGGT
>CAYGYD010000258.1:0-2203 GCA_964354005.1 uncultured Dehalococcoidales bacterium | reverse complement strand
CGAAATCCCCACGGCTACCTCTACATGAAGAAGGTCGTCTTCCCCCAGCTTAAGGAGATGGGTGTCTCCGAGGCAAAATTGAATCGGCTGTGTGTTAACGGGCCCAAGAATTTCTTTGAGGGTAAATAGACCGTCATATCCCAAATGGTTACTCCCGGCCCCATGGAAACACCGATGAAAACGAGCGATTTTGACTACTCCCTTCCCCCGGAGCTTATCGCTCAGACGCCTGTTGAACCCCGTGACCATTCGCGACTGATGGTAGTGGACCGCCGTGACCGCTCCTTACGGCACCGCCGATTCTTTGAAATCGTGGACTACCTTCAGGACGGGGATGTTCTGGTCTTCAATGACAGTCGGGTGATTCCCGCCCGCCTCAGCGGTAAGAAGGCCGAGAGCGGCAGCAAGCTGGAAATTCTGCTGTTACAGCGCCTGAGTCCCAATGTCTGGCAGACCCTGGTTCGACCCGCCCGTCGCCTCAAGGTCGGCACCAGAATGGAGATAACCGGCGGCTCAGCTAACAATGATTTGAAAGTCACCGCGGAAGTAACCGGGTTGGGCGAAGGCGGCACCAGAGTAATAACCTTTTCCGATGAAAGCCAGTTGCCCCGGCTGGGTCAGATTGCCCTGCCACCCTACATCCACACCCCCCTGGCTGACCCGGAGCGCTACCAGACAGTCTATGCCCAGACCAATGGCAGCGTGGCGGCACCCACCGCCGGACTGCACTTCACCCCGGAGCTGATTGCCAAGATAAGGAATAAGGGCGTTCGTGGCTGTTTTGTTACCCTGCATGTGGGGCTGGACACCTTCCAGCCCGTCCGGGAGGAAAACCCGCTGGAGCACCGGATACACCAGGAATATGGCCTGCTTAGCCCGGAGACCACCACCGAACTATCCCGGGCTAAAGCCGAAGGGCGGCGGGTAATATGCGTGGGCACGACCAGCGTCCGGCTGGTGGAGGCAGTGGCTCAAGCCAGCCATCCGACCAGCTTAAAACCCTTTGCCGGGTGGGTAAACCTGTTCATTATGCCGGGATACCAGTTCCGCATGGTGGATGCCATGATTACCAATTTCCATCTACCCCGAACTACGCTGATGATGATGGTGAGCGCCTTTGCCGGCCGGGATTTCATTCTGCAAGCCTACCAGGAGGCCATTACTCAGAAGTATCGCTTTTACAGTTTTGGTGATGCCCTGCTGATTCTCTGATACAGGCCTTATGCCTCGTGCCCAATCTTGGAACAGCCCCAAAATGTATTTTACTAACCCATCCCCACTACCCCCCTTCCCTTAAAAAGGGAGGGGGCAGATTAAATTGAAGAGGGGCTAACGCCTCTCTTGGACACCCCACAAAGGAGAGTCAGGGAGAGGCTGCGCCTCTCTTAATATCACTTCCCCCTCTCCTTAGTAAGGAGAGGGGGATTTAGGGGGTGAGGTTGATAAAATGACTTCAGGTTACCCTACTTCGCACCTTTGGGCTTTGGGAAGGGGCGCAGTAGTATCTGCTCCAGCGGCAGGCGGGGCCTTGCCTTCGGTTCAATGTTGGTATAGCCGACAGCGATGAGTCCGAGTACCATAATCCCCCGGGGGATACCAAACAGGTCCCGAACCGCCTTATAGCTGCTGATGCCACCTACCCAGCACGAGCCCAACCCCTGGGCGGTGGCCATCAGTACAATGTGCTCAGCAGCGATGTAGGTGTTGGCCGTGGCGGGCGTTATCTGCTGTGTTACATCAGAACTAATCGAGTCAATGTAGCGCTGATAGACGGACTCATCGACCGTGCTGGCAAGAACAACCCCGGCGTCGATTGTCTCCTGCCGTCGCTTCCGGTAGCTTTCCTTGGAATAGGCAGAGAGGTCAGCACAGAGCACGAAGTCCACCCCGGCTTCTTCCACGAATGCCTGGTTGAAGCAAAGTTTACGCAATTCTTTCTTCTCCCCGGGGTCGGTAACGACGACGAAGCGCCACGGCTGAGAGTTACTCCCTGACGGCGCCAGACGTGCCGCCTCCAGCATCTCAAGAATCATCTCATCGGGGACGGGGATAGGTTTGAAACTGCGGATACTGCGACGCTGTCGCACGGCTTCGGCTACGGTTAGCATAATGTACTCCTCCAAATATAGTGGCAGGGGTGGGATTCGGACCCACGACCAAGGGCTTATGAGTCCCCTGCTCTGCCGACTGAGCTACCCTGCCA
>CAYGYD010000257.1:0-2218 GCA_964354005.1 uncultured Dehalococcoidales bacterium | reverse complement strand
AACAATCACTCAGAAAGTTTAACCCTCCGATGAGTTTGTCTAATAATTCCCGTATAATTACTCCAGTTGTTAGTAAGCTATGACTGGTGAACTGTTAATATCTACCATATTGATAAGTCTGGCGCTCGTCTTATATTCTATCGGTGTCTGGAGCGAAAGACTCGCTGGAAGATTGAAGGGGTGGCATCTGATCTTCTTCTGGGGTGGTTTGGTTTTCGATACTACCGGTACGGGCATGATGTTTGAGATGGCTGGCGGAATTGGCTCTGATATTCACAGTATCACCGGACTAGCCGCGATTATCCTTATGATCATCCACGCAATTTGGGCTACGGCCGTCCTGCTGCGTAAGGACGAGAGGGCCATTACCCGCTTTCACCGCTTTAGTGTTATTGTGTGGGCAATCTGGCTTATTCCCTATTTCACCGGCTTCTTTGCCTCTATGCGATGAAGACAACCGTGGTTTGACAGGTTAACTAAGAGGTAAAAAATCATGAAGAAATATGTCTTGAAGTGGGAACTGTCCGGGATTGCCTCCGTCTTCCTGCTGGGCGCTCTGCTGCATTTCGTATTTGAATGGTCAGGAGAATCAAGGATTGTCGCGCTATTTGCCTCGGTCAATGAGAGTGTTTGGGAGCACTTCAAGCAGGGCTTCTGGCCCATGTGTCTTTATGCTGCCGTCGAGTACCGTTTCCTGCGCGGATACACGGCCAGCTTTCTGACCGCCAAGGCTGTAGCCGTCTACTTAATACCCATCATAACGGGGCTGGTTTTCTACGCCTATACAGCCATAATCGGTGAGGAGATCCTGATAGTTGACATCTTGATTTTTCTGGTGGCTATCGCCGTGGGACAGTTAGCCAGCTATAAGATAATAACTTCGGTCAAGCTACCAGAGTATTCAAGTGTCGTTTCTCTAGTTTTCATAATATTGCTAGCCTTTATTCTTATGCTTTTCACCTTCTATCCACCACACCTCCCAATCTTCTTGGATAGCCGGGGATTCTTCGGTTTACCGTAAATCTTGAAGGGTGACACCGGGCGCTAAGTTTCTATTTCCTAGCCTGCCCGCGACGTTCTGGTAGCATTCCCTCAGCCCGAAACCACGCAACATGATCACGAATAGACTCTTGCCATGGCCTGGTGGTGAAGCCGAGTTCCTCGCGTGCCCGTGCCGAGCTTATCTGTGAGTTGCTACGAAGCACGTCAATTGAGTAGGCAGTGAACACTGGCCGTCGGCGTATTAACCGGTAATATACACTGGCAAGAACACCAGTAGCGCGGGCTACTGCGTATGGAATCTCATAGGTCGGAGCAGGATAGCCGATATCCCGTTCCAGCTCTTTCAGGAGTTCTGGAACCTGCACCTGGGCACCGGAGAAGATGTAATGTCGTCCGGATTGCCCTTTTTCGGCGGCCAGGATAAGGCCCTGCGCAACGTCACGCACATCCACGAAATCATAGGCACCACGCACATATGACTTCAGGTGCCCACTGGCGAAATCAAGGATGAGCTGGCCAATATTGGAAATGCCATAATCCCAGGGACCAGTAACGCCTGTCGGGCAACATACAACTGCATCAAGTCCTCCCTTGCTTACTTCTTCGAGAAGAAGAAGCGTGGCACGCGCCTTGCTACGGGCATAGTCACCCAGAACCCCGTCAGGATCAAATGGCAGCGATTCGTCAATTACCGTGCCGTGCGGCGGCTCAGCGATAGCGTGGACGGAACTAGTATAAACAAGGCGATGGACACCGCAGGCCCGACAGGCCTCAATTACATCACGCATGCCGCCCACGTTTACGCGTTCGAGTACGCTGGCCATGCCGGGCATAATGCTGACAATGCCGGCAAGGTGAAAAACAAGCGTGGTCCCGGCGAATGCTGCCTTCAGGCTATTCAGGTCGGTAACATCACCGTAGACGATTTCCGCATTCAGACTGGCAAGCGGGCGTTTATCATCACTGGGTAGGACCAGGGCACGTACAACCCTGCCAGCCGCGAGCAATTCTCTGACAAGAACGTTGCCGATATGTCCCGTTGCCCCCGTAACAACAATCATTTAGTTCCCCTGCAAATATTCTAATTCTCCCGTGGTTGGTTTTCAATTCGGTGTGTAGAAGACATGAAAAATGTTTAGATAGCTGACCAATGGTAACAAAGTAGCGAGATGTTCAATTTGAACTTAGCGGCGGTGGTCTTAAGCCTTGCCGATTT
>CAYGYD010000256.1:0-2221 GCA_964354005.1 uncultured Dehalococcoidales bacterium | reverse complement strand
GGCTAGGTTTTATACCCCGCCTTCTCCAGTATCTTCTTCACCGAAAGGCAGGCCGGTGAGTTACCGGGCAGATTGAGGAGAGATTCGCCCCTCAGGTTGTAGTTCTTAACACTGGCATCGTATTCAAAGCGACCCAGGTAAACCTCGCCGGTGCGCGCTATCACCCGATGCTCGGCCTCATCGTCAAACTCGTAGTTCCCCACCAGATACAGATGTTTATAGCTGGTGCCGACCCCCTCCGTAATTTTTCTGACCCGTTCCACATGCTTGATAGATTTCAGGGAAGGGTCCACAATCACGAACAGGTCGTCAATATTGGGAATTACCTTCCGATTCAGGTGCTCCAGGCCCGCCGGTGAGTCCGCCAGAATATTGGCGTAGCTCTTGCCCAGCGATGGAACAATAAACTCAAAGAGGAAATTGGCCGACCGGTAATCGCCCATCGACCACCGCGGCCCCAGAGAAATCAGGTCGAACCTGTCCGAGGTGTATTTGGTGTACCACTCAATCAGATGAGGAATTTTAACAAAGGCCGGGCTGCCGCCCAACTCGGTGAAAGCATCCTCTTCTTCAATGTCGCTACGGAGGTCGGAAACGGTCTTGAGCTTCACCTCCCGACCAATATCCGTCTTTGTCCTGGCCGACTCCAAATCGACGCCGAGCATATCCGCCAGGCTCTGGTCTGGGTCCATATCCAGGAGTAACAGCGGCGGGGCCAGATACCGGCTGGCTAAAGCGGCGAAGGTCGATTTACCCGTGCCACCCCGACCAGTAACCAGAATGACATTGCCCTTTTTCTCTTTGGCGGCTGCGGTCACTCTCTCAACTTCCACCGCGGTGGCAATGGCATCGTCCATCAGCCTGCCCCCAGACATAAGAGACTAGTCAACAACCCCTCACCCTTTGTCCCTCTCCCCTTGTCAAGGGGAGAGGGAGAAGATTTTTCTAAAGGGGCTTCGCCCCTTCTAATCCCCTTCTTGAACAATTTCGACCTAATCACTCTTCTTCAGAAAGATATCCAGGCTTTTGACCTCTTTGACCCCCTTGAGGGAAGAAGCCATGGCCACCACCAGATTGCGGATGAATTCCTTGGGGAAAGAACTCAAGGTTACCGGAGCCGTGTTAACATATAGAGAAAGACGCTCCCGCTGGGGCTGGATAAAACCCTCCTCCAGCAGGTCGGCCAGACCCTTAGTATCCGACCACCTGAATTTCCGCGCCTTTGTTGCGACCGGGTCATCGGTGACCACAGCGAAAAGTCGCTTCAGGTCAGTGAGCAGTGGGCCACTCTCCCGGCGGTATACCTCTATCTTCGGGGCGTCGTCCTGTTTGAAACCTTCCGCCAGAACAATATCGTAGTCTTCGCCCAGAATTCGGGCAATGTCATTGATGGTCGCCGGCTGGCTTACCGCTTTTATCAGCACCACCCGGCCGGGAGAACTGATAACCGTCGCCTCGCTCCCGGCCTGGATGTGGCGCCAGCTATCCGTGCCCGACTTATCAAAGTGCACATCCCGAGGGGCATGCTTCACTGTGGCCACCCGATAGCCCCTTGATTTTAACTCTGGAATCAGCTTTTCCAGCAGGGTCGTTTTCCCCGAATTGGAATTCCCAACCACCGATATAATAACTGGCATTGTACCTCTCCTTTCTAGTCTTTATCCCCGGCTTTGCCGCCGAACAGGCCAATACCCAATCGCACCATATTGGCCCCCTCCGCAATGGCTACTTTATAGGAATTGGTCATGCCCATAGAGAGATATTTCATCTCAACATTAGGCAGATTGAGCTTCTTTATCTGGTCGAATATCTGTCTCGCCGCCACAAAGTAGGGGCGGGAATTTTCAGGGTCGCCCACCCAGGGCCCCATCGTCATCAGCCCCATCACCCTGATACCGGGCAGATTGGCCATCTCCTTGATTAGCGACTCAACCGCTTCTGGCAGCACCCCCGATTTCTGCTCCTCCCGACCGCTATTGACCTCAATTAATACGGGCATTACCTTGCCAATCTCAGCACACCTCTTGTCAACCTCCCGGGCCAGTTCCAGCGAGTCGACCGTCTGTATCATATCAAAGAGCTTCACCGCCATCTTCACCTTGTTCCTTTGCAGATGGCCGATGAAATGCCATTCCGCCCTATGGCCGATTAACTCATAAGCCTTTGCCGCTTCCTGAACATAGTTTTCCCCGATAATTTTCACGCCAGCCTCAACCGCCTC
>CAYGYD010000255.1:0-2237 GCA_964354005.1 uncultured Dehalococcoidales bacterium | reverse complement strand
CAAGGCATAAATCAAATTCCGCTTTGGATAATCTGGCTCACAAAACACCGAAGGGCAAAGAGCTAAGATTCAAAGCACTCCTGAAATGGCTTATAGAATATTACTCGAACCGTCCACATCAATCTGTCGGCTATCTTGCTGCCGGAGGTCACATTGAAAAGAACTCTCTGAAATATGTTCGCCGGTGGTCCCATATGGTCAGCCACCGCACGAACCTGAGTAAAACTGCTACAATAGCCTCAGTTCATTCTCCAGCAAAGTCATATGAATAAAGACGTCTGCTCATTGTTCTCGCAGTATTCGCCAGCCGCCAGATAGTAGAGAAGTACTCTCATGCCCAAAGAGGAGAAAGTGAACTATGCTGCGATGTGGATGTGGGCGCGATTTAGCCCGCGCCGCACCTTTTTTCTCCTACGAATTGTCTGGCGCCACTGGCGTGCCCAACGCCGCCACACACGACAACAGCGCCGGATTAACGGTTCGATCCCCTCTGTTCTAGCCATCAGCCCGACGATGCGCTGCAACTGCAACTGCCAGGGTTGCTACTCACGTGGT
The DNA here is from genome assembly GCA_964354005.1 of uncultured Dehalococcoidales bacterium. Taxonomy (GTDB): domain Bacteria; phylum Chloroflexota; class Dehalococcoidia; order Dehalococcoidales; family UBA2162; genus CAVSBN01. Next base: position 1,682 of record CAYGYD010000255.1, on the reverse strand, counting down.
CGGCCCGAAGATAACGAGCTATCTACAGACGAACTCAATACGCTTCTCTCCGAAGCGGAAGATCTGGGTGTCCATTCCATTGTCGTGACCGGTGGAGAGCCTTTGCTGCGGAGTGACATACTTGACCTAATAGCTCAACATCATCGGCTTCTCTTCTTCTTTATTACCAACGGCTCGCTGATAACGCCAGACATTGCCCATCGCATCGCCCAGAGCGGAAACGTCATCCCACTCGTGAGCATCGAGGGATTTGCCAGTGACACCGACGAGCGCCGTCGGCCTGGCGCCTACGAGACTGCCATACGTACCTTCGGCCACCTTCGCAAAGCTCAAGCGGTCTTTGGTTTCGTCGCCACAAACACTTCTGCCAACACTCATCAACTAGCCACCGATGCATTCATTGACCAGATGGTCGCCATTGGCTGTGTCGTTGGCTTCTTCACGGAATACGTACCTTGTGGTCTAAACCCGAGGCCCGACTGGGTCCTGGATGAAACTACACGGGCCGCGTTTCGCAAGCGTGTTCTCGAGTTCGGGCGCCGCAAACCAATCGTCCTCAGCCAGTTCCCTCACGATGAGTATGGCAAGGAAAATCGCTGCTCGGGGGCAGGACGGCTGTCACTCCACATAAACTCCCAGGGCGATGTCGAACCCTGCCCGTTTGTGTCTCTTGCTCGCGAAAATATCCGCCATGGTGGCCTGATCGCTGCGTGCCAGTCGCCTTTCCTGCGCGCCATTCGCAACCAACCGGAGCTGCTCCAGCGCCAGCGCTATGCCTGTTCTCTGTTTGAGCACCGCGCTGAACTCGATGGCCTCGCACAGCAGTTCGACCTCCATGGCAACCAGAAAACGTAGCACACCATCAGTCAGTCAGAGTCAGTCCACAAAAAGAGATTCCTGGCAGTATTGCGTTCCAACGTTAGCTAACGTCAGGCTGACAATCGGTGGTAGGATTCAAGGAGAGTCGCGCGGCAGCCGACCTTTTGATATTCAATATGCCGAGGTGCCAACAATCTGGCAAATGTTACACACGTCAAGGATAATAGATATATCCCGTGTGTCTCAGGCAGAAATCAACGAGAAGGAGTCTAATACCTTCTCTGTCTTCCACCACCGGACCAGCCACCTTTCCTGTTGCCGTAAGACCCACCACCTTTATTGTCAGAAGGTGGGCGAGCCGCGTTAACATTAAGCGTCTGATCCTTTAGCGTTTTTCCGTTGAGGCCGGCAATTGCGGCTTGACCTTGAGATACCGATGCCATTTCCACAAACCCGAATCCCCTGGGTTGCCCGCTGTACTTGTCTTTTACAATGCTTACAGACGTCACTTCTCCAAAGGCCGCAAATTCCTCACGTAACTCTTGTTCAGTTAGCTCATGGGGTAAATTACCGACATAAATCTTCATGCTAGTACTCCTCCTTTAATTTAATCTTGTAATCCTCGCCTAGAAAATGGCAGTGGGATTTTGTCTCGCGCAGAATTCCACTGACCTGCGTCATTCTTTGAAAGCGACACAGCACGCAATCCTGGGATTCACCTTAACGCGTTGACACTCCCATTGAGATGACACGTCGCCACATTACAGAGACATACCCAGGCCAGGTGTCCCCGGCCCGTGTCTGTCCCGTGGTCAAACCGGCATTATCTGCTCAGTCTGACTTTGCTGTAGCAATCGCTACAA
>CAYGYD010000254.1:1989-2263 GCA_964354005.1 uncultured Dehalococcoidales bacterium | reverse complement strand
GTGGCGTAGTCACCGGGCACATGAATAGTTGTACCTGCCAAAACCGGCGCCGCGGTCACCAGCCCCAGGCTCACCACCAGCACCAGGGCAAACAGGATACTAAACATTTTTTTCATTCTTCACCTCCTTCGTTACGGTTGACTTTCCCCCAAATCTTAGTACATGGCATGTCACCTCCTAGCTGTCAAGCCTCCATCACCAGGCTTGGCCACAACCGGCACAGGCACAAGTGCCATCCTGAAGGCTTCGCACCCACTTGACCACCCAAGCTGTA
>CAYGYD010000254.1:0-1979 GCA_964354005.1 uncultured Dehalococcoidales bacterium | reverse complement strand
CGCTGTATTCGCCTTATAGTACTCATCGTATGGTTATATTATATGGTGCGATTATTAAATTCTCATTAAGGAAATTATCGATAGTGTAAAAACGGGTCAACTCTATTCTTCTCCAATCCGCTCGTTATTGTAGGGCGCTCGCAGACCATAAATCGTGGCTCCAATCTAATATGGCTACAATCGGGTCAACAAAGCCCACCCTTACCACTGTCGCCAGGACCTCGTGTTCGGACATAAGCTTGGCTATGGGAGGGCTGGTTCTATAGTAGAGAGATACAAACAAGGCGCCCAGGCGGTTAGGCAAGAGAACCTCGTCCCTAAACTCCCGCAGGATGTCGAGCTCCTTTGCTGTATAGGTACCATAGGCTGCGGTAGCGATAAAACACATTCCCTCGATAGTAATCGAAAGCTCAGCGGTTGCCGCAATCTGGGCGGCATCCGTGAGTGTAACGGTGAAGTCGAAGACGCCGGCTTTGGTTGGCTTGCCCGAGATGATGCCGGTATTAATGTCAAGCGCCAGCCCATCTGGCAGGGCGCCGGATGTTATCACCCATGTGTAGGGCTCGGCGCCGACGCAGGCCTCGAGTCTCGCCTCGTAGGCCGACCCCTCCTGGCCATCGGGTAGTTCGGGGGTAGCAATAAAAAGAACTAGAGACCGCAAGCCATAACCACTAAATGGAGTGCCAGTCAATTGTGCTAGAGTCGGCGTGGTATCAGCTCTTATTTCTGCCCAGATATAACCGCCGTAGCCATTGGCGCTGGTGGTATTGACTCCGCTGTCTGAGAACTGTACCCAGGCGGTGCCGTTCCAGGAGAAAAGCCGCAGCGATTCCTCGCTGACGCCTGCCGCGGTTAATTCATCATTTGTGTAGTAAAGCTTTATCTCGAGCTCGGCGACTTGCGTAGTATTGGGAGCATACACATCGATATACTTATGCAGCGGGGTAAGGCATCTGGGGGCGTCGCCGGGATTATCAGCGTATTTGACCAAGGTTACCGCAGCTGTGCCGTTTACCGCAACCTCGGTGTCAGCTTCGTCCCTCGCATCAATGATGCCATCGGTCTTGGTCTCCGTGTTTACGGTTACTAGAGGAGCGCCCAGCCAGGGCTCAAAATGGACGCTACCCGTCACAGCGTCGCCCTCACCGGGGCCTCCGCCGCTCGGCCCGCTGGCATTGCCCCACCAATTCCGGGTGGCGTTCAGTGTCTCGCCTCCATCGTTCCGCACGCCACGCCAAGAGTTGTCGGCAATGTTGTTGAAATTAACGGTGATTCCTTTGAGCTCTGTCTGGTTAGGAGCCACGTAGATACCCATGAGATTCCGTGTGAAACTATTGCCTTTCACTGTCACATTCTCAGAAAGGAGCCGTTCGTGCTCTGACTTCTCGAAAGTCATGGCTGAGCCTTTAGTATAATTAGTTACAGTGTTGTTTTCGACTGTGGTATTAAGGCATTGGGCGATGATGCCTGCGCCTCCGTTAGCAAAGTCTCTTATCAGGTTGCCTTCGATAAGCGAGTCTCCGAGGTACCCGAGGATGCCAAACTGTGTATTAACGACTTCGTTATACCTGAAGGTCGCCACAGTCGGAGGAAACGGCCAATTGAGACCTCCGTTAAGGCCATATCGCGCATCTTTCACGCAGCAATACTCAACCGTCGCTCGCGTTGCGAAAGCCGCGGAAATCCCGAATTTAGCCAAGTTCAAGGCGCGCACATTTCGGACAATGATATCGGTCCCGCGCCTAGCGAATTCTTCGACGGCGATTCCGTGCCGGGCATTCTGCACCGTCAAGCCATCAATCACGACGACGCGGTTGGCATCGCAAACTATGTGGATTGCTGTGTCTTCATCTGGATTGTTAGGTTCAATAATCGTTTCAGCCCCACTGCGGGTCCGTGCGTCAACCCCGGCCTGGGCACCCTTTAAGGTCAGCGACTTGTCAATAACAATATTCTCTTTATACAGCCCCGCTGCCACT
>CAYGYD010000253.1:0-2317 GCA_964354005.1 uncultured Dehalococcoidales bacterium | reverse complement strand
GGGTGTATGTCAGTTTGGGGGCGAGTTGTAGGCAGCATGCCAGCGGTCATCGAAGCGATGGCTCAAAATCGCTCCTCGAATCGGGAGCAAGCGTTCCGCACCTGTGCGGCTCCAACGCATGCCAGAGCCGGTGAAGCGGTCTTTGAAGCGTTTGCCCCCACTTTCCACCATACCGCTACCGATCACCCAGCCATCGGAACGCATTTCCAGGTACTGCATGCGATGCTGATGGTTGACGAAGTAGCCAGCTTGTTGGAGCAGGTTTTCTTTGGCAGCCGGTTCTTGGTCAGCCAAGCCAGTAATGGTCTGGGCAATCCGATCGGCATGGCCTTGAAAAAGCGGGGTTTCTTGTTGCTTGAACCACCGGATGGCTTCTGGGGTGCCTTCACCGAAGGCGAAATGAGCCGCCAGAGCGAGATGTTCAGTAGCATGATACCAGTCCACGACTTGGTGGGCGTCGTAGAAGTAGTCTCCAACCAGGTTCCAGATCCAGGGTGCGCCATCACCCACTACCTGGGTGTCCACCGCCTGGTGCCAGCACCGACGTTTGGACTCCGTCCACATTTTCTTGCCAAAGGCTTCTGGCCCACCCAGATGGCTCACGTAACTCGTGTTGCGAGCATGGCCCAACTCGATCCAGTCCATGGTTTCGGGGTCCAATGTCGGCGCCAGTTCCACATCAAAGAAGCAACCCACTTTCAACTCCTTCCACTCCTCCCCACGAATGTAGATCATCGCACCATCCATCGCCGCTCCTAAGCGTCCATCCGTCTTTTGCTCTACTTTGCCAGTTGCCATACTTTCGACCGTCTCATTGGCCTGCTCATCTTCCTTGGCCTCCACCGCTTTCAGGGCTTCGCCCCAGTGTTGGGTTAGTCGCCACACGCTGTTCCCCGAAATCTCAATCTGAGAAAGCTCTTTCAACGCTTCGGTCGCTTCCCCATAGGACAGCTTACCGCTGTACTTCACCGCTAGTCTCGCCACCCCCTCACTCCAGTGCCTGTCGCGTAGCTTCAACTGTTCATCCAGGGGGAAAAACACTCTCCTTACACTGCGGACAGTAGTAGTACCCTCGCCCCACCTTGAGTGCCCCGGCTCGGCTCTCTACATCCACATCTTTCTCCCCCTTGTATCTCATCTCTTTTCCACACTCCGGGCATATCGGCCCTGGCACCGGCCGCCGTTCTTCTTGCTCCTCAACCGCTATTTGTGCGATCTCTTGCCCGATTGCCTTGCGCAACTTTAAGGCGATATCTTCTATCTCGATCAAGTCCGGGCGGGGGTGGCTCTCTTCCCATGCCAGATATTCGTCAATAACTTTTTCCGCTCTCGCCAGCAGACGCACTCGCTTTTCTTCCTTGCTCCGTTTCACGGCTATCTCCTTCTTCCTGGGATAGCCTTATTTTATCCCCTTGCCCCTAAACTGACATGCACCCTCCACACCGTGTCTGTAACATATACGGTAGGCGAAAAAGCAAAATTACTCAGGGCACAATCCGCCGTCGTTCAGGGGAAGGTTTAGAAGCCCACGCCTGATCCACTCAACAGCAACCCGGCCTGCATACCTGGCCAGGATTTGTACCCCCGCACGGTGCGGGCGCGCATTTTCATGCGCCCAATGGTTTGCTCAGTGCAATTATTGTTCCACGGTACATCTTTCTGCCAATCAAACAGGCGATAGCTGTCCCAATATTCGCTCAAGCGGAGCAGAGATAGGGCAGTTGGTCCAGGGGGGACAAGGGAAAACTGCTTCGCCCAGTCCTGCTTTCGGGGATCTGCTTCCAGAGCTCAAACAAGCGTCGGCTACCCTCAGTAGATAATTCAGTGAGCAAGCCCTTGATTTCATCCACCACCCAGAGCATGTGAAGGACTTGTTACGGGAGCCATATAAGACACGCACTCTTTGGGAACCGATATTGTAATTATAAACAACATGCTATCTGTTCAGGTTTGAAATCTAAAAAGCCAGTACTTATTCTATAGAGATAAGGACTGGCTTTCTTTTTTTCCACCGTGGGTAGGGGACCCATAGAATCCACGGTGTTAGAAATTTCCATAATACCAATAAAACGATCTACCGCTCCTCATGGCGTTCAATTTGATGTCTAGGACGTCCATTTTGGCACGATACACAGCCGTAAACAAGACAAAAACTACACTCGGAGCAAAAGCAACTTTCGATGTGATACATCACTGGTACGCCGCAAGCGCATTGAACAGCTAGTAAAACTTGCAAGAAGTCAAGGCTTTTTTAAACGCCTAAGCCAGAATTGACCCCCTTTTGAGACTGTCGACCCAGCCAGCGAACCACCAGCTC
>CAYGYD010000252.1:0-2352 GCA_964354005.1 uncultured Dehalococcoidales bacterium | reverse complement strand
AAAGGTGCGTCCACGGTCTATCTGGCCACCGACCCCGACCGCGAAGGCGAGGCTATCTCCTGGCACCTGGCGGAGATGACCAAATCCAACAGGAAAGCCTTTCGCCGTGTGGTCTTTCATGAGATAACCGAGGAAGCCATCAAGCAGGCCTTCAAACACCCCCGGGCCATTGATATGCAACTGGTCAATGCTCAGCAGGCCCGGCGCGTCCTAGACCGGCTGGTCGGCTATAAAATCAGCCCGCTACTCTGGCGCAAGGTGCGCCGGGGTCTTTCCGCCGGCCGGGTGCAGTCGGTGGCCCTGCGTATTGTCGTTGACCGCGAGCGCGAGATTGAGAAATTTGTCCCGGTGGAATACTGGACAATTCAGGCTGAGCTGAGAAAGAAAGAGCCGGCGACGGACACGCAGTCCTTCCGCGCCACGCTGGTCGGCTATCTGAATGGCACAAAACTGGAAATTCATAACGAGGCCGAAGCCAATGCCGCCAAAGCTAAGCTGGAGAAGGCGAGCTATAGCGTGCTCAAAGTCAAGACCAGGACGGTGGCGCGCCAGCCGGCCCCGCCCTTCATCACCAGCACCTTACAGCAGGAAGCCTGGCGCAAACTACGCTTTAGCGCACAGCAGACGATGGCTATCGCCCAGCAACTGTATGAAGGTTTACCTCTGGGCGACGAAGGCAGCGTTGGTCTCATCACCTATATGCGCACCGATTCTACCCATGTGGCTCGCTCGGCGTTGGCCGAAGCCCGGGAGTTTATCACCGAAAAATACGGGGCAGAGTATTTACCACCCCACGCTCGCACTTTTGCTACCGTGGTGAAGGGTGCCCAGGAAGCCCATGAAGCGGTTCGCCCCACCCGGATTCACCGGGAGCCATCTCAGGTCAGGTCTTATCTCAACAACAATCAGTTCCGACTCTACGAGCTCATCTGGAAGCGGATGGTAGCCAGCCAGATGGCGGCGGCCATCTTTGATAACACCACCGTTGATATTGAAGCTAAAGGCGCGGCGGCTAGGGAGAACTACCTGTTCCGGACAGTCAGCTCAGTTAATAAATTCCCCGGCTTTATTATCCTGTACACTGAGAGCAAAGACCAGGACGAAGAGGAGAAGCAGTCACCGTTACCGCTGTTGAAGGATGGCGATGCGCTCAATCTGCTCGGGTTGTTCTCAGAACAGCATTTTACCCAGCCGCCACCCCGCTTCACCGAAGCCACTCTAATCAAGACTCTGGAGCAATTTGGCATCGGTCGCCCCAGCACCTATGCCCCCATCATCTCCACCATTCAGGAGCGCGAGTATGTCACCAGGGTTAGCGGGGTCTTTAAACCCACGGAGCTGGGCGTCATTGTCAACGATTTGCTCGGCCAGTACTTCCCGGACATTGTGGATATTCAGTTCACTGCCCGCATGGAAAACGCACTGGACGAAATCGCCGACGACAAGAGGGCCTGGGTGGGTGTAGTGCAGGACTTCTACGCCCCATTCCAGTATAGCCTGGAAAAAGCCACAGAGCAGATGGAGAGGGTGAAGCTGCCAGAGCAGGTGGTTGAAGAAACCTGTCCCAAATGCGGCAAGCCGCTGGTAGTCAAGACCGGCCGGTTTGGCAAGTTCCTGGCCTGTAGTGGCTATCCGGAATGCAAATTCACCAAGTCCTTCCAGATAAGGCTGGGAGTTAAATGTCCGGAGTGCGGCAGTGAGATGGTGGAGAAGGTCAACAAAAAGAAGCGCACCTTCTATGGGTGTAGCAATTACCCGAACTGCGATTTTGCCACCAATTTCAAGCCCTTGCCCCAGCCCTGTCCCAAGTGCGGCAGTCTCCTGACCGTCTATAAAGAAAAGCAGGCCAGGTGCATCAAGTGCAAGTATAGAGGAAAACTGGCGGAAGCAGAGACAACTCTAGGTACAGAATATAAAAATAAAAGAGCGTAACGTAAGAAATGGAAACCTTAAAGCAAATCATTAGTCGCCGGTGGGGGTACATTTTGGTTGCTTTAATATCTGGGATTATGTCTTTTGTAATTAAACAACCGACGTGGTGGCTTGCCATAGTTTCGATCGGTATCCTCATTGTAGAGGAGAACAGGGAACGGAGAAGAACACATCAAGAGAAACAGGTACAAATAGCATCGAACCTAAAGGAACTAGCCCAAGATTTTCGTGGCAGGTTTGTACCCAATAGTTCCGCTTACTCAATTTTCCGCTTGGTCGATGACATGCGGGGCGCAAAGCCAGAAGAGAAAGAGTATCTGGCGTGGGCACAAGGATGCAACTTAGGGAGAGATTTTCTTACATATTGTGAGGTGGTCCCCAAAATTTGGACAGGTTGTTAAGAGCGGGTTCTGCTCCTAA
>CAYGYD010000251.1:0-2363 GCA_964354005.1 uncultured Dehalococcoidales bacterium | reverse complement strand
CGCTTTAACATCCGTAAGACCGTCGCCTATCATCCATGACCGGGACAAGTTTAGGCCTACTTCCCTAGCTCCCTGAAGAGAACTATGTCTTTTGCCCCCTTTTTACAAATTCGTTTTGGTACTCCGAGAATGGTCTTTCGTATACCAAGACCATAGATTCAGGCCGACTTCCACAGAGTTCCCCGGCCTGGTGGACGACCCTCCAGCCAGAATGACTATCTGCACGGGGCAGTCATTCCTCTCGAATTCCGGCTCTCTCCAGAACACGCTTAAGCTCCCGCTGGGCCAGACGGCTGGGTTTCACCCCATATTTCTCCCAGCGATGTACTGTCGATAGACTGACACCTATTTCCCGTGCCAAATCCTCCTGCGACCATTCCAGCTTTTCCCGTATTTCCTTTATGTTTGCCTTAAACATTTCCATTTTCGCGACCCAGGAGAAATACTGGACGCACAGCAATCTGGTTTGTCAAACAATGTAGCACATGGGATGACAACTGTCAATAGGGTTGGTGTAAAGCTTACCAAGTGGCCATTTTTGTTGCACAGCGTGGGATAGTATCAAACCGAATGAACGTGCATGTATGCCACTAGTTTTGTATTACATCTCGAGTATCAAATTGGTGGCGACTACTGGCCCAAACGCTGTCTCTGGAGTGAACACCTGGAACTGGGCACTTTTGGTTAGGAAGGATTGGCCGGGTGACAATGTAAATAGACAGTTCGTGCTATGTGCCATCGGCGTGGGGGGATTTTGTCTGGTGTCAGGCGGTAGCTGTAGGCTGCTTCCCTGGTCAAGAGCAAAAATGTACACAAAAGCTTTGCCTTTCGTACCTCTCGGCCAAAGGAGAGGGGGAGAGATTTCTTGAAAGAGGGGCATAGCCCCTCTTAAACACCCCTTTCTGTGATTTTGTTCAAGTTTTCGCCCCTCCTGGACTCCCCTTTGGCTAGGTCATCAAGGTTGGGGCAGGTATCAACAGCCCCCTTCAAGACAAAACCGCACTGGGGGCAGACAATGCCATCGTCAGAGATTCTGACATCCCCTTCCTCAACATACTCACCGGACATATCCGCCAGGCACACCGGACAGACATTAGACTTGACCACAACCCTATCCCCTAAGGACTAGAAATTCTAAACTCCAAACTCTAAATTCTAAGCATTGAGGTTTAGTATTTAGGATTTCGTATTTAGTATTTTCAAAGCACCACCAGATTATTCCGGTGCACGACCTCGGAGCCGTAGTCGTAGCCAAGCAGAGCGGCAATTCTCTTTGAGTGCGCCCCTTTGATAGCGGTAATATCAGCTGAACTGTAGTTGGTTATGCCACAGCCCAGGCGAGACCCCTCCGGGTCGTAGATATTAACTATGTCACCGCGCTCAAAATTGCCCTCCACCCCGGTGATACCGGCAGCCAGCAGGCTGCGGTTCTGCTTTTTCAGGGCCAGTGCGGCGCCGGCATCAACCACCAGTCTGCCTCTGGTGGACAGGCCGCTCAGCATCCAGCGCTCGCGGCTCTCCAGTTTGGTAGTGATGGGCCGGAAACAGGTGCCAATGGCTTCACCATTGCCTACTCTTACCAGGACATCGGGTTCCTGGCCGCTGGCGATAATCGTGGTTATCCCGCAAGCGGTGGCCAGCTTGGCGGCCTCAATCTTGGTAATCATCCCGCCCGTGCCCAGGCTGCCAGCCGTGCCGGTCACCAGCCCTTCAATCTGCGGTGTAATTCTGTCCACCTTTGAGATAAGTTGGGCCTCGGGGTGGCGGTGGGGGTCGGCGGTGTACAGCCCGGCAATATCGCTCAGAATTAAAAGGAGGTCGGCATCAATCAGGTTAGCCACCATGGCCGACAGGTTATCGTTATCACCGAAGCGGGCCTCGTGTAGCTCATCCACGGCCACGACATCGTTTTCATTGACAATGCAGACCACCCTGAAGTCCAGTAAGGCCAGCAGAGTGTTACGCGCGTTGAGATAGCCCGCCCGCTCCGAGAGGTCAGCCCTGGTCAGCAAAGCCTGTGCCACGGTGATATTGTAGTGGGCGAAGAGCCGCTCGTAGATATTCATCAGGCGTCCCTGCCCCACGGAAGCCAGCACCTGCTTGTAGGGGATGCCCTTGAGCGTCTGGGTCAGGCCCAGCTTATGCCGCCCGGCGGCAATCGCCCCCGAGGAGACGATGACTACCCCCACCCCTTGCTTGTGGAGCTGGGCTACCTGCGTCACCAGGTCAGCCATCCGCTCCTCGCTAAGCTGGTTGGCGCCGGCAGTCAGGAGGCTGGTGCCGAACTTGACCACAATGCGCCGGTAGGGCAGCGTTGGTCGTCTGGTTTTCTTTGTCTTGGCCTTAGCCATTACTCTGTTCCC
>CAYGYD010000250.1:0-2375 GCA_964354005.1 uncultured Dehalococcoidales bacterium | reverse complement strand
AAGACGGCATCGTGATGGTGATTATCGCGGTGAACCGGCAGACCGGTAAGGTCATTGGGCGTCCGGATATTGTATCGCGGGGCTTTGTCGACCCGGTGGAGTCCAAGGATATGATTGAGGCCAGTCGCGACCTGGTGGCTAAGGTCCTTGACCACGGCGGGGCCCGCCCGGCAGACTGGGGCTTTATCAGCACCAAGGTCAGGAATACTTTGAATCGGTTCTACTACGAGCAGACCCGGCGCCGTCCAATGATACTGCCCTTTATGGTGAAGGTGTAGAATAGGAGGTTGTTTAGCAACCTATCCCCCCGCCTGCCAAAGCCTTGTGCGGCGGGCAGGCCTGCCCCCTTCCCTTGGTAAGGGAAGGGGGAGTAAAGAAAGAGAGGGGCTGACGCCCCTCTTAAACACCCGAAAGGGTCAAGGAGAGGCTAGGCCGTTTTTCAAGACAGCAGGGGCGTCTGAGAGGGGCAAAACTCCTCTCAAAAACCTCTTCCCTCTCCCTTACGTAAGGGGAGAGAGATAAAGGGTGAGGGGGTTTGTAAACAATCTCGGAATAATGAGGACCTAGGCCACTGAGGAAGACATGGGAAAGAGGAGAGGTAAATCCAGAGAGTCAGCCGGCCGACCGTTCTGGCTGCGGGTATTGCGGTTTTTCCTCGTGCCGCCGGGGCTGTATTTCACGCTGGCCGTGATTGTAGCCGCTATTGTTTACTGGCAGTGGGACAACATCGTGGCCGGGGTCACCAGCGTGGTTGATAGCATCGGGGCGCTCTTTGGCTGGGGGCTACTTCTGGCTGTTCTGTTTATCGTCGCTGTGGTGGTGACCATAGCCAGTCGTAGGTTTGCGGCGCGTCATCTGCTTTACTGGCTGGGTAGCATTGCCTTTATCGCGGCGCTCTGGGGACTGCTGGCCTTTTTTGACCTCGGTGGTGATATTGGGTTGGGCATTATCGGTGCCACGAGCTTTCTGGGTGCTCTGCGGCTGGTGGGAATAGCCATACTCGGTATTATTCTGGTGGCACCCAGGGCCTGTTTCCACCTCGTGGCTAATTCTGTCTCCTGGGTGGGAGAGAGGTTCAGGAGACAGCCGCCGGCTGAGGGAGTGCCGCGGCCAAAGTTATCAATACCATCCATTCGGTTACCCCGCAAGGCGCCGCCAGCCGAACCAGTCCAGCAGGCAGTCCTGCCGTGGGAAGGACCAGCTTCGGCCCCGACCCAGCAGGAACTGAAGCAGGTAGCCCAGGAAGTCTGGAAGAAGTACGGTGAATCGCCCTCGGTGGTAACGGTCGATGGCTGGCGTTTGCCCCCGATTGATATTCTGGATAAGTCGCCGGAAATCCAGTTCAGTCAGGCCGACAATATGCACAGGGCTAAGCTGATTGAGGAGGCCCTCGGCAGTTACGGTGTTGAAGCCAAGGTGGTACAGATAAACACCGGGCCAACGGTCACTCAGTTTGGTGTTGAGCCGGGCTGGGACCGCCGGGTAAGAGAGATAAAGGAACGGGACAAAGATGGGCGAATCAGAATCAGACAGGAAGAGGTGGCCCGGACCAGGGTCAAAGTGGAGAGGATTAACTCGCTGGCCAATGACCTGGCGCTGGCCCTGGCGGCACCCACCATTCGCATTGAGGCCCCCATTCCGGGGCAGTCGGTAGTGGGCATTGAAGTGCCGAACTCCGTTTCCAGCGTGGTCAGCCTGCGCGGTGTCATTGAGACCAGCGCCTTCCAGAAGAGTGAGAGTAAGTCCAAGCTGTCTCTAGCCCTGGGGAAAGGGGCGGGCGGCGAGGCGGTGGCGGCCGACCTGGCGCGTATGCCTCACCTGTTGATTGCCGGGGCTACCGGCAGTGGCAAGACCGTCTGCTTGAACACCGTTATCTGCTGTCTGCTGATGCATAACACGCCCAACGAAGTCCGTTTCATCCTGATTGACCCGAAACGAGTGGAGCTGGTAGCCTTCAACAGTATTCCGCACCTGGCGGCGCCGGTCATAGTGGACACGGATAGGGCGCTTGAGGCCTTGCGCTGGCTCAACCAGGAAATGGACCGCCGCTACCAGAAACTGGCCATGGCGGGCGTCCGCAGTATTGAGGGCTACAACAAGAATCGCCAGGGCGAGCAGAAAATGCCCTACCTGGTGTTGATTATTGACGAGCTGGCTGACCTGATGATGCTGGGTGGCGATGAGGTGGAGCGCATCCTCTGCCGGCTGGCCCAGCTAGCCCGGGCGGTCGGCATTCATCTGGTAGTGGCCACCCAGCGCCCGTCGGTGGATGTGGTCACTGGCTTAATCAAGGCCAACTTCCCTACCCGCATCAGCTTTGCCGTCACTTCACAGGTAGATTCCCGCACCATCCTTGACGGTGCCGGCGCGGAGAA
>CAYGYD010000249.1:0-2399 GCA_964354005.1 uncultured Dehalococcoidales bacterium | reverse complement strand
TCAGTCGCGTGGCCAAGATACTGCTGGAGCACGCCAGCGATGGCACCGGCCCGCGCCCCCGCCTCACCCAGCAAGAGATTGCGGCGATGGCCGGTACGGCCCGGGAGGTAGTTGGCCGGTCCCTGAAAGCTCTGGAACAGGAGGGGCTAATCAGACTGGAGCGCCACCGCATCGTGATTGCCAATAGACAGGCGCTAGAGCAACTGGTAACGGAATCCAGTTGAGACAAAGGTCACAGACAGGCATCTGCTTTTGCCTGTAGAATTAAAACTCGGAGGGACAGAGTTGGTGGTAATGCCGGTAATAGACCGCGATAGGTGTAACGGCTGCGGGCTGTGCCTTGGCGTTTGCGATTGCCGCGCCTTGGTGATGGTGGGCAATGTGGTTGTGGTTGTTGAAACGGAAGACTGCGGCTGGTGCCTGGAGTGCGAGGCGGTCTGCCCCACGGGAGCCATCGCCTGTCCCTTCGAGATAGTTATCGAAGAACCTTAACCAGACCAGCCTCTTATCTTTTCCCCGCAACTTATTCCCCGCATTTTCGTTATCTTTTATGGAACCCCTGAGTACCGACTACCCACACCCTGCCCAGAATGGGACTAAAGTCACAGACAGGAAATGCCGGCACATCTAGAATTGATTTGAACCCCGTGAGGATGGGTAAGGGAGGTAACAGAGATGGTAATGTGGAAATTCAAGAGCTGCCCTCGCTGTGGGGGTGACTTCTTTATTGATAAAGATGCTGATGGGTGGTACGAACAGTGCCTGCAGTGTGCTTATCGGCGCGAGCTGAAGCCTCTGGCGGAGCGAAAACAGCCAACTCCTGAAGAAACAGAATTGGCCTTGGGCGGAGGTGTCCGTCCCCGTAGGCACCACTCACCCAAAGAAAGGAAAGGGTAGCTTAACGAGGACGAAAAGAGCTATCTAGCCATGCCTATCTATGAATATAAGTGTGAGGATTGTTCCACTCAGTTTGAGCTCAGGCAAAGCTTCACGGATATAACGGTGGCGCCCTGTCCCAAGTGTCAGGGCCGGGCCCGGCGCTGTTTTTTACCGGCGGCGATAATCTTCAGAGGTCCCGGTTTCTATGTGACCGATAGCCGGAAGAATAGCCCAAAGGAAGAGGCTGAGAAGTCAGCCTGATTGCGGTTGCTCCTCTTAATTTAAGGTCTGCGCAGATTTCATACTCCTTCCTCTGTATGCTAGAATTCGTGGTGTAGCGGAAAGGAGGCTCATTATGGCTGTTGATTACCGGAAAGAAGGCAAAATTGCCCTTTTTACCCTGAACCGCCCGGAGGCGTTGAATGCACTTAACATCCAGCTACGGCGAGAGCTTAGCGAGGCCATGATTGACTTCCGCGATGACCCCAATCTCTGGGTTGGTATTGTTACCGGTGCTGGTAAGGCGTTTTCCGCCGGCGCTGATATTAAAGAGTTCCGCCCGGTTCCCATTGAAGCTGGAACCCTCAGACCGGTGACCGCCGACCAGGTATGGAAGCCCTTTATTGCTGCCATACACGGCTATTGTCTGGGTGGTGGGCTGGAACTGGCCCTGGACTGCGACTTGAGGATAGCCACCCAAGGAGCCCGCTTCGGCTACCCGGAGGTGTCCCGGGGTTTACCACCCGGCTCAGGCTCCACGCAGAGACTGCGCCGCTTTCTCTCCCTAACCAGGATAATGGAGTTAATGATGCTGGGGCAGCAGATAGATGCCCAGGAAGCCTACCGCATCGGTCTAATAAACAAAGTGGTGTCACCCAACCAATTAATGCCCACCGCAAGAAAGTGGGCCGAGACTATCTGCCAAGCGGGACCGCTCGCAGTCAGAGCCGTGAAGGAACTAACGATAAAGGGCTACGACTTACCAATGGAACAAGGCCTTCAGTTGGAAAGAGAAGTGACGAACCATATCCGGAGCAGCCAGGACTTCATGGAAGGCGCCCGGGCTTTTATTGAAAAGAGGCAGCCCAACTGGCAAGCCAGATAAGCTTCAGGCTTACAAAATCACACCCTGCTCTTTAAGTTGGGCGATGTCATCCCAGGTGTAGCCCAGCTCAAGCAGAATTTCCTCAGTATGCTGACCAATTTCGGGAGCCGGGCCCTTGATTGAGACCGGGTTCTGGCAGAACTTGACTGGAGTATTGACCAGTCTCCCTTCGCCAACACCAGGAACATGTATTTCCGAGAAGAAGTCATTAGCCAGGGCCTGGGGGTCATTGGTCACTTCTTCTGGGGTTTCCACCCGCCCGTAGATGACGCCATTCTGTTTAAAGAGCGTCTCCCACTCTGCCCTGGTTTTAGTCATCAGAATCTCATCAATAATCTGAATCAATTCCTCACAATGTAATGCCCGCATCTCTACGGAGTCGAAGCGGGGGTCCTTTTCCAGCTCCGGCCGACCA
>CAYGYD010000248.1:0-2418 GCA_964354005.1 uncultured Dehalococcoidales bacterium | reverse complement strand
AGGATGTGTCACCAATCTATCTGAACTAGTTAAGTAAGCTTGACCGAGTCGGGTATAATATACATCAGGATTATGCTGTCAAGGTGCACTGAGCATGTTTTCGGTTGAGCTGAATCATGTAGTTAAATCCTATGGCGATAGAGTTGTGGTCAGTGACATATCCTTTACTGTCAATCAGCGCGAGGTATTTGGCTTAATCGGTCCTAACGGCGCCGGAAAAACAACCACCATCCGGATGATGATGGATATCATCAAGCCAGACTCGGGCGAGGTTAGAATCCTGGGTGAGAAACTGACTGAAGCCAGTAAGAATAAGATTGGTTACTTGCCGGAGGAAAGAGGGCTATACCGAAAGCTAAGCGCAATCGACTCCATCGTCTATCTAGCCTCACTGAAGGGAATAGACAGACAACTGGCCAAAAAGAAAGCCGAGGGTCTGCTCAAACAGGTAGATATGCTGCCCCACAAGGATAAGAAGATTGAAGAATTGAGCCGCGGCATGGGGCAGATTATCCAGTTCCTGGTTACTATTATCCACGACCCGCAACTCATTATTCTCGATGAGCCCTTTGCTGGTCTGGACCCGGTCAACACCGAGTTACTCAAAGATATGATTCGGGAATTGAGGAATCAGGGCAAAGCGGTCATCCTGAGCACTCATCGGATGAATGAAGTAGAGGAGCTTTGCGACCGCATTTTTATGATAAATAAAGGGCAGGCAGTTCTTTATGGGAAGCTGGCTGAAATCAAATCCAGGTACCAAAGCAATTCAGTCATTTTGGAGTTCCAGGGGGAATTAGGGGAAATAGAGGGAGTAACACAGAAACGTCGTGACAAACAAGTTGTCGAGCTGATGCTGACCGGAGAAACGACGCCGCAGCAGGTTTTAGAGCGATTGGTGAGCCGCGGAATAGTAATCAATCGCTTTGAAGTAGCCACTCCTACACTGAACGAAATATTCCTGAAGGTTGTTGGTAGAAACAATGAATAAGACGCTTTTGATATTCACGCATGAATTCCTGTACACGATAAAGAGGACCGGGTTTATTATCCTGGCCCTTGCCTTACCGATACTGGCCCTCCTGGCCATAGGAGTTTATCAGCTCATATCAGGAATTGCCAAGCCGCCGGTAGCAGAAGTGACAACCATTGGATATGTAGATGAGTCCGGTGGATTCCAGCAGTATACCAGCCAAGGAAATATGACGCTGGTCCGCTTTGACACACCGGATGACGCTACGAAAGCACTGATAAAAGGGGATGTCAAAGAGTACTTTGTCATTCCGCCGGATTTTGTTGCGACGGGAGTGGTTAGCCGGTATACCCTACAGAGAGAGCTAATGCCACCGACCGACATTGCGACAGCGATTAAGAATTTTCTCTCAAGTAATCTGTTGTCGGGTAAGGTGTCCACGACCGTTGCCGCCAGAGTTGAAGCGCCCTTGAATCTGGTTACCATCACGCTTACCGCAACCGGCGCCGTGGCTCCGGAGCAGGGCGGGTTCGGGAATTTTGTAATTCCCGCCGTTTTTGCTCTTCTACTGGCGCTCGCCATCATTTTCTCCTCCACTTATGTGCTGCAAGGGCTGGGTGAGGAGAAAGAAAACCGCCTTATGGAGATATTGTTATCCTCGGTTTCCACCCGGCAGTTAATAACCGGCAAGGTTTTGGGAATTGGTGCGGCCGGGCTGGTGCAGGTAGTCGTCTGGGTGGTTTCAATGCCACTCCTGCTTAACCTGGCTTCCTCATCCATCGGTGGCTTCATCAGTACGATACGAATACCGGCCAATTTTCTCGTTCTGGGTGTAGCGTATTTCATCCTGGGCTACCTGTTGTTCGCCACGCTTTCGGCCGGTGTCGCGGCCATCAGCCCCTCGGTGCGAGAAGGACAGGGATTAGCCGCGATATTTACGGTTCCTGCAGTGGCACCATTTTGGTTCGTATCGCTACTTATGCTGGTCCCGAACAGCCCAATTTGGGTTGTTTTCAGTGTTTTCCCCTTCACGGCACCCGTGCTGGTAATGTTGAGGCTTGGTTTGACTGGTGTCGCCGCATGGCAACTGGCTATCAGCCTAGCTGTGCTGGTGTTATCCATCATTGGGGGACTGTTACTGGCGGCCAAGGTTTTAAGGACTTACCTGCTGATGTATGGGAAAAGACCAGGGCTTGTGGCGATTATCCGAAGCCTCAGAAGTACCTGATTGAAGGTGGTTTCCTAAAACAACAAGCGCAGTTGAGCCTCAGCTCAACTGCGCTTCATTGTCTCGTCTGGTAGGGGTACTAATAGGGTAGCTGGGTCGGGAACCGTCCGGTCAGCTCCACACGGGAATTATGGTAATCTTCCCCGGTCATTCGGCGTAGCACATGTTCAACCCCGGTGAGAAATTTCTGCATTCTGTCCATATCCATCTCCCTCCT
>CAYGYD010000247.1:0-2428 GCA_964354005.1 uncultured Dehalococcoidales bacterium | reverse complement strand
CATCTTTTTGTGCAGGCTACTAACCAATCCATCGTCTTATTATCTTTGATATTGTTAGGTCCAGATGACGACATCCCGGTTGTGAAGTTCGGAAGAGAGCAAAGTGTAGCATAGCCACCGCTCATGCAGGCGTTGCTGCTGTTGAATTTGTAGTCGAAGACCTATCTGAAACCCTAGCATACCGTATGCGCGGCGATATATAAACAAAGGTTTTTCAGTTTTTTCGTAAAGCGTTAACGAGCGCCACCAGCGCATTCTTGACTTCTAGCCCCAGCGTCATCTCCGCCTTTATCGCCGGAATGATATCTGCCACCGCCACTTCCTTTCCAGTCACCAGATAGTCAATGCTCACTCCCAATTCCTCCGCCAACTTCGCGAGTGCATTCACGGAGATACTACGCTTATCCTGCTCAATGACCGAAATGTGCTGCGGCGTCACTCCAAGAGCCTCCGCGACTTGCTGCTGAGTGAGCCTCAGGGCTTCCCGTCGTTGCCGAATCCGCTGTCCTAAAGTCATCTATCCTGCCTGCCAAATTCCTATTCTGCCTCGTTTATGTATGAGAAGGTTAGCAACAACAGGTTGACGTGAGCAACTTAGTAACTATGAGTTGACAGCAAAATTTGAGGATGCCATAATACGACAGGAAGTCAGTTGAGTGAGGAAGACTATGAACAGCGGACATGATGCTTGGAAGAAATCGCTTCTGATTACGATTAGCCTCGCCGCAGTACTGACCTTGAGCGCGTGCGATGTGACGATATCTGTGTCCACGCCCACTCCAACTCCAACACCGACTACTGCACTAACGCCGGCGCCCGCACCGACGCCGACGCTAACCCCTACGGCAACAACGAGACCTACACAGACAGCAACGCCGATGCCAGCTCCAACGCCAACTGGGACACCGACTTACATTCCGCCGACCCCCGTACCCGCACCGACACCGGCGCCAATGCCAACGCCTACTTTGTCTAGACAGCCTTTTCCAAACTATCCGGACCAGATGAAGCTTTTCGTGACACCTAATGACCCTTGGGTAAAGCAGGCGGTCCAGAAGATACTTTCGGAAAGCCCTTTTGCCTTCAATGACTTCGACGCTATGAGGGACTGGGTGTCTTCTCATATTTCATACGTATCAGATCAGACCGCACATGGTGTTACGGAGCATTGGCAACTTCCGGCGGAAACTCTCGATCTCAGAACTGGGGACTGTGAAGACTTTGCCCTACTGCTGGCGAGCCTGTTAAGAGCGTACGGCGCCGGTTCCGACGAAGCCTACGTGGTTGGAGGCTTGACCAAGGATGGCAGCGCCGGTCATGCTTACCTTGTGGAAAGGTACTACACTGGCATATGGCGGATAATCGAGACTGAAACTAGCTCATTGTTAGGCTGGGCGTTCATGGACTATCTAACTGCTACTTCTTTCCAACCCGTGGCCTATTTCAATGACCAGGCCTACATGAAGGAATTACCAGTTACTCCAGGCGTGTACGAGTTCCAGGTGACCAGCAATCTATCACCTGCCAGTCAGATTCAGCTGAAGCGTGCCCTCAAAGCTGGTCAGATGGTTTCCGGCACTCTTGAGCACATTCAAAAGGATGGCACCACCTATGCCTGGACTCTCAACATTTATGATATCCTGGACAGGGTGGTGTTTACCTGGAGCGGTAGTGATTTCAGGCATGATTTCTCGTTTCCAGTACCTTTGGACGGCACCTATAGGATTGAGGTAGTCAAGAAGGACCTTGACCTCTTTGTGAGATATGGCCGACTCAAAGTTAGCCCACCTGACTGGATAATGATAAGAGCAACACAAGGGTCGAGTTCTAGCACAAACCTACCGCCCATCAAGATTGAGAGTCTGACATTGCCCTCGAACGCCAAGGTGAGCACTGGGATAGTCGTCACCACTTACTACACTACTTTCAGACTGGTGAATACTGGCTTGGCTGACGTCACAGTGAATTGGCAAGCATATTCGTCTGTGACTGGGAACTATGACACCGGAACCGTGACTGTGCCTAGTAACAGCCATATCGACGTCAAGAAAGCTTATCAATATACGAAG
Source organism: uncultured Dehalococcoidales bacterium (assembly GCA_964354005.1). Lineage (GTDB taxonomy): Bacteria > Chloroflexota > Dehalococcoidia > Dehalococcoidales > UBA2162 > CAVSBN01. The sequence goes on along the minus strand of CAYGYD010000247.1, from coordinate 359 downwards.
GCGGGCCCTGTGACGGTAACCTACACCATCTATTACAGTGGGGTCCAACTTGATACAAAGTCCAGCACGATGAATGTAGTACCGTAGGTGTTAAAGAGGTTAGCCAGGTTAGACAGAGTATGTATATACTTCTTCCCCCACGCCGTCTAACCCCTTTGCCCCAGTTCTACGCGCTTACTCTCTGGAATGCCCGTGCGCACAGCAAACAGCGCCACAGCCCTCCCCCCGTCAGAAACGAGATCGCCGTCGCACCTCAAGCACACGTGTAAGATTAACCGTCTGCGAAAGCTGGCATTACTCGGAGGCTACGAATATCCCAACGCGGCTGAACAGATGACAAAATTGTTCAATTTCAGGGG
>CAYGYD010000246.1:0-2429 GCA_964354005.1 uncultured Dehalococcoidales bacterium | reverse complement strand
GCTTGAGGTAAAATTAAAACAGTCTCTAAGATAAAAGGAGGGATAAGGTATGAAAGGTAAAGCTATGTGGCTAATAGTGACCGGTCTCATGGTGACGGCATTGGTACTGGTTTCCTGCGGACCGGCCGCCACGACCGCGCCCCCCACCACCGCACCACCCACGACCGCGCCCCCGACAACAGCGCCACCAACTACCACTAAGCCGGCCGGTGAGCCCCAGTATGGCGGGACAATCACCGCGCTTCAGCTGGTGGCCAGCATTGAGCCCGCCGCCTGGGACCCGCAGGTTTGCGACTGGCGCAATAATGTCTATCTCGGACCCTATATGGAAAACCTGCTAATGGGGGACCTGTCCAAGGGACCGGGAGGCACGAACCAATTCGACTTCGCCGAGGTCCAATATTTACCTTTTGAAGTAATCAAAGGCTGCATCGCCGAAAGCTGGGAAATTGGTAGCGACCTCAAATCCCTGACCTTCCATATACGCAAGGGAATTATGTGGCAGGGTAAGACCGGTGTCATGACCGCCCGAGAGCTGACCGCGGCCGATGTCGCCTTTACCTTCAACCGTCTGTTCGCCGGCGTCAACGCCCCGCCATTCTACTATTTCTGCGATAGCGCCTCGGCCCCGGACAAGTACACGGTAGTTATCAAATTGAAGGAATATAGTGATATCTGGTGGCAGTACATCGGCTATGGATGGTATTGCATGATATACCCCCCGGAATTGGTGACGGCTGGCATCACTAACTGGAGAAACGCCGTCGGCACCGGACCCTGGATACTCAAGGACTATGTTAGTGGCTCTTCTGTGACCTATGAAAGGAACCCCAACTACTGGGGCACAACGACCATTGGCGGCAAGGAATATAAAATTCCCTTTGCCGACCGGCTGGTCTGGCCCATCATCATTGACCCATCTACCCAGCTGGCGGCTCTCCGGACAGGTAAGGTCGACCAGCAAATGGTAGTTAGCTGGATATACAAGGACAGTCTGGCCCAGACTAACCCTGAGTTGATGGTGTGGAAACGTTTGTCCACTAGCAATTCCGCCGTCGCTTTGAAAGTGGATAAGAAGCCTTTTGATGATATCAGGGTACGGCAGGCGCTGAGCATGGCGATAGACCGGGAATCCTATGTCAAGGCACAACTGGGTGGTGAGGGGGTAATCCTTAGTTCTCACCTCTCGCCACGCTGGTCGACGGATATCTACACACCGCTGGAGCAGCTACCTGCGTCAGCCAAACAGCTTTTTGACTATAACCCGGACAAGGCAAAACAGCTTCTGTCTGAAGCTGGCTATAGTAGCGGCTTCAAGGCCGAATTCGTAACCATGAACAGTGCCGCGAACGTTGACCTCTGCTCCATGGTCGCCGACTTCTGGAAGAAGATTGGCGTTGAGGTTACGCTCAGGCCGGTTGACTATGCTACCCTTATGGGTATCCAGTACGGGAAGACCTATAAAGACATGCTGTATTATAGCACGGGGTATCGTCACCCCGCCCTCCTGCTACGGGAAATAGGAACTCTACCTCAAGTCTGGAACCCGACGAATTTTAACGACCCTTACTACAATCAGCTGGCTATGAAGGCCGTCGGGACAGCCGACCCGGTGGCGCAAAAACCACTGCTAAAGGAGCTAAATGTCTATCTTATTGACAAGGCCCCCTATCTCGTCCTACCAGTAGGTTATATCTATACCTATGCCCACCCATGGATAAAGAACTACTCCGGTGAAATGAGTACCGGATGCTACGGTATGGGTCCGGTATATGCCACTATGTGGATTGACCGCGACCTGAGGGAGGAGAAGACAGGCAAGAGGTAGCGTAAGAGGTAAGACGCAGGGTCTTAGGGGCAGGTTCGATGTGTTGAGCCTGCCCCTAAGTATTTGCTGAAGTTCCCAGAAACTCCATAACTGCGGTTAGCCAACGAGGGGTTGCAGAAGCGCCCATTCCTTCATGCTTATTGCCTGGCTGACCTCCTTCTGACGCAGGTACCGACGACTGTCGCTCACCTTCAGAGAAGTCTCAACCGGTCCAACCCAGTTGGTTTAGAGGCCTGAGCGTCTGCTCGAGGTAATACTGGAGATGCGCCAGGGGTATCTCACTCAGGCGCTGGCCAGGCTTTCACTCCAGTCAGGCCAGGATTATTCGGAGGCTTTTCGGGAACTGGAGCGCTCCCGACAGTGGCGAGACCACGCTCAGGAAGCCATCCTTACCGCATGTGAGCATGCCCGAAGGCTGGACGAAAGCTCGGAAAGCTCAATCGGACATCTGACCGGTCCGCTTTCCGGGTTGCGTCATTACTGCCGGGCGGTATTTCTCTCCTTAGACCACGTTCAGCGTACCTGGGTTAAGGCTGGGGACACGGCAACTGTACTCACCACCATGTATGAGTATCTCTATGAACTCTACCCCCCAAAATTC
>CAYGYD010000245.1:0-2439 GCA_964354005.1 uncultured Dehalococcoidales bacterium | reverse complement strand
TGGCATCACGGAAAGGACGGTGCGCAAGATAATCGCCGACCTCGATGCGGCTGGCTATATCAGCAAGAAGAAACAGGGCCGACGCATCAGGTACCGTGTCAACCCCGATTTATCCCTCCGCCACGATGCTCACCAAGAGATTGCCGTGGGCGACTTGCTTGAGGCTCTCGGCTGGAAAGGACGGCGCAAGCGCACCCCGGTAGAAGTGGAGAGCTAGACGCTTAGTCAAAAAGGCACAAAAGCCTTGACCCGTACCCAGAATGGAGCTTTTCAGCCAGCCGCTGTGTCCAGAACATGGGCATGGTAGGGTTTGAGATCGACATACAGTCCCCGATTGCTCACTTCAGCCGGGTCCCGGACATATACCTCGCCGGTAAGCTCATCTTTGAAGATGATGTGCTCCGTTATTTCCGGCGGTAGTGGCAGGGACAGCCGACATTGTGACTGGTGTGCCGAGTAGTTCACCACCACGACCTTGAAATTTCTGGCGGAGTGCCAAAACCAGGCCAGCAAATTGTGGTAGCTCTCGTTGCCCTCCCAGGCACGGCTGACCGGGAGGAGCCGCCATTCCCCTTCGTGGAAAGCTTGCGCACGGGTAATCTCCAGTAATCGCTCATAGAATTGCGCTATCTCGCGGTCAACGGTTTCCCCCGGCTCACGCACAAGCTGGACCGGCAGACGGATATGCCAACCCTCAAACTGGCCATCGTGGAACAGACGCAGACCGGGGATGGTGGCCATGATAAGTGCCGCGGCCAGCGAGCGCTCCCGCCCAAAAGCTAGCGCCGCCCGTGGCTCATCATGGTTTTCAATAAAGCGGGCGGAATGCTCCTGATAGCCACTATCTGCCATGAGGTGCCCCCGAATATCACCCGGGGCGGCGTAGCGCAGTCGGTCGTAAAGGAGTTTGTCGTAAGTAAAATCAAAGCCCAATTGCTGCAGCTTCCCTTCAAGACCCCAGTAGGCTTCCGCCAGAAATAGAAAGTCGGGGTGTTTCTCTTTCACCCCCGCAATGGCATCAGTCCAGAACTCGGTCCGGGGAGGTGGGTAGTCCCTCAGCGTGTCTCCCCAGACTCGCCCAAAGACCTCATTAAGGGCCAGCATCGCCATATCACAGCGCACACCATCGGCCACCTCAGAAACCTGTAATAGCTGGTCTATCAGAGCCTGCCGCAGACCGGTAGAGTAGAAATTAACCTGTACTGTATCACCCCAGGGCGGGAAATTTGGGTCGCGACCGTGGGCTAGGTCAGCCAGGGGCACACCCGTCCGCACAGCCTCAGGCCAGGGCGGCAGGTTGGGGTCTTTCACATGCGCCAGGTAGATATCGCCTACTGGAGAGAAGAACCAGTCGGGATGAGTGTGAGCATCGGCTTCCCGGCCCTGAACGAACCACTCCGGGTGAGCCAGAATCCAGGGATGGTCGGCGGCGAGGTGATTGGGGACAAAGTCAAGGATGAGACCCAGGCCCAGGCGATTGAGCCGGGATTTGAGCTGGGCCAGGTCGCCCCGCTTGCCAAGAGCCGGGTCAAGGCTGTAACTGTAAATTGCGTAGGGAGAACCAGCCACATCCTCGGAAGCCCAGCCCGGCAGAGCATGGTCGTATTCTCGGCGGAGAAATTCGTTGACCAGGGCCTGCTCGCGGGCTTCCGGACTGCGTTGCCACACCCCCATGGGCCAGAGCAGGTCAAATCCCCGGCGAGCCAGGGCTTGCCACTCTTCGTCCGGAACTGTAGACAGGGTCAGAGCTCGACCGTACTGGTCGGAGAGTCGTCTGAGAAAGATGCGGGCATTAATTTCGTAGAGATGAGGGTGCCGACGCATACCAGGCCCGGTCCTTTCTATCTGTGTTTTCAACGACTAACTGGCACCTTGCCAGTTGAAGACGGACTTACCCAACGGGTAATCAGCTTGCCGATTTCCAGGACAACAAGAATGGTGACGGAAGATAGTACCACAATTACCCAGTCCTGCCAGGGCAGCGCGTAGGTGTGGAAGACTTCCTGCAGGAAGGGGACATAAAGCAGGGGGACAGTCATGCCAAAGGATACCAGAACGGCCAGTATCAGCCACTTGTTCTTTAGGAAGCCGACCTCAAAGATGGAGAGCCGGTCAGAGCGGAAGACGAAGGCGGCAAAGAATTCCATCATACACAAGGTGATAAAGACGAGACAATGGGTTTCAACTTCGCTTTTCCCTATCCCGAGGGCCCAGGAAAAAATACCTAAGCACACGGCCGCAATCCAGATACCACCAAGAACCATCAAGGCAATGACGGGACGGGTAAAAACAGTCTCATTGCGCCGTCGCGGCTTGCGTTTCATGATGTCTGGCGCGGCCGGGTCAACGCTTAAGGCGATGGCTGGCAGGCCATCGGTGGCCAAGTTGACCCACAGAATCTGGATGGCAATCAGCGGTAAAGCGCCGCCGGTACCCAGC
>CAYGYD010000244.1:0-2443 GCA_964354005.1 uncultured Dehalococcoidales bacterium | reverse complement strand
GCCGGTCTACCCGGCGAGTCAGCCGGTTATATCTGGTTCTTGGCGAAGCCCAAATGGCCACCACATAGAAATCGTCCCGGTAATGGTCCTTCAGAAAGGTGTATTCTTCCCAGGAGTAAAGCCCGTCAATCACCACATCGCCGTGTTTCAGCGCCGAGTTAATCTTGGCCAGGTTCAACTTGGCGTAGGCCGCCATGCCGTATTCCTGGCGGAGCTGTTCCCGGATATAGCGCTCGTTCCTCTCGGTTAGCTCCAGGCCCCTTTTTCGTATTTCATCGTCGGTGACATCGCCGAACCTGATGCCGGTAAAGCCCTGGTCTTGAAAAACGCGGGCGACCTCCGACTTGCCGGCGCCGGCCATCCCGACAATTGAGACTACTTTCCTGGCCACCCCTTCATTATAAGGAAGTGGTTAACAAATGGCAAAGGAGATTCTTTATTAGCCTCACCCCCTTTTTCCCCCTCTCATACTTCACTCCCCCTTCCCTTGAAAAGGGAAGGGGGTCAGGGGGATGGATTCGTAACGCCCATCCGTCTTGAGTTAGCTATTGCTATGGATTATACTTTGCCTTAAGGGCTCACCTCAAAATCAACAATTCGGGGGTGGGAGGGTGTCTTTAGATTTAACCAAGGTGGCGGCGCAGGTCGGGGAAATGGTTAGCCGACTCAAGGCTGGCTTGGCTGAGAGACAGGCGCGTCTTGACTATGCCCTGGATACCCTGCATCGCCAGACTGATGATTTAGAGCGCCTGAAGCGGAAGATTATCGTCAGCCGGACGACCTGGCTGGTGGCTGGGCTGGTGGAGGGGCTCGACCGGTGCTGCCCGGCCCCACCCCTCCCCGCCGAGTTTACCGTGATGGCCACCGACGGCTCGCATATTGATGTCGACCGCCACCGGTCGGCCCGGTGCTACTTAATAAATATCGGTCGGGTTGTTCTTCACTATGGTGCTGAACCAGAGGCTATCCTGGATAGCTTGCCCAGCCTCTATGCCGAAGAAAAAGACCTGGTCATCGCGCCGTCTGAGGGCAAAGGGCGCGAGCAACCAATAGAAGGGGCCCTGCTTGGCGCCCGGCGGAGTGTGGAGGAATGCCGCCATCTGGCAGAAATGGCGGCGGAATTGCCACCGGGCAGTTCGGCGCTGGCTTTGCTGGACGGCTCGCTCATTCTCTGGGGGCTGGAGGCTTACCCGGAATTCGTCAGCGAAACGCTGGTGGACAAGGGGCTTTTAACCCACTTCGACCGGATTAGAGAGTTAAACCGGGATAAAAAATTAGCCCTGGCCAGCTACATCAGCCGGCCACGCGCCACCGATGTCGTCAATGCCCTGCGGGTGGCCATTTGCCCTCACGAGCCGGTGGATTGCGACCGCTTTTGCGCCGCCGGGGAAAAACGGGCCTGCCCGCCGTCCCTCCTGCCCGCCGTTCCTCCTGAACTTTGGCAGGCGGGCCGGGACTATGGCAGGCGGGCCTGCGATGCGGTGGCCGGCCTGCAAGACCGCGAGCTTTTTGCCAGCTTGCTGGAGCCGTGGGAAAGGTCGGCGCTCTTTATCAGTCAATCATCCGTGGTGGAGAAGCGCTACCGGGAGCACACGGTCTACTTTTTCTATCTCAGGTTGGATGATGAGATAGCGAGAGTGGAAATCCCACTGTGGGTCGCCAGAGATAGAGACCTGGTGAATTTGACGCACAGCCTGGTCCTGGACCAGTGCCAGCGGGGTCAGGGCTATCCGGTGGCTTTATCTGAAGCCCACGAGCAGGCGGTTGTCACCACCGCCGATAGGGAGAATTTCTGGCAACTGGTGGAAGCCAACTTGGTGGAAGAACACCTCCCCACCCCCACCTCCGGCAAAAGCCGGAGCAAAAGGACAAGGTGGGTCTGAACATGTGCTAACTTCACCCCCTTTATCCCCTGCCTTCGCCGGAGCGGCTACGCGCAGGCAGGCCCTCTCCTGAAAGGAGAGGGGGAGAGTAAAATAAAAGAGGGCTGGCGCCCTCTTAGCATCTGAACTAAGAGGAGAGTCCAGTTAAGAAGGAGAGCCATAGGAATGGATATCGCTGAGGCTATTCGCCGTCGGAAGAGCGTTCGCGCTTTTAAACCGGACCCGGTCTCCCAGGACACTCTAAGGGAGTTACTGGGGCTGGCTGTGCGTGCTCCGTCATGGGGAAATACCCAGCCCTGGGAGTTTGTAATTGTGACTGGAAAGAAACTGGAGGAAATAAGGCAAGCCTACATCAGTAAGGCCGAAGAGCCACTCCACCCCGACCTGGCCGCCCCCCGTGGATTTCCCGAACCCTATAATACCCGCCGGCGCGCCGTCGGCATCAAGCTTTTTGAAGCGAAAGGGATAGCGCGGGAGGACCGGGAGGCCAGAAGACAGTGGGGAAGGCAGGGCTTGAGATTGTTTGGCGCCCCCTGTGTTATTTACATTCTCATTGACCG
>CAYGYD010000243.1:0-2446 GCA_964354005.1 uncultured Dehalococcoidales bacterium | reverse complement strand
CCTACCAGCAGGTTACTGTTGGCCTGGCGGCCATCAGCGGGCACAACTGGCCCGTTTTCCTGCGTTTCAACGGCGGGCGTGGCATATTGGCCGCGCTCGGGGTGGTCTTTGCCCTCGCTCCGTGGCTGGCGCTGGTGCTCACGGTCATCGCCTTTGCCTGGCTACCCTTCGGCCAGTTCGCCTTGGGGACGCTGATTGCCCTGGTTCTACTGCCTATATTTAGCTGGTTCCTGAACAAGCCCTTTGACGTGGAACAGCCGCTGGCCCTGACTCTGGGCTTTGCCGGGATTCTGCTCATCGCCGTGATAAGGCGATTGACCGCTCCACGAACCGAGCTTTCCGCCACGGTATCCCAGGGTGAGTTAATAGTCAACCGCCTGCTCTTCGACCGGGACATTAAAGACAGAAAAGCCTGGGTCAGTCGCAAGCCGCTGGCCGGCCCGGACTCGTTAGATGAAGTCGCCGGGCAGGAAAAAGAGGAGGGGCAGGAATCCCGCTAGCCTTCCCGCATCAACTGCCGGGCGATGGTCATACGCTGCATTTCCGAAGTGCCCTCGTAAATCTCCAGGATTCGGGCATCACGGAAATAGCGCTCCAGCGGGTAGTCCTTGACATAACCGTAGCCACCATGTATCTGCAGAGCCTTGGTGGTGACAAACATGGCGGCTTCGGCGGCATAGACCTTGGCCATAGAGGCTTCCTTGACAAAGGGCAAACCGTGCTCCTGAAGATAAGCGGCCCGGTAGGTCAAAAGTCGGGCGGCGTCAATCTGCGTGGCCATATCGGCCAGCATCCACTGAATTGCCTGGAAGTTGATGATGGGTTGACCGAACTGCTGGCGTTCCTTGGCGTAGGCCAGAGCTTTATCAAAAGCACCCTGGGCAATACCGACACCCTGGGCGGCTACGGAGACACGACTGACATCAATCGCCGTAATGGCAATCCGGAAGCCTTCCCCCTCTTTGCCCAACCGATTGCTCTCCGGCACCATGCAATCTTCAAAGACCAGCTCGGCAGTGGAGGAAGCCCGTATACCGAGCTTGTGTTCCAACTTGCCCACAGAAAATCCTCGGGTGCCTTTCTCGACAACAAAACCAATGATGCCGCGGTGCTTGAGCGCCTTATCCAGTGTCGCAAACACTAGAATGATTTCGGCCTCACCACCGTTGGTGATGAAGATTTTATTACCATTAAGCCGGTAGCCCCCCTTGTCCTTTGTGGCGGTCATCTGTATGGCGGCGGCATCACTGCCAGCGCCGGGTTCAGTCAGCGCAAAACAGGCGAGTTTGGTGCCTCTGGCAATGGGCACGGTGAAGCGCTGTCTCTGCTCTTCGTTGCTGAACTCATATATCGGCCAGCCAGCCAGTCCGGCACTGGCAAAGAGAATGGTACCCACGGAAGCGCTGACCCGACATAGCTCTTCACCCACAATGACTTCTTCTATCTTGCCCCCACCCCCACCCCCATATTTTTCGGGGAAAGCCACACCCATCAGACCGAGTTCGGCCATCTTGGCCACCGGCGCCGCCGGAAAACTAGCATCTTCATCAATACGGGCAGCGATAGGCTCAAGCTCTTTCTCGGAAAAGTCTCGTGCCATGGCTCTTAGCATCTTCTGTTCTTCAGTCAACGTAAAGTCCATCTCAACCTCCTGACGAAACTTCGGTGATAATCTTCAGGGCGGCGGTGCGGGGATTGGTCTTCCTTTTCGCCAGGTCATCTACCAGTCTGGCCAGGTGTTCCGGGTCCATTCTCTCAATATAACTCTTAAGGTAGCTTTCCACCGCCCAGTATAGCTCCAGCCTGGCTCTCTCCTGGCGGCGCTTGGCCAGTTCCCCACTGGAAATCAGAAACTCCCGATGCCGCAGGAGTTCTTCGGCAACCTCATCCGTGCCTTTATCACAGGTGGCTTCGGTCAAGACAATGCGCGGCTTCCACCCGGCGACGGGGCGACTCTGCATGCTGAGCATGACTTCCAGGCTGAGCTTCAGTGTGTCGGCCCCTTCCAGGTCAGCTTTGTTAATAACGAAGACATCGGCCGCTTCCAGAATACCGGCTTTCATCATCTGGACTTCATCGCCCATCCCCGGTGTCAGGACCAGAATAGCCGTGTCCGCCACACGGGCAATATCAATTTCACCTTGCCCCGACCCCACGGCTTCAACCAAGATAACATCCTTACCCATAGCGTCCATGACATGGATGGTACTGACGGTGGCTTTGGCCAACCCGCCCTTCCAACCCCGACTGGCCAGACTGCGGATGAAGACATCCTTGTCCACACCGTAGGCCTGCATTCTGACTCTATCCCCCAGTATGGCGCCGCCGCTGAAGGGGCTGGTGGGGTCGACGGCCACCACGCCGACTTTCATATTCTTCTTTCGGAAGATACCAATCAGGCAGCCCAGCAGGGTGCTCTTGCCGGCACCGGGGGCACCGGTAACAC
>CAYGYD010000242.1:0-2451 GCA_964354005.1 uncultured Dehalococcoidales bacterium | reverse complement strand
ACCAGTATGCCTATCAAAGGTTTCCCGACAATATTGCTGCGACCAACGATGACCACATGCTTTCCTTCCGGGCTGTGCCCGCTGCGGACTAGTAATTCCTGGACTCCATAGGGAGTTGAAGGAAAGAAGGTCTCCTCTCCCAGCAACAATTTGCCGGCGCTTATCGGGTTAGTCCCATCCACATCCTTATCCGGGGAAATGGCGCTTTCGGCTTCAAGGGTATTGAGATGTTTGGGCAAGGGCAAGAGCAGAAGAATGCCATGGACTTTAGGGTCTCGGTTGAGCTCGCCTATCTTCCGCAAAAGTTCCCCTTGGGCAACGTTCTCGGGGAGCTTTGCGGTTTCAGTAAGTACCCCAACCTCACCGCAACTCCGGGCAATACCACGGAGATAAGACAGAGAGGCCGGGTCTTCACCAACCAGAATTGCCACAAGCTTCGGGGTTACTCCCCTCGCCTGTAAGCGGCTTATCCGTTGCTTTAATTCTCCCTGGATTTCAGCGGCGATTTTTCTTCCATCAATTATCTCTGCCGGCATTTCTTATCCTCCTATGTTTTTATGTGCCCCTGATTTGGCAGACTTTGGTAGTTGTTCCGTTCTCTTTTCCAAAACCTTAGCCATCAACTCACCAATTGCCTTAACCGCCTTGGAGGTATCGGGCAAGTCCAGAAGCGGCTTGAGCTCAAGGTCATATTTGTATACTATTTCTTCCTCAGGAACCAGTGCCGCTGGCTCAATTCCCAGTCTGGCCAATTCTTCGCTGACCTGAGCGTCTAGCTGTGGTGGGGCCATATTGATGACTACCAGCTCCTGACCCACCGCCAGCTTGAGTTCAGCTACCAGCTCTTTGATTCTGGCCACGGTGCGGACACCCTTGACGGAATGGTTGGAGACAATGAGCAGAGCATCCACATTGTTCGTGGTCCGGCGACTCAGGTGTTCCATCCCGGCCTCATTATCCATGACCGTAAAGGCGTAGTTATCCATGAGGGAGTCGGCAAACTTCCGCAGAATCAGGTTCGGGTAGCAGTAGCACTCCGCCCCCTCGCCCCGACCCATGGTCAACAGGTCAATGTCCTTGCTTTCGACCAGTGCCGCATTGAGTCGGACTTCCAGATAAGCCTCTTTGGTCATTCCCGGCGGGATGTTGATTTTCTCTTCGTTGAAGGAGGCGATTATTGAGCCAACCGTCTGCCTGACCTCCAGCCCCAGACTTTCCCCCAGATTAGCATTGGGGTCAGCGTCAATCGCCAGAATCGGCCCGTGGTTGTTTTTCTTCAAATAACGAATAACCAGGCTGGCCAGCGATGTCTTACCGCTGCCGCCCTTGCCCGACAAGGCAATTGAAAAACTCAAACAGCCATCCCCCGCTCTGATTTCTGGTGCGCCAGTTTGGCCAGTCGTTTGGTCAACAAGGGAAATTCATCAGCATTGGTGTGCGGTAGAAACAGAGCCGCCACATAGTTATTCATGAAATCGACATTCTCACTCAACTCAAAATTGGTCATCACCTTGGCGACCCTTCTGACCTCGTCGATTATATCCGTAGAAAAAGAGCTTAACCTGGCCCCCATCAGCGAGCCATTGCCAATGTACACGAACTTCTCTAAGGGGAGGTCAGGCAGAAGCCCAATCATAATCGCTTTTTCAATATTAATATAACTGCCAAAGGCCCCGGCGATAATAATTTGCTCAATATCATGGCAGGTCATTCCCACGCTTTTAACCAGTGTCTGGCAGCCGGCGTACATGGCCGCCTTGGCGCGCATGAGATTGTCAATATCGACCTCAGTAATAACTATATCCTTGTCGATTTGAGTCTCCGGTGCCCAAACGAGGACATATTCGTAGCCATCGCTGCCTTCTCTGACCCGCTTGGTCGGCAGGTCACTCTGAAACTTGCCCTTCTGGGTAATGACCCCCGTCTCAAGCAGGCCAGCGACAATATTGATTAGTCCGGAACCACAGATGCCCCTCGGTTTCTCATCCCCGATGGTGCCAATCGTTGGTTCGAGTGTCGAAGGATTGATGTCAAACTCCTCAATGGCGCCGTTAGTGGCAATCATGCCATGTTTTATCTCACCGCCCTCAAAGGCCGGACCGGCCGAACAGGCTGCGGTGACCATCCAGTCTGAATTGCCCACCACGATTTCGCCATTGGTGCCGACATCCATATAAAAGGTCAGCTTCTTGGTCTGGTGTATCCCGGCCGCGACCACCCCGGAAATGATGTCACCACCGACATAGCTGGCCACCAGCGGGAAGGTGAAAAGGTAAGCATGGTTGCCTACCTTGATACCTAGAGAATTGGCCTTGACTGGTGGAATGTAAGTGGCCACCGGCGTATACGGAGCCAGCCGGATGTACTTGGGGTCGAGCCCAAGCAGAATCTGCATCATGGTGGTATTCCCGGCCACCATCACATGACCGATGTCCTGCCTATCAACCTTAC
>CAYGYD010000241.1:0-2463 GCA_964354005.1 uncultured Dehalococcoidales bacterium | reverse complement strand
TTAGCCAACTTGTGTACCAGAATTCTGCATTACTCTCTGGGCGTGCGGAATGCAGTTACCACAATTCGAAGGGAAGTGGCACTGGCTAAAACCAATCCAACCCGGGCGCCGCAAGCCACAACGCCAGTCATCTGGCGCATCAATCCCAGAGCTGCGGGGCTTCAGCAATCACCTGCATGTCGGTTCTCAGACACGGTTGTACGACCGATTGAAGATGGACACGGTACCAATTGGCTATTACCACATTGCTATTGCCACTTGCCCAGCCATCCCATAAAATGAATCAGCAAACCAGTGCTGTGACCGCGGAACTAGGGGGGCATTCTTAGATGTCCATCAGAAAGTCCAGCAAGTCGTTTCAATCTCGGGAGGAAGGTTTTACTCTAATTGAGCTACTTATCGTGGTAGCTATACTGGGTGTTCTGGCTGGAGTAGTCATTCCTAATGTTGGTGCGTTTGTAAAGACCGGTACATTGAATACCGCCAACATGGAACTGGAGAATGTCAAGACAGCCTCGATGGCTTATTATGCAGAGAACGAGGTCTGGCCCAGCGACACCAGCCTGATGACGACCCTGATTAGTGGGACCCCCAAAGCAACTTATATTTTCGACACCGCGACCGGCTATGTAATACGGGTTTCCGGCGTGACCTGGTCAGGGATTGCGTGGTCAGCACCACCCGGCCCTCCCTATTCGCGACATGGCGAGTGGACAAAGTAGCAGACAGGCGTCGTCGACCTGGTCCAGGTATTACTGGGTGCCCGGGGTGAATCCGCCGTACGGACGAGCCAACTGAGGAGATGGCATGAAGACTGAAACCTGCTTACCCGGAAACCTGTCCATCAAGCATTTTCTGGTTGTCCTGGTCGGACTCGTCGTTTCGGACAGCCTGGTAAGCCGGTTCGTTACTGAATACGGGTTTGGGTACGAAGGGAACCCGTTTCTGCATGGTCTTTCAGGTGCGAACTCACTACTGATTAAACTGGCCGGCGCTCTCCTGGCCGCAATTACCTTATGGGACGTTCATAAAACCCGGCCAAAATCATCACTGGGGGCTACTCTGTCCTCCGTAGTAGTTTACACCGGGATTGTCTTCTGGAACGTAGCAGTTTTCCTGATTGCCCAACGCTAGGCGCCTCTCACTGTATGAATTGCAGGGGATAGCTTAGGCCACTATTTTCGTGGACGAAGCCGCACGGTAGCCTTGGCAAAAGTGTGTTTCATACCCTGTTGGTTTTCAGTGCAAAGGTCTATATTGACTAGATGCTCGCCTCCTTCAACATATTTCTTTGCCACCTTCCCGCGACACCGGTAGGTGTCCCTGAAGCGGGCAACACGTCGATGCTGACCATCAAGGACCTTCAAGAATCCCTCGTCTCCCATCCAGTTGGTTATCAGATGGCCAAGCCAAGTCTCCACCTGCGCTCCGGCAATAGTAGGCATATTTCCACCCTCAGGTTGTCCCTGGAGAAGACCATCGTACACATGGCCTGTCTGGAGGCCTGCCGGGGTGTTATCTTCAGGGTTAAATCGACGTCTTTCCTTATCCATGAGGAGAAGCCTCAAGCCATAAGCCCTTTGCATCAGGCCTACGGCTCCTATGAAAGCTACCGCATCGTCTGTTATAACCGGCCCTTTTACCACCGGTTTAAGCTCCTCGCCTTCAACAACATCCTCCCAGTAGCGTGTATTGGCGCCACGTCTCTCTTCGGCGAGGTACGCACGCTCAATAGCCTCTAACTCTTCATCAGTGTACTTGTATGGCTGGGATATGTCAGCCACATTTGCGGGGCGTGTGTATTCCTTCTGACCCAAAGGGGTCGCCACGGCTATCACCCGCATGGAATTGATGGCGGCAACCTCACCTCGTTGATTTACATAAGTCCTATCGATTTGGCTCAAGACCATAGGTGGTGCCCCTGGGACATGACTCCTCCTTTCTTCCATGCCTTTGAAGATATCATAAACGGTAAAGGAATCGCCCTCCCTTACTTCTTGGAACCTCGCCCACCGAGATCCGGCATTAAAGCCTATGTACCTCCTTAGGGCTGGTGCCCAGTCATTTCCGACCCGCCTGAATACCGTTGCCCCCCAGCCTGTGGCAATACAACCCAGATAAAGTGGTGGCGCTATAATACAGCCAAATATCGTCTGCTTAGCATATTCCGGGTTCATCCACAGTGGATTAGCGTCGCCGATAGCGTTGGCGAAAACCCTGATCGAGTCCCTGGTAGCAACCTCGTTGTTCTTCCCCCAATATTCACCTGGTAACCAGTTGACTGAAAGGACACGACGTTCCCCTGCTTCTTTCAGCTCCTTGGCCTCTGCCAGTACTTCACTTAGCGGTTGTCCCATAATCCCCCATTTCTCTTCCATTTCCCTCTCCTTTCCCAAGTTATTGATTAGTCTCAAGACTTACACTGGTAAGACAGGTGGAGTCTACCCAAGCAGCTTATTCAAT
>CAYGYD010000240.1:0-2465 GCA_964354005.1 uncultured Dehalococcoidales bacterium | reverse complement strand
GTAAAGGTGAGATATGCAGTATCTGATTAGGAAACACGGACAAATTGCACCGCCGCATAGATGAAGACCAAGGCCGGACGGACGCTCAAGATAGCCGTGACCAGAGATACCGGCCCTTGCTGCACTGCCCCGGCGACTGTCATGAGTATGCTGACCCAGTCAATATACCCGAGGCTTTCTCTCAGCAGGGGCACGGCCAAAATTGCCACGAACATAGGAAAGGTCTGTACCACCGGTATGACGCGAGATAGCTCTTCCGACCGCGTGGACTGTAACATCAAAAGAGCGGCCGCGGACCGTACCAGGGCCGACGCGAACAACACGAGAAGTGGAACCGTACCCGCATCTACGCTAAGGGATGTAGGCCGAGCTCCTGGCTAGCGTCTTGACCACACGGCGCTTAATCTTGGCGCTCCCGGTATTGGGCCGCTTACTGACAAAGTACATCTCGGGTGTAACAAAGCGTTTCGTGTAACCTGGTTGGCGAAAATCTGGCTTAATCACCGACACCTGCTTTCCAGGTATGCTGCCAACAAACTAGCGAGAAAAGTGGTAGAATTACGGGGATGAGTCGGCGGGACGTTAGCCGTGCCAACCTAGAATGACCAAGATTAAGGCAGAGGTAGCTAAGGCCGCCGTTATAGCAAGGAGGCGACCGAAATGACAAAATTTCCGGCCAATATGAGCGCCGAAATAAGGAGACTTGTCGCCTCAGTAAATCCTGCGGTGGTCGAGCTGAGGCGGGACATCCACCGCCATCCCGAACGTTCTAAGCGAGAGCAGAGGACGGCCGACCTGGTT
This sequence comes from uncultured Dehalococcoidales bacterium, assembly GCA_964354005.1. Classification (GTDB taxonomy): domain Bacteria; phylum Chloroflexota; class Dehalococcoidia; order Dehalococcoidales; family UBA2162; genus CAVSBN01. The sequence continues at coordinate 1,664 of CAYGYD010000240.1, read as the reverse complement.
GCCCGTTATCTCGATGCTCTCGGTCTCCAGGTAATACGCGGTACGAAAATCTATAGCATCGTAGCCACTCTCAAGGGGGACACCGGAGGCAAAACGGTGGCGCTGAGGGCAGACATGGACGCCTTGAAACTCCAGGAGGAAACGGGACTGCCATTTGCTTCCGAGAATGAAGGTGTCATGCATGCCTGCGGTCATGATGCTCACACTGCCATACTGCTGGGGGTGGCCAAAATCCTTTCCAGCGTGCGTCGGTCCGTTCCCGGTTATGTGAAGTTCCTGTTCCAACCGTCCGAGGAAGCCTTCCCTGGAGGGGCGTTGCCGATGATTGAAGAAGGAGTCTTGGAGAATCCAGCAGTCGACGCGGCTTTTGCCCTCCACATATCTTCAACTCTGCCTACCGGGTGTATTTCAGTGCTTCCCGGTCCCGCCATAGGCGGAGTCACCGCCGTGAATATTATCATCAAGGGACCGGGCGGCCATTTCTCCATGCCCTACAAGACCGTTGACACCATTGTGGTGGCAGCTCAGGTGCTGGTCGCCCTGCAATCAATGGTTAGCCGGCAGGTAAACTACTGGGAGCCCTTTGTCCTCACCTTCGGTCAGATTCTGGGCGGAACGCGTGATAACATTATCCCCGCGGAGGTGATTATCCGCGGTAATATGGCTTCTACCAATGATAAGATACGCCAAGACATCGAACTCAATGTTGAGAGCGTGGTCAAAGGTGTTGCCGAAGCCTTTGGCGCGACTTACGAGGTCAAGTTTTGGCGTGGCTACCCTACGCTGGTGAATGACCCCGGGATGGTGAGCATCGTAAAGGAAGTAGCCGCTCCTATTATTGGAGAAGAAAATGTACTTTCCGCTGAGCCGAGTCTAGGCGGTGAGGACTTTGCCTTCTTCGCCCAGAAGGTACCGGCGGTGATGTGGTCTCTAGGAGCATGGGACAGGAGCAAATACAACACGCCAACACATCATCACGAATCCAAATTCGATTTGGATGAAGCTTGTTTACCGCTGGGCGTGGAACTGATGGCTAGTTTAGCCCTGGAATATCTTTATCGCAACAAATAAGGAGGTTAAAAATGCAGGTCGGTGAAGAAGTCAGGCTGCGTGTGCGGATGAGCGCCCGTGATGCCCATTACGGCGGAGGGCTGGTGGCCGGAGCAAAGACACTGGAACTCTTTGGCGACATTGTTACCGAGGTTACGATACGCCATGATGGTGATGAAGGTCTCTTCCGCGCTTATGAAGAAATAGAATTCCTCGCGCCAGTCTATGCTGGTGACTATCTTGAGGTTTTAGGAAAGCTCCTGAAGATAAGTAGTACTTCGCGAAGGGTCGAGCTTGTCGCTAGGAAGGTTATTGCTGCTTCCCGCGACCCGAATCATCCTTCGCAAGCCGACATACTTGATGAGCCAATCATAGTCGCGCGGGCTATTGGAGTAACCGTGACACCAAAGGATAGGCAAAGAAAAACGGCGAAATGAAAGGTTTCAGTACTCTTGGCTTCCTGAGTGGAGTTGGAATCTACCAAGATTCGAGCTGGGGACAGAAGAAACCGCCCTAAGGGAATGGAGCAACTCCGACTCTTGCTGTAATTAGATGCGCGAAACACTCACTGGTATTGCCCTTGGAGCGCAAAGCTCAAACCCAACAAAAGGGCG
>CAYGYD010000239.1:0-2467 GCA_964354005.1 uncultured Dehalococcoidales bacterium | reverse complement strand
GAGGTCCCATCGGTGGTGTGATTTCTCCAATGCAGACACATATCATGGTCAAAGCCCCAAAGAAAACGGGGTCAATCCCCAGCAGGGCGACCGTAGGCATGAACAGGGGCAGGATAACAATTATCATGGCGATACTGCTGAAGAAGAACCCCACAGCTAGTAGAAAGACCTCCACAACTATCAGGAAGGATAAGGGGCCCAGGTTCAGGTTGTTAACGAGGTCCGTTATCATCTGGGGCAACATGATGAAGCTGATCATCTTCGCAAAGAGGTCGGCGCAGACAATGAGGAAGTAGATCATACAGGCGATCTTCAGGGTTTCTATCAGGCTCTCTTTTATTGTGGTCCAGTTGAGTTGTCGGTAGAATAGGAAGCCGATGAGTAGAGTATAAAGGCAGGCCACTCCTGCCGATTCAGTCGGGCTGAAGATGCCGCCGTAAATTCCTCCCAGAACAACAATAGGCATAAAGAGCAAGGGAAGAGCCCGGACGAAGGACCTGCCTCTTGCCCGCCAGCCCACCCTGGGTGCCGGCGGGTACTTCCTCCGGCGTGAGATAAAGATGGCGACAATAATCATGAAAACCCCGGAGAGTAAGCCAGGTCCTATACCGGAAAGGAACAAGTCAGCGATAGAGACCCGATTTAGTGCCCCGAACAGAATGAAGCCCAGGCTAGGCGGTATCAACCAGCTCAGCTCCCCGCCGGCAAGTGCTATTGCCGCGGAGAAAGGCCTGGAATAACCGGCCTCTACCATGATCGGCAGCACGATTGTTCCCATGATGGCAAGCCCGGCCGCCGTTGAACCGGAAACAGCGCCAATGAAAGCAGCGATAATGATGGCCCCAACCGCCAGCCCACCTCTAACTTGCCCGAACCATGACTGCATGAAGTCACGCACATGCTCCATCCCTCCGCTTCGCACAAGGAGATTGCCGGCGAGGATAAAGAAGGGCATGGCAAGCAGCGGGAAAGAGTTGATACTATTGAAAGCAAATCCGGCGATACCCTCAAGGGGTATTCCCATAACCGTTAAAGCTATGATGAGGGAGCCAAACGCAAAAGCAATAGCTAGCGGCATGCCAGTGATGAGTAACAGGAAGGTTATTGCTACTGTGATCACAGCGAAAATATTCATCTTAACTCAGCCCTTCCGGGCGATTCTCAAGAGTTCGTTGGACATCGGTACCGTCTATTAGGACAATGAGCCTCCACAGTCACTAAGCTCGCATCCTTTGAATAATCCTGTAGAACTCGGCCAGAGCGTAGACGGAGAATAGCCCCAAGCCGATGGGTACACTAATCTGCACTGTCCACATAGGAATAGCGATATATCTGGGATAAACCTGATGCTGGGAGAAAAGTGTACGCACCAGCAATACACCGCCAATGGTTGTCGTAACCACATAAGTCAGTGTGCATAGATTGTTGAAGAGTTCAACGCCAAGTCTGGTTCTACCGGACAGCTTTTCCAGAACGAAGTTGATCGAGACATGTCCCCTCTGCCCATATAGTGGCCCACTGAACAGGAGAGCGGCCCAAACTGATAGCCAGACTGTGGCATCTATTAAAAAATCGTAGCTAATGCCAACCGTCTCTCTCAAGATAATGATTGCTATGAGCAAAGCTACACTGAGTCCGAGAATGCAACCGCAAAAGAGCCGGTATCCGTTATTTAGCTTCGTAGCTATGTTCTTCATTCATTCGTTCCTTTCCCAAACGAGCCGACCACCGCGCTCCAACAGCGTTAGTAATTGTGTCCCAACTCGGACTCAAGGTAAAAAACTTCACAAGCCAAGAATGCTGAGCCAGCCCTCGAACAGCGCTTGCCGACGCAGGCAGGCTGCCCGACTGCCTCGGCTAGCCTGCCTGACCAGCGCTTATCTCGCTGAGTCGATAGCCTGCATGTACTTTGGGTCAATGCCGGCGAACATGGACTGCTGCGCCTGACGCATAATTTCTTTCAGTTTCTGGTCTTGAGCCTTATCGTACGGGGCTACATAGCACCCCATGCCCTTCCAAGCGCCGAGAGCCCATGATTCCAATCCCACATAGTAACCGTCAGCCCGAATCCCCTGGAATACCCGGTCGAAGGACTCACGGACACCAGGATTGAAGGGCTCAGTGTTGGAAGGAAGAGCCTCATACCACTTGGTGTTCACGGCGTTGCATACAGGCTGTACGGCAATGACGTATGGCAGCATGTTGGGGCAGTAACGGTACAGCTCGTAGAAAAAGGCACCGCCGGTTACATCTGTGATAACACCATCAATCTGTTTTGTTTGAAGAGCAGTCACGACCTCGGTATAGGGCGACTCCCCCCTTGGGTCGGGTTCTCCGACTGAAAACTCACCCGGGGCGGACGCATTCACGCAAAGTCATGAGTTCCAATAATTTCAGGCTGGCTACACAATCCGCTAAAAAGTGCAACCGCTGTGGCAATGTTTAATCCACCAGACAAATGGTATAT
>CAYGYD010000238.1:0-2492 GCA_964354005.1 uncultured Dehalococcoidales bacterium | reverse complement strand
CCCGCGGCCGGCAGGTCGCTGATATCATCACCCAGACCGCCGTCTTTGACCACAGCCGTAGCCGCTATTAGGATGCGACTGTTATCCACACAAGAGCCCATATGTATCACCGGAGGAATGCCCACTGTCTCGCACACCTCGGCCAGTCCAGGACCGCAATATTTGGCCGCGGCTTCGGGCACCATCAGGCCGGCCTTGGCCAGAGCCATGGCGCTACAACCAGTCTGAAGCACCAGCACATCGTTCTTGAGAAGTTCCTTCACCATCCTAACATGGACATCATCATGGGTTACCCGGACATTATTGCAGCCAACAACGCCAGCCAAGCCTCTAATCCGGCCGTTGATAATATTGTCGTTCAATGGCCGGTAGGAAGCCCGGAACAGACCGCCCAGCAGATAGTTGATAGTCTCATGGCTGAAACCAGCGATGAGGTCAGCCTTATCTTTGGGTATGGCGACCTTCTCCTTCTTCCGGTTGGGGAAGTTATCAATGGCCGCCTTCACAATGGCTTTGGCTGATTCGTAGGCATTATGCTCGTCAAATTCCATGTGGGTGGCGCCTTCAATCTTGGCTCTGGTGTCAGTGGTAATAATCTTGGTGTGATAGCAGCGGGCAACATTGACAATTCCTTGCATGATACACTGGACATCCACCACCATGGCTTCCAGCGCGCCGGTGACAATGGCCAGTTCCTGTTGCAGGAAGTTGCCGGCAATCGGCACGCCGTGGCGCATCAAGACCTCGTTGGCCGTACAGCACATGCCCGCCAGGTTGATGCCCTTGGCTCCCTTGGACTTGGCATATTTAATCATCTCCGGGTCTTGAGTGACCACCGCCAGCATCTCGGCCAGCGCTGGCTCATGGCCGTGTATGATGAGGTTGACTTCATCCTCCTTCAGGACGCCAAGGTTAATCTGGCTGGCTACCGGTGAGGGGGTACCAAACATGATGTCCTGAAGGTCAGTGGCAATCATGCTGCCACCCCAGCCATCGGCCAGGGAGCACCTCGCTCCCTGAAGCAGCAGGTTACGGTAGTCCTGGTCGACACCCATATGCGTGCGGTGCATCGCCTCAACTACTTCCCGGTCAATGCCCCGCGGCGCAACACCCAGCTTACGCCATATCTCCTGCCGCTTCAACGGTGCCTTCCTGAGGTAAATCAGCTCGCCTTCCTGGCGGCCAAACTCACTCAAGCAAAGCTTGCCGATATCCGCCGCTATTTCATTGTTACTGCGGTCGCCAATCTTGACACCGAGGTCCAGAGCTACCTGGAGTAGCTTCTGCTCGTCTTTGATTTGAAAGTCTTTGGATTTTCCCTCCGCCGCCAGCAGGAAGGTCTCAGTCACCCGCCGACCATGGTCACTGTGGGCCGCAGCTCCGGCAGCTATCTTCCTCAGAAAATTGCGAGCGGCAATCGTTTCCGGAGTAGCGCCACAGACACCTCTCCGTTTTTCCTTCTCCTCAGGGGTCTCTGTTTTACCCTTTGGGGCTGGTACCCGGCAGGGTCCCATGGCACACTGGCTGCAGCAGCTACCCTCCGCTCCAATAGGACAGGGCCGAGTCGTCTCCGCCCGGTCAAAGACTATATTGCAGCCATCGGCGGCGGCCTTCTCAATCATTTGTAATGTTGCCGGGTCAATACTCGCTGTCTCTTTCTTGGCCATTCTAGTCCTTCCTCCTTGTGACTTTGATTATTCCCAAGCTCATGGCTAAGCTCTGTCTCGCTATTTTTAGCTTCTAATCAGTAATAGTTACTACTATTAATTCTATTCTTTTCCACCTTAAAGGTCAAACCATGTCATACCTGGCTTCAGTTCAGGCTGCGGTTAAATCAGCAATCATCTCGCGAACGAGTTTTATCGCCTCCGGATGCCTCATAACCAGGACATCAGCTCCTACCAGTAGCATACACATAGCGGACATAGCTTCCAGCAGGATGCCTCTCTTCCTGGCATCGCCCAGCTTGGGGTCTTCGGCCGTCGGCATCTTAGCCTCTTTGGTCTTCCAGACCTCCTTTGAGACATTGCAGATGATGGGGAACTGGAGCTTTTCGTCCTGCTGGGTCAGTCCGGCCATTCTCATGCGCTCCATTACCGAGTAACAGTACTCAATACCATAGCCGATGCCACTGACCGTCGGGTCGACAATGAGCTGCTGGTCGGGGACACCCAGGTTGCCCAGCAGGATGTTGAGCTGTTTGGCCAGGTTAATATCAATCGGGGTTGAGGCCACCACGGTATGCTTATAGGCCAGAGCGGCAGCCCCAATTCTCTTGTGGTCGCCCTCTTCAACCGGGCCCAGAATGAGGTTCTTGCCCTGACATAGCTCACTGACCCGCCGCAGCACCTCAGTGTCTTTGTCATGATTAGCGGTGCCCCAGACGATGAGCGGGACATCTATAGCATCAGCCACTTTTTTGACCACCTGGGCCGCCTCCTCAGCGCCGCGGTTAAGTCCGTTGGGGTCAGTGCTGACGAGCTGTAGACAAA
>CAYGYD010000237.1:0-2502 GCA_964354005.1 uncultured Dehalococcoidales bacterium | reverse complement strand
CTGACTGGTCTGGCTGTCTTGGCCTTCAGACGTATTCTTGAGTGAGTCGGGCGGCTCCCTGACGTCGAGACGGGCTGTGCCGCTTGACGTCCCCATTCAATCACGAGGATGTCACCCATCACCACCAGACACGTCGCTTTGTCACCGGGTTCAGTGGAGCAGGACGATCAGCCAAAGAGAATTGGTAACTACCATTCGCGATGTCTTGATTGGAGCCAGCGGAAGACTCTGTCAGCATGGGCAAGAAAGAGCAGAGTGATGGAAAAGACCTCTATATTCAGAGATCGGATAAGCCCATGGACGCCCACAGTCTTGGCCGTTTTCCAGTGATGAATGCCAGTTTTTCGCAATCCATCGGCTTTCTAGTAACAGAAATATAGTCAAAACATGAGCGGTGTGACCGGCGAGCGCGGTTTCGAGCAGCAAGTGGGGAGAAATTATAAGTGGATAGCCCTTTCCAACACTACCCTGGGCATGTTGATGGCCTCCCTGAATAGGTCAAGCACCATGGTCTCTTTACCGGCAATCTTTCGGGGGACCAAGCTCAACCCCTTGGCGCCGGGCAACGGCGCGTACCTATTGTGGATTCTCATGGGCTACACTCTGGTGCAGGCTGTGCTGGTGGTGACCCTGGGGCGCATTCGGGAATTCTCAGTGTTCTGCCGGTAGCCGGGTCATTCACATCAACCAGCGTCTGGCCTAGCCGACTCATTGCCTTTGCCAGGGCCCACAGGCCGGGCGAATCAATACCATCATCATTGGTAATCAGGATATTCGTTCTTCACTCCTCAACATTACGACTCACAACAAAGGCCGGCACTAGCCAGAGGGCAGAATGCTGGCGGCACTATTCTCCACAATCGTGCCAAAATGCCGCTGCGTCAACATGGTAGCCAGCTTCTTGGCCCGGTCATCGCTGATATCCAGTTGACTGTAGGCCAGAACCGGGATATAGGCGTAGACCAGTGTTCCCTTCAGATAATCAGCCCAGCATTCGTCAGAGGAATAGCCTCTCACTCCTCTATCTATCAGCCGCTGGTGATACAGTCTAAGTATCTCCTTCTCGCTTTTTCGCCTTATATCAGCACTTATGCTCCCGCCCAGGAGGTAAGATAGGTCAATAACCCCACGGTTGACATTGGCTGCCTGCCAGTCAAAGACAATTATCAGGTCTTCCTTATTGCCGAAATCGAAGAAAAGGTTGTCCGCGCGGAAATCAAAATGGGCTATCGTTAGGTGATTGTTGGGCGTTGTCTCAATGAGCCAGGGGAAATGTTCATAGATCTTCAGCCCTGCCTCCCGACCCCCTGGTGGAAGGGCCGCCAGAAAATCGGGGGACTGTACTGCTACATCCCAGCAACTACGATAGAAACCCATGAAAGCGGTGAAGATGGCGTCCCCCGGTTTGGGCATCCAGGTGAACTTCTGGAGTTCCGGGCTGTCCCACCAGCGCGCATGGAAATCGGCCACCTTCAGAGCTACCGTTTTGGTCATTTCATAGTCCAGTCCCTTGATCTGGTCTATCTGGGTATAGCACGAGCAGTCTTCCAGAATAAGGGCATATTTCCTCAGTGCCGCGTCAAAGTCGCAATAGATCAGGCAGGGCGTTCTCAGAGGGCTATGCTTGGCAACTTCAGCATAGAACCGGATTTCTCTCTCGTAGGTGTTGAACAGGACAGCCACCGCATTGGCCGGCTCATAGGAAGTGGGCAGTTTGGCAATCATGGTTCTCGGAAGGCTGGACGCGTCGCGGCTATACCTGGGGATGAGTCTGGCCATGTCGCTCTGGAAACCCTCGCCCACACCTATAGGTTGAATCTCAAGAGATAGGATATCAATGTCTTTCAAAAGTTCCTCTTGTGCAGCACTCCGTTAAGCCAGCCCGCAGTGACTTCCTTCAGCCCGCCCGGTATCATCGTATCACCTCCCTCTGGTAAGTCTATGGACTACTTTAGCCACCGTGCACAATGATTGTCAAGAGCAGTCTAGATATGGCTCCAACAAATACGCAAGTATTGTGACTGACCGGTGCTGAGATACATGTATTGGAATCCTATCTCACTCGCTCTTCTACTTCTCTGGAAGAATAAACCCCTTTACCATAGGAGTAGAAGATGATTTTCAACATGTCCCCTTCCTATTGCCGCTTGTTACCGCAACCTCCCACGGTTGCGTGTTTGTGTAATAAGGGCTCTTGCTGGCCACTCCCAGAATTCTTTTTATTATTCCCTCAGGAACGGGAGTAGACTTAAAAGCGCGAAAGCTTCTTTTCGTTTCAATTCCTTCGAATAGTTCCACGTTATCTACTCCCCATCACAATTAAAAACCTTAATGCTTTAACTTGTCATTGTCAAGCCCTCATTTCTCGTTGCACACTCCATCATGTTAGTATATGGAATAACTAAAGGGGATGGCTCCGGCTACAATAGAACGGTGCAGATCACAGACACCAAATCTAAAGTAGGAGGAGCCATCACAAATGGAGAATACCGCAGCCAGGAA
>CAYGYD010000236.1:0-2505 GCA_964354005.1 uncultured Dehalococcoidales bacterium | reverse complement strand
AGGGAACCAGCATTTCATTATTGGCGACGATTTTCTTCACCCAGCGCATCGGCTCGATGATGCCCTGGTGAATGTTCTTCTTGCTGCTCAATCTGGCCAGGTGATGCGCGGTGGGCGCCTCCATATTGACCGAGACCCGAGTGGCCAGTTGACAGCCAGCCTCAACGCAGTCGAAGGAAGCCCCCGGCAGAATTTTGAGATGGATGTATCCCTTGAACTGATAGCGCTGGCGCAGGATTTCTACGGTCGTTACCATCTTCTCCATTGTCCGGGAAGCGTTACCAGCGATGGCCGAACTCAGAAACAGGCCCTGCACCAGCCTCTTTCGGTAGAGTTCCATGAACACCCGGGCAAGCTCCTCTGGCTGGAAGGTGGCACGGGGGCAATCACGACCCACCTGATTGACACAGTAAGCGCAGTCGTTAGTGCAGACATTGGTCAGCAGAACCTTAAAGAGACAGACAAAACCACCGCCGGGCAGGGCCGCCTTGTGGATAAAGCGCAGGGGCGACCGCTCCAGCCGGTTCGGCCCGCTATAGCCGCAGACATCAAACCGGGCCGCGGCCGCCAGTGTGTCCAGCTTGCTCTCAACTTCCATGCTAACCCGCCGACCGTTTGTAGAACATCTGTACTATAACAAAAGGCGGAAAGAGTGTCAAGCACTATTTGGAGGTCGTTTATCAACCTCACCCCCTTTGTCCCCCTCTCCTTGATAAGGAGAGGGGGAAAGAGAATTGAAAGAGGGCTTCGCCCTCTTAGACACCCATACGGCAGTTAAAGAAGGCGAAAGCTTTCTTGCCCTCGCTCTTCACCTAAAGCTATAATGGCCTATATCATATGACGATGCATCGCTATTCAGACTACGACCCCTTTGCCTGGGTCTACAACAAACACTGGAGCAATATGTTCACCCCCACGGCACTGGCCGTCATAGAGGAGTTGCTTTTGCCGCGGCTTCCCCTGCGAGCCAAGATTCTCGACCTCTGCTGTGGCACGGGGCAACTGGCGCGAGTGCTCAGCGAGCGCGGCTATCAGGTCACGGGTATCGACGGTTCTGAAGAGATGCTCCGCTTCGCCCGGGGAAATGCGCCGGGCGTCCAGTTCATTCTGGATGATGCTCGGAATTTTAAGCTCCCACATTGCTATGATGGAGTTGTCTGTATCTTTGACAGTCTCAACCATATCATGACTATAAGGGAGCTCACGTCTGTCTTCCGTAGCGTTTATGCCGCCTTGAAAGCAAATGGGCTGTTCCTGTTCGACCTCAACCTAGAAGCCGGCTATAAGGCGCACTGGCTTGGGTACAATGGCATTATTGAAGAAGACCATGTCTGCATTATTGAGTTGAGCTATCGACCAGAGGAGCGGCTGGCTGGGTTCGACGCTACCCTCTTTCACTTACAGGAAGAACGATGGCAGCGCTCCGATTTTGTACTCACTCAGAAATGCTACCCGCCAGCCGAAGTCCGGGTGGCTCTAACCAGTGCCAGCTTTGCTGACATCCACGCCTATGCCTACAACAAACAAGAGGGGTTGCAAGGGCTAACTGAAGGTGCCGAAAGGGCTCTTTTCATTTCCCAGAAGCCAGATAGGCACACCGGAGAAAAATCGTAGAGAATGGGAAACAGACGAATCTAGAGATTGAAAGGGCAAGAAATGGATTATTCAGAGAAACTTTCCAAGCTTACGGAAAAGGGCGTTGCCCAGTACTGGGATGGTAATGCCGATTTGTGGACTGACCATGTCCGCCGGGGCTGGGATACCTACCGCGAATATCTCAATAATCCCGCCTTCCTTAAATTCATCGGTAACCTGAAAGGCAAGAAAGTCCTGGATGCCGGCTGTGGCGAGGGCTATAACACCAGAATCCTCGCCCGAAAGGGGGCGGAGGTCATGGGGGTAGATATTTCTCCAAAACTGATTCGGCACGCTCGCCAGGCTGAGCGCCGGGAGCCACTGGGCATCCGCTACGAAATCACCTCCTATTCCGACCTCTCCCTGTTTGAGGATGCCTCTTTTGATGCCGTGATTTCTACCATGGCCTTGATGGACGGCCCGGGCTACGCCGAGGCGGTTAAGGAATTCTTCCGGGTACTCCGACCGCACGGCGGCCTTTTCTTCAGTGTCAGCCACCCCTGTTTTATGACCCGCGGCTTTGGCTGGGTAACCAACGAAAAGGATGAGCCAGTCAAGCTCACCGTCTCGGACTACTTTCGGCGGCGACCTTATATTGAGCGCTGGGCATTCTCAGAACTGCCGACTGCCCAGGCGGTCGAGCCCTTTGCCGTACCCAGCTTTCCCCGGACACTTTCCATCTATCTTAACACCTTGATTGAGAACGGCTTTGTTCTGAAGAAGATACATGAGCCGCGGCCCTCAGCCAAGACCTGCCGGCAGTACCCCTGGCTCAAGAAGTGGCGCAACATCGCCGCGCTGTTTTTCTATGTACACGCCGTAAAACCTTAATGGAGCGTTTATTAACCTCACCCCCTGCCCCCTCTCCTA
>CAYGYD010000235.1:0-2531 GCA_964354005.1 uncultured Dehalococcoidales bacterium | reverse complement strand
TCTATTTTACCTGACTTTGGTGTCCTTTAAATCCATCCTACCCCATTTTTCTTAGGGACCTGATGCTTTTTGCCTCCAATTCGTATGCTTTCAAATTGACCCACTGCCCTCCTCAAAATTTCCTTGACTTTGTCCCGCGGCTTTTGGTATAGTTAGAGTTTAAATATGAACAATGAAACAGGTATTCCCCAGTTTAAGCCCCTCAGACGGGCCTATGGTTTTGATGAAGTCGCCATCGTGCCCGGGGATGTCACCATCAACCCCGACCAGACAAACATTGATTTCAAGATAGGCGGCTTCACCTTTGCCATCCCCTTTTTAACGGCGGTGATGGATGCTGTGGTCGATGTCAATGTAGCCATCCTGATGAGCAGGCTGGGCGGACTTGGCATTCTCCACCTGGAAGGGGTACAAACCAGGTACGATAATCCCCAGGAGGTATTAGCTGAAATTGCTCAGGCGCCTGATGCTAAAATCACCCGGATACTTCAGAAAGTCTACTCCCAACCGATTAAGGAGAATCTGATTGGCGAGCGAATCCAGGCCATCAAAAAGGCCAAGGCGATATGTGCTGTCTCAGCCGCGCCAGCCAATGCCAAACGCTTCGCCCCGCTGGCCGCCGAAGCCAAAGCCGATATCTTCTTTGTGCAGTCCACGGTGACCACGGCCCGGCATATCTCCAAGAGCTATCGCGGGCTCATCTTCTCTGAGCTAACCAAGTCCGTTACCATGCCGGTAGTTGTCGGGAACTGTGTCAGTTACAGTGCCTGTCTGGAGTTAATGCGGACAGGTGTTGCCGGTGTCCTGGTTGGTGTGGGGCCGGGGGCGGCCTGTACCACGCGGGAAGTTCTGGGTGTGGGTGTCCCCCAGATAACCGCCACCATGGACAGCGCGGCGGCCCGGGACCAGTACCTAAAGGAATCGGGCCGGTATGTTCCGATAATCACCGATGGCGGTTTCCGCAAGGGCGGCGATGTGTGTAAAGCCTTGGCCGCCGGAGCGGATGCTGTAATGATTGGCTCGGTTTTCGCCCAGGCCAAAGAAGCGCCCGGACACGGCTATCACTGGGGTATGTCGAATCCCCACCCGGCACTCCCCAGAGGGACCCGCATCAAGGTGGGGACTTCGGGTACACTGGAGCAGATTCTCTTCGGGCCCACTTCGGTTACGGATGGCAGTCAGAACCTGGTGGGGGCAATTCGCACGGCGATGGGTGTTTGCGGCGCCTTTACCATTCAGGAAATGCACCACGCTCAGATGGTAATCGCGCCCGCCATCACCACGGAAGGCAAGTCTTGGCAAATGTCGCAGTCATAGCCTGGTAAGTGATGACTGCGCCGGGTTACTCTTCCTCCTCCTCTTCCTCCTCCGCCTCTACACCTGTTTCTGGGCTAATACGGGGTAGCAAAGGTTCTGGTTTTTCCCGTCGGCGTGGCGCCGGAAAGGCCAGTTCATTGATTACCTGGCGTAGTTCCTTGAATCTCTCTGGAGACAGCCCGCTCGTCACGGCCACCACTACCCCATCGACCCCGGCTTCCCATAGGGTCTGAAGCTCGTCGCCGGTTATCTTGGGTGGCACGGGGACTAACAGAGGCTTACTCAACCAATCGCCCAGGCGCTGGAAGAGCATCAAGTGCTGCCAGGTAAGAGAAAGGTCCGTTTTTCCTTCTGCCGTGAAAAACACGGCATCGATGGGCAGTCCGTTCAATACTCGTAGCAGGCCATCACTCAGTGAGGCTTCCACTTCCAGAACCTTACCTACCTCTTCCTTGTTGAATACTGTCAGTGGAGCATTGGTGGGGAAAACGACGAAATCACAGCCGGCCTTGATGAGTGGACTTATTCCCACCTGGCCGCTGGTTTTCAGCCACCCACCCCAGGGAATATCGGCCAGGGCTTGAGACACCTTCTTCAATGTCTGACTGCCTGAGCTCAGGTTAGAGATACGCAGGAGTGCCGCATCGGCTCCGGTGATATGGTTGACAAGGCTCTCCGCGTCTTCATGGGCCAGGCTGGCCACCAGTTGTATTTTGGGTCGGGGTGGGGTGGGCTGTCTCAGTCGGAAACCGATGGGCTGGGTTGTTCCCTGGGAGAGCCGGCTTAATTTCTCAATAAACTTGCTCATCTGACCTCCGCGGAGCCAGCGAGAGGAGTCGAACCTCCGACAAGCGGTTTACGAAACCGCTGCTCTGCCACTGAGCTACGCTGGCCTGCTGTTAAGTATAGCACAAAACATTAAACTGCCGTTACATTTTGTACTGGCTTATATGATTAGTGACACTTCCCATCCCAAATCACCTCACCCCCTTTAATCCCACTCTCCATCTTGGAGAGTGGGATTAAGGAGATAGGGTCGCCATATTCAAAGATAAGACATGAAAAAAGAAAACTGTCATTAATCTTTTTAAACTAGCTTAAATTTTAATGAAATCTTAACGCAATTTTTATGAGGACATTAATTCCGCCGCCTTAGACTGGACTGGTGTGTTAAGAATACTGAGGGGGCAGAAGATGACCAAGGAGAATGCTCA
>CAYGYD010000234.1:0-2553 GCA_964354005.1 uncultured Dehalococcoidales bacterium | reverse complement strand
CGGATGATGTCGCCGGCGGCACCTTCACCATAACCAACCTCGGGGCTTTCGGGGGCGGGTATGGCTTCGGCACCCCGATTATCAATCAGCCCCAGGCAGCCATACTGGGCACCGGCGCCATCACCGAGCGACCTGTGGTCAGACAGGGGCAGATTGTCATACGACCCATCATGGCCTATAGCTTCACCTTTGACCACCGGGTGCTGGATGGGGCTCCGGCTGGTAGATTTATGGCTGCGTTGACGCAACTCCTGGAGAATCCCGGCCTGCTCCTGCTATAATCGACTTATTTATGGGCTGATTAGAAGGAGAGCTGCCGTGGCTCTCCTTCTATTGTCTGACTGGAAAGGATGGCGACTATGGAACAGAGAGACCTTATCATTATCGGTGGCGGGCCGGCGGGCTATGTTGGCGCGATACGGGCGAGGCAGCTCGGTGCCAAGGTAGCGCTGATTGAGAGAGACATTTTGGGCGGCACTTGCCTCAACCGGGGCTGCATCCCCACCCGGGCCCTGGTCAGGAGCGTGGAATTCCTCGACCTGGCGAAAAAGGCCAGGGACTTCGGCATAAACTTTGGTCAGGTGGAGGTCAACTTTGCCAAACTGATGGCACGCAAGGACATCATCATAAAGACGGTGGTTGGTGGTGTGGACTTGTTAATGAAGGAGAATGGCGTGGAGGTGGTGAGGGGGGAGGCAAAATTTGTCTCGCCTTCAGTCATTGAGGTGCGGCTGGCCGATGGAACGAGTCGAGAGATAACAGCGCCGAAAATAATCATTGCCACCGGTGCGAGCCCGCAACGGCCAGCGATACCCGGCGGTCATGACATAATCACCACCGACCAGGCTCTCGACTTCAAAGAGATTCCCCGCTCTATGCTGATACTGGGAGGTGGGGCTATTGGCTTGGCCTTTGCCACCATATTTACCAGGCTGGGTGCCAGTGTGGCCATCGCGGAGAAGTCAGCACTGATACTGCCTGATGTCGACCGGGAGCTTGTATCTCTGCTGGAAAGGGAACTGAGAAAGGATAAGATTCAGGTACATACTGAGGCTAGCCCGAAAGCGATAGAGGCTGCTGGTGACGGCGAAAAACGCATAACGCTCAGTGCCAAAGGGCAGGAAATAACCCTAACGGCTCAGCATGTGCTGGTGGCGGATGAGAGAAGAGCCAGTGTGGATGGGCTGGGCTTGGATAAAGCTGGCGTCAGCCTGAGAAATGGTGCCATTCTTGTGGACAAGAGAATGCAGACCAATGTCTCAGGTATATTCGCTGCCGGGGATGTTGCGGGAGAGCCAATGCTAGCGCATGTTGCGTTCGCCCAGGGTAAAATAGCGGTGGGAAATGCTCTGGGCAAGGGGGCGGAAATGGACTATGCCGTGGTGCCACGCTGTATCTACACCAGCCCGGAAATCGCCAGTGTGGGCCTCACGGAACAAGCCGCAGTAGCTGATGGGTACCAGATAAGGGTAGGTAAGTTTCCCTTCGCCGCCAACGGCATGGCCACTATCCGCGGTGACAGAACCGGCATCGTCAAGGTCATTAGTGAAGTGAAATATGGTCAGATTCTGGGAGTTCACATCATTGGGCCTGGCGCCGGCGACCTGATGCCCGAAGCAGCTCTAGCCATGAAGCTGGATGCCACGCCCAGGGAAATAGCGGCCACCATCCACGCTCACCCCTCCCTGGCTGAGGCTCTTATGGAAGCTGCCCTGGATGTCTCCGGCGAGACCATCCATTTCATGTCGCAGAACAAATAGGGCCGGTGAGTTTAGAGCGGGGCGAAGCCTCTCTTTTGTCTTTATGCCCCCTTCCCCCGATTATCATCGGGGCAAAGGGGGTCAGGGGGATGGGTTAGCAACTGGTTCCAATAGTGGTAAGACAATCATAGAGGAGGTGAGAAGTATGGCCAGGACGAGATTCGTGGTGGAGCTGGGGATGGGGGTGGACCTGCACGGGCAGGACTACACTAAATCAGCCCGAAGGGCCGTTGAGGACGCCATTCACCGCAGTTCTCTCCTGTATCTGGCAGATTCCTTAAAGGCTGGTAAGATACCCAAAGCCGTCATCACGGTTACCATCGCCTCACCCAGACCGGAGGCCGTGGACGGTAAAACCGTACTGGAAGCCTTACCCTTTGGCGAGAAGTCAATCAAGGTAATCACTGGGGGAATGGAGGTTGAAGGAGCCGAGCCGGACCACATCGTCATCTCCAATGCGGCCGTGCTGGTCACGCTGGAATCGTAGTCATTAGAACCAGGGGGACTATTTACAGCTTCAATACTATACTTCAGCAACTCATCGGCAGAAATGCTTCAGAAGGCCGGCAGGTACTGGTTCATGATATTAAACCAACTCTTGCATGTACCAGCAGCAGTGGTATCTCTACATGGCGCAGGACTTTTTCCGCAATGCTGCCCATGACCCAGCGGCCCAAGCCAGACCGTCCATGGGTTGACATGACAAGTAGGTCAGCACCAACCCTTTTACCTGCTTGGATGATTTCATCGGCAGCATCAAATCCAGAAGTTACACTCTGCGTTACGGTGAGGC
>CAYGYD010000233.1:0-2571 GCA_964354005.1 uncultured Dehalococcoidales bacterium | reverse complement strand
CTTCACAAGGGAAGGGGGTGAAAAATGAAAGAGAGGCTTCGCCTCTCTACCTCTCGGCTGGTCCTTCTTTGGAAGGACCATAGAGCGGCGTCGGAGGGGGCTCCGCCCCTCTCTAAAACGCATTCCTACTCTCCTTCCAGGAGAGAGGAATGAATGGGGTGAGGTTCTAAAGACGCTCTCCATCAGTGATGAGAGACGGAGCTCGTGTTTTCACCTTATGTGGTGGTCGTGGGCACGGATATTCCCTCGTCTTGCAGGGACAGGACATGTTCTTTATTCACCGCCACAAAGGGAAGACTCTGACTGGCACCATTATATTCAGGATGTATCTCAACTCCGGTCAGCGGCAAGAACATCAGGCTGTCTTCCAGTACATGCCGGGCTGTCTGCTGGCTGAAGCAATGCATGTGGCCGGTCAGCGTGTAAGCCGGTGTCCGTAGCTTCACGGCCACCGCCGATTTATGCCGGTAGGGATGGGGTTTGGGGCCGGGTTGGCCGCCCAGTCCCCGGGCGGCATCGGGGTCGGCAGTAGTGGCGAGCTGAATGGCTGACTTATTGACATAGGCGATAGGCAGTTTCTCCTTTCGCCCAGTGGTATGATGGACTATCACATCATGCAGGACAAGAAATCGGCCGCGACCCTCCGGCTGGCTGGCCCAGATACCATTCAGGAGGTCCAGGAAGCGCTCCGCCTGGAGCTGGTAGATACTCCCGCTCCAGACTTGCGTCTCGATAAACAGCGCTACTTCCAGACGCGTTATCTTGTCCATTTCTGCCGCCTCCCTGTCCCTTCTGAGGAAGAGTCAATCAGCTTTAAGCCAGCACATTTTCCCTGGGGTCAATGCCGGCGATACTGCGGGCCAGCTTCTGTTTGTTGTCCATGTCTGTCTCGCGCTCAATCATAATTTTCTGGGCCTGCGGCGAACCCGCACCGTGCATCGACTCGGTGCGGTAGCTGGGGGCCACCAGGCCAAAGCTCATGGCGTGGATAAGCGTCAACATACGATACCGGGCTTCAGTTGGTACCTCGGGTACGCCTCGCAGGTATTTGTCAATATATTTGCCGATTACCGGGTGCCGGAAGTCCTTTTCCGACGGTGTTGTCACCAGCAGGCCGCCAGCAATGTCTTCCGCCAGGCGCAGCAATTCATAGGGGAAGCGGGTAACATTAAGCTTGCAGACATTAGCTAGAAGAGCATTGGGCTGGTAGTTGCCGGCCGGAGTCGCCCAGCCCTCGTAGGAGCAAGCCAGCCCGCAGGCATGGATGGTTTCCGTCAGATGAATCATCTCCCCGATTTTATCCCGGATATGGGCCGCCCGGCGTACACCGTTGTAATCGGCCATGGAGGTCGTGGCCCCGATTAGCACATCCCCGATGCCGGCTTTGCAGCCACCATAGCTCTGCCGGTGGTAGCTGGCAAACCTCTCTACCAGCATGATGGAGAAGTCAATCTCCCCGCACATGAAAACCCGCTCCCAGGGAACAAAGACGTCTTCCAGTACGACCAGTACCTCCTGTCCGCCGAAGTTATAGTTCCCGACATCAATATCCCCGGCCTCAAGCTTCCGGGTATCGCAGGACTGCCGACCGTAAATCAGGGTCACTCCTTTGGCATCGGTAGGCACGGCACAGCTTACGGCGTAGTCCTTATCCGCCTCGCGCATACGCAGGGTAGGCATGATGAGCATCTCGTGGGAGTTAGCGGTGCCGGTCTGGTGCCCCTTGGCACCCCGGATGACGATGCCGTCCGGCCTCCGCTCCACCACATGGACGAACATATCCGGGTCAGCCTGCTCACTTGGTGCCAGGCTGCGGTGCCCCTTGACATCAGTCATCGCCCCCGAGATACAGAGGTCTTTCTCCTGAACATATTTCAACCATCCTTTGAACCGGCGATGGTACTCCGTCCCGTGTTTCTGGTCGATTTCATAAGTCGTGCTGTAAGCGGCGTTGATGCCGTCCATACCCACGCACCGCTGGAAACAGCAGGCGGTCCGCTGGCCGAGACGTCTCTGCAGTTTCACTTTGTTGACCAGGTCTTCCCGGCTCCGAAATAGGCCGTTAAACTTATTTACCTTCTGCCCGGTGATAGGTGAATCAACGGTAGCCAGAGCCTGGCTTTCCGGCTCGTGGGCGAGCTTATAGGTCATGGCAATGGCGTTGATTGAAGGTCGGATAATGGGATGGTCGACCCAGCTGTCTACCTTCTCGCCGAGCAGATAGAGGTTCAGCTTCAATCGGCGCAAACTGTCCAGGTATTCTTTCGCCGTCATCAACATTAGTGTCATGCCTCCTTGATACCCAGTTTCACTTGGGTTGCGCACTTACCCCGTCGTTTTCTTGATTCTCAATTCCCGCCTTTCAACTACATTCTATCCGTATCTTAAGTATTTATCAATCCTGCTTTAAACGATAGGTCTTTGACTGGGAACGCCGGGGCGGCGGGGGTGCTGAGGGGGAGTGGGCGATATTTTGTCAATGACTATCAGCCAGCGCTCTTCACCGAACTCTTCCAGGTTAATTCTTTTTGTCTCTCTCAGTCTGCCGCCGAGGGTGTGGATAGCTTTGAC
>CAYGYD010000232.1:0-2579 GCA_964354005.1 uncultured Dehalococcoidales bacterium | reverse complement strand
GCCTTGACCATCGCCTGCGCGATTATCCAGGGAATATCGTAGGAGTGTATGGCGTCGGAGACAAACGGCTCGTTGGGATACTTCTTGGCCCACCGGGCCATCAGTTCTTTCATGAAGGCGTTGGGTGCATCAATATCCGGGCTGTTGACCAGGACATCGGTCAGCGCGACGGGGTCCTTCACCACGACGACGAAGACATCGGCACCCAGCGGCGAGTTGGAGATGAAGGGGCCCTTGAAGCCGAGTTGGCGGGCTGCCTTCAGCTGGTCCATAGCCTGGCCGCTGTTCATGGCGAGGACAATGTCGGCTTTGGAGTTCAGGACGCGGGTATAGGTGGGTACAAAGTCGGTGGTGCCCCAGGCCCACTTCTCAACGAAAATCACGCTCATGCCGCGTGCCTGGGCGTCTTTCGTGCAGTCGGCAATCATCCCTTCGTAGCCGATATCCGGCGCGGCGATGGCTATGGTCTTGGCATTGGGGTAGGTCTTGAGAATGTAGTCCAGGTCGGCGGGTATCGTCGTAGGGATATCGATGGATAGCCTGACCTGGAGCGGTTTGTCCGGGCTGACGTCTGTGGCGTGCCCGGGGATATTGACGTTGGCCATGCCGTACAGCACACCAGCGGGCTTGGTGACCTGGTAGATGGCCGCTATCTCCGATTCGAGCATGGCGCCGATGATGAATTTGACCTTGTCTTGTGAGACCAGCTTATTGGCGGCGATGCTGGCACCTTCGGCGGTACCCTTGCTGTCCTCGTTGATGATTTCAAAGACGTAGCGGTCATTACCTATCTTGATGCCGCCCTCTTCCTTGAGCTTATCGGCGTAGAAGAGCCAGCCGCGGTTGAAGGCTAGGCTGGGTACGCTGAGTGGGCCGGTTATGCCCATAATGGTGCCTATTTTGATGACTTTTGTAGTGGCTTGGGTGGTTGTAGGTGTCTCAGCCTGACAACCAACTACAAATGATATCAGCAAGGCCATCAGCAGAAAACCTGTAAGTGCGATGAATATAGTGTTTTTCCTGTGCATCTTCTCCCCCTTTAAAATTAGTAATTTGCCTCCAATATTATTTAAGCCTACTTGAGTCCAAATATTACTTCTATACTGTCTTCTTATAATTCACCTCCTTACCTAGCCAGGCAAAAGCCATTCGCCTTCGGATAGTAACCTACCTAATCCCACTCCATATAGTCCAGCCCACACGGGCCTAAAAATCATCACTTTCATAGACGACCCGCCCGCCGACCACCGTCATCATCACGGGTATGTCCTTGATGCTGTGTGTCTCCACGCTTAGAATATCCTCCCCCAGGACGCACAGGTCGGCCAGCTTTCCCGGTTCGATGGAGCCCTTCCGGCTTTCCATGTGGTCCTGCCAGGCGGCGGATACCGTGTACATGCGGATGGACTGCTCCCGGCTGATGCACTGGGTAGGATTGTTTACCTTGCCCGAGGCTTTGGACTCCCTTAAGACGGCGGACTCTATGCCCTGCAGCCAGTGGGGGGCGATGCAGGGCGTATCGGAGCTGCCGGTGAGGCGCGCGCCGGCATCAAGAAGGGTCTTGTACGGCCACTGCTGGGCTGCCCGCTCGGGGCCGACCAGGTAGGGGCTGGCGTCGGCAAGAGTCCACTGGATACCGGGCTGGGCACAGATGGCGATATTGTTTTTAGCCGCCTTATCAGCGTATTTGGGCGAGATGAAGTCGGCATGTACGATGTAGTGCCTCAAACCTTTGGGTTCATTCTTTTCAGCTTTGATGAAGCTGTCGATGGTGGCGGCTATCGCCATATCACCGATGGCGTGGACGCCTACCTGGAAGTTATGATGATGAGCCAGATTTATCATCCTGCCCAGCTCTTCACGGCGTTCCTGCTCCGTGTTGCCCGGCACCACCAGGCTGCCCCGCCCTCCGCCAGCGTACTCCTCACTTAACCAGGCGGTCCTGGTGGTAGGGATGCCGTCCGCGAATATCTTCACTCCGCCGATCTTTATCCATTCGTTGCCAAAGCCAGAGTGTATGCCCAGTGCGGGGATAATCTGTTGGAAATCTTTATAGGAGCAAGCCCCGTACTCGCCGAAAAGATAGAATATATTCACGCGGATGTCTAGTTTGCCTTCATCATAGAGGTCGTTATAGACCCCGATGCACTCTGAGTCGAGAAGCCCCCCCTGGTAGCCCACGCCTCCTGGCCCCAGCGCACCCTCGGTAATACTGGTAATGCCCAGCTCGATGAAATTTTTGATGGCGGTAAGTATCGCTGCTCTCTTCTGTGCCCTAGTCCAAGGTGGTATGACCTTCATGACCATACCCTGGGCGGCAAGCTCGTTGATTATCCCCGTGACCTCGCCTGTCTCGGAGTCTTTAACAATGTCCCCGCCCACCGGCACCGGCGTGTCCCTGGTGATACCCGCCAGTTCCAGCGCCTTGCTGTTCAGCCAGAGAGAGTGCACGGAAAAGTCACCCAGGCAGACAGGGTTGTCCGGGGATATGGCATCCAGGTCCCACCGCGTGGGGTGGTGTGTCCTGTCCTGCAGGCATTCCTCTAAATACCCTTCGTCCCAGCCGAACCCTCTTATCC
>CAYGYD010000231.1:0-2602 GCA_964354005.1 uncultured Dehalococcoidales bacterium | reverse complement strand
GTGGCTATTGATGTCAAGTACAAGGATGTTGAGGCCATGCCGGACAAAAGCATCGATGTCTGCCTCTTTAACGGGGCCATCCGCAATTCAGAACAGGAGCACATCGCCAAGATGCTCCGGGGAAAGTCCAAGGTGATGATTGCCTACGGTGCCTGTGCCTATGAGGGCGGCATCCCGGGGCTGGCCAACCTGTTCAATCGGCAGATGATTTTTGACCGGGTTTACACGGAGACGCCATCAACGGATAACAGCGGCAAGGTCTTTCCTCAAACGGCTTACCAGGTGCCAGAAGGGGAACTGACTGTCCCGGAATTCTATGACACGGTCAAGACGCTACGCCAGACAATAGATGTTGACTATGTCATCCCCGGCTGCCCGCCGGAGGAAAAAACAACTTGGCTGGCTCTCGAGGCTCTAATTACCGGCAAGCTCCCACCCCGGGGCACGGTGATTAGTCATAGTGTCAAGGCCGTTTGTGATGAGTGCCCTCGGAAGCGCGATGTGAAAAAGGTCAAGAAGTTCCACCGCACCTTTGAGATTATTCCGGAAGCAGAAACATGTCTTCTGGAACAGGGCCTTTTGTGCGCTGGTCTGGCCACCCGTGGTGGCTGTGGGGCACTCTGCCCGCAGGCTAACATGCCCTGCACCGGCTGCTATGGGCCGGTGGTGGGAGTCATTGACCAGGGAGCGCACTTCCTCAGTGCCGTAGCTTCAGTCATCGACTCTAATGACCCGGGGGAAGTCCGGAAAATCATTGATGATATTCGCGACCCGGTGGGCACTTTTTATCGTTACAGCCTGCCCGATTCCCTGCTAAGGAGGGCGAAAATAAAATGAAAAGGATAACCATTGACCCCGTCACTCGGTTGGAAGGTCACGGCAAAATTGAAATCTTCCTTGACGACGCGGGCGGGGTAAAGAATACCTACTTCCAGATTCCAGAGTTGAGGGGCTTTGAGAAGTTTGCCGAGGGTCGACTGGCGGAAGATATGCCCCAGATTACCCAGCGCATCTGCGGTGTTTGTCCTGAAGCCCACCATCTGGCTTCAAGTAAAACGCTTGACGACCTCTTCCATGTTGACCCACCCGGCCCGGCCAAGAAACTGCGCGAGCTTTTTAACAGTGCCTTCTATGTCACTGACCACACCACCCACTTCTATATCCTTGGCGGCCCGGATTTTGTGATGGGGCCGGATGCGCCGGTGGCCGAGCGCAACATTCTGGGGGTTATTGGCAAGGTAGGTCTGGAGCTGGCCGGAGCGGTCATCAAGACCCGCATGCAGAACCACCATATTATTCAGATGATTGGTGGCCGGCCGGTGCACCCGGTCTTTGGCCTGCCCGGCGGCGTCAGTAAGGGGCTGACCGAGGAACAAAGAAAGGAAATTGAGCAGATTGCCAAAGACTCGGTGGAGTTTGCCAAGCTATCACTGAAGGTCTTTGATGATATTGTCCTGAAGAACAAAGCCTATGTCGATATGATTACCAGCGATGCCTTTACCCATCGCACCTACTATATGGGACTGGTTGATGCCCAGAATAAGGTCAACTTCTACGATGGTCAGCTTAGGGTGGTCGACCCTAAGGGGAAGGAGTTTGCCAAGTTTGCACCACGGGAATATCTTAACCATGTGGCGGAGCATGTCGAACCCTGGACTTACATCAAGTTCCCCTTCCTCAAGAAGATTGGCTGGAAGGGGTTTGTCGATGGCCAGGACAGCGGTGTTTTTCGAGTTGCCCCGTTAGCCCGGCTCAACGCCGCCGATGGTATGGCCACACCGCTGGCTCAGGAAGCTTATGAGAAGATGTACTCTACCCTAGGCGGGAAACCGGCTCATTTTACTTTAGCCATGCACTGGGCTCGTCTGGTGGAGCTGGTTTATGCCGCCGAGAGACTGCTGGAGTTGAGTCGCGACCCGGAAATCACCAGCCCGAACATCCGCACTATTCCAACGGCTACCCCGGACGAAGGTATAGGCATTGTGGAAGCGCCGCGTGGCACACTCATCCACCACTACGCCACGGACGAAAAGGGAGTCATCAGGAAGGCCAATTTGATTGTGGCTACGGTCAATAATGCGGCGGCCCTTAATATGTCGGTCAGGAAAGCGGCCATGGCGCTGATTAAGCCGGGTGTGGAAATTACCGAGGGACTGCTTAATCGTATCGAGATGGCCTGGCGCCCCTACGACCCCTGTTTTGGCTGTGCCACCCATGCTTTTCCCGGCCACCCGGCAATTCCAATATTTGTATATAACAGTCAGGGAGAACTGATTAAGGAATTTGAATAGTGTTGCCTTAGGTGGTAAGATAGCAAAGACAAAGGATGAAGACTATAATCCTGGGATTGGGCAATCCCGTTCGAGCCGATGACAGTGTCGGTCTGTGTGTGGCCCACGCCTTGGCCCAGAGACTTAATTCGCCAGAGATAACAGTGATGGAAGCCAGTGTGTCCGGTCTGGATGTTCTGGACCTGCTGGTGGGCTACGAGAGGGCCATTATTATCGATGCCATCCAGACCAAAGGTGGCCAGCCGGGTCAAATCTACCCACTTGAACCAGGTACTTTTATGGCTACCCGGCATTCGGCCAATCCCCATAGC
>CAYGYD010000230.1:0-2624 GCA_964354005.1 uncultured Dehalococcoidales bacterium | reverse complement strand
TCATTGCCTATCTCCGACTCATCCAGAACCTCAGCGACAATGTCAGCTTGCTGAGAATCATCAACATTCCCCAGCGTGGCATCGGCGAGCAGACGCAGGCCAAGCTCTCGGCCTGGGCGAGGTCGCTGGGCACTTCCCAGTATGAAGCCCTGAGACTTTTGGTTAAACCCGAGGAAAAAGAGTCACCCTTTACCCCCCATATCACCCGTATCCTGACCAGTTTTGTCACCATGATGGAGGAGCTGGTGGCACAGAGCTCGCAATTGAATCTGATGGAGTTCTTCGACCGACTCCTTGACAGCATCGGTTATAAGCGTTATCTATCAAATGAACCGCAGGGCGATGAGCGCTGGGAGAATGTTATGGAACTGCGCACGGTGACTGAGGAGTATCGCGACCTGAAACCGCCGGAGGGTCTATCGGCCTTCCTGGAAGGAGTGGCGCTGGTCTCCGATGTGGATAGTCTGGATGAAAGCGTGTCAGCGGTCACTCTGATTACCCTGCACCAGGCCAAGGGGCTGGAGTTCCCGGTGGTTTTTATTGTCGGGATGGAAGAAGGACTGCTGCCCCACTACAAGTCGCTGGACAACCCGACCCAAATGGAGGAAGAGCGCCGACTCTGCTATGTGGGCATCACCCGGGCCAAGAAGCAGGTATATCTGGTGCGGGCCTTCCGCCGCAATCTGATGGGTCGGAGTCTGGTCAGCCAGCCTTCACGTTTCCTGCAGGATATTCCGACACACCTCATGGCCAACGCCGGCTGGTCGCAGGGGGAAGAGACCCGCATCGCCGAGGCCGTGTATTCCTGGAACCGACCATCCACACCAGTCCCACATCCGGCGACGACTGAGTTCAAGGCTGGCGACCATGTCCGCCACGCCCAGTTTGGCAACGGCATTGTGGTCAGCTACAAGACCGTCAAAGATGATGCTGAGATTGTGGTCGCCTTTAATAACGGCGTGAAGAAACTCCTCTTGAGCTTCGCCAGTCTGGAGAAGGTGGAATAATTTTTCTGAAAAACCTCTTGACATATTACACGGAAGCGTGTATCATTGATGTAACATGCCCATCAGAGTCTTAGCGCCGCAGGTAGTCGCCCGCATCGCCGCCGGCGAGGTGGTGGAAAGGCCGGCCTCGGTGGTCAAGGAACTGGTGGAGAACTCGCTGGATGCCGGGGCCAGCCAGATTGCGGTGGAAACAGGTGGTGGCGGAGTCAGCCTGGTTCGAGTCACTGATAACGGCACTGGTATTCCGGCGGGAGAGCTGGAACTGGCCTTCCAGCGCTACGCCACCAGCAAGGTCGCCGATATTGGCGATTTGGAGTCGATTGCCACTCTGGGCTTCCGGGGCGAGGCACTGCCCAGCATCGCCACGGTGGCCGAGGTAGATATTATCACCTGCGCCCAGGGCGAGTCGGTCGGCACCCACCTTGTCCTGAAGGAAGGCGCCATAGTTAACCGCGACCATCAGGCGCGGTCACCGGGCACCACTGTTACCGTGCGCCAGCTCTTCCGCCATGTGCCCGCCCGGTTGAAATTCCTTAAGTCGTCGGCGACCGAAAACAGCCACATCGCACAGGTGGTCAGCCAGTATGCCCTGGCCTTCCCCGAGGTCAAATTCACCCTCGCCATTGACGGCCGGACGCTACTGAGAACCCCGGGCAGTGGCCGACTGGTTGATAGCGTGATTGCCGTCTACGGCTCGGAGATAGCCCGCAATATGCTGGAAATCGGGCCGGATAAGGAGTGGGAGGGTGGGGCACCATCATCGGTCGCCATCACCGGGATGGTCGGCTCACCGGCAGTCAGCCGGGCCAGCCGCGACCACCTCAGCTTCTTTGTCAACCGCCGCTGGATAAGCAGTCGCTGGCTGGCCTGGGCAGTGGAGGAAGCCTACCACGGACTGCTGATGACCGGCCGACACCCGGTGGCCATTATCCATATCTCGCTGCCGGCGCGAGAGGTGGATGTCAACATTCACCCCACCAAGACCGAGGTCAAGTTCCAGAACGAACGAGTGGTAGTGACCGCCGTACAGAGGGCGGCGCGGCGTGTCCTGATTGAGCTGGCCCCGGTGCCGAAGATTGAGGAAGTCACCCCCACCTACACCGCCCCCACCCGACCCAGGCCGGTCCTTCCGCTGGGAGGGCTAACCTGGCCGAGTACCAGTGAGCACCCAGCCACCCCCCCATCACTAACCCAGCCGACTCCTGCCTTTTCCCTGCCCGCTCTGCGCTTGCTGGGGCAGTTGTCGGCCAGCTACATTGTCGCCGAGGGGCCGGATGGACTGTATCTCATCGACCAGCACGCGGCTCATGAGCGTGTTCTTTTTGAGCAGATTAGGAGCCAGCTTTCCCAGCAGAAGATAGAGGTTCAGGGGCTACTGGAGCCAGCCACCCTGGAGGTCAGCCCGAGACAGGACGCTATGCTAAAGTTGCACCACCAGGACCTGGCCGAGTTCGGCTTCTCCCTGGAGCCCTTCGGCGATAGGACCTACCTGGTGCGGACGGTGCCGGTCTGGCTAGACAAGAAGGACTGGATTGGCATGCTCAGGGAAATAATGGACTCGCCGATTGGAGGAGGGGGCGACTGGCGGGAGAGAATTGCCATATCAATTGCCTGCCA
>CAYGYD010000229.1:0-2625 GCA_964354005.1 uncultured Dehalococcoidales bacterium | reverse complement strand
GTGCAATTATCGGCGACCATTAGGTGATTAGGCAGCTCGGCCCGTTGAGTGATGGCGACCATTCTCTTCAGCGACCGGTCGGGTCTATTCAACAGATCTCTCCAACAAGTGAGTGAGCTCGACAGTCTGTCGAGCTCACTCAAAAGGAGAGAAATGAAAAGGAAAAGTTGTCTGGCGCTTCTAGTATACTGTGGTCTCACCAAACAATTCAAGCGACTGCGCAACCCGGATTCGCCTTAACGGAGATAGTCAGTGCGAATGCCGAATATTGGTGTGCTGCTTATCGACCCTTTCAGCCAGCGGTGTCTGGGCTATCTTGTGTATATTCCTATCGCATAGCCACCAAGGCCGGAATTCTGCTGGAGTGCCACCTTGGGAGGGCCCTCTACCTGCCTTGGTCCAGCCTCACCTTTTAGCTGCCATATCAGCTCGGCTATCTGGCGTATTCCGGTAGCTCCCACCGGATGTCCACAGGCTACCAGTCCGCCATCGGTATTGATTGGGAGCTCACCTGTTATCTCTGTCCTCCCCTCATCGACCCAGCGTCCACCCTCGCCTACAGGGATAAAGCCCAACTCTTCCGGGATGGTGATTTCTGCTGGGCTAAAGGCGTCGTGGACTTGCATCACGTCGATGTCCTCAGGCCCAAGGCCTGCCCTCTCAAAGGCCTTTCTGGCCATTTCCTTCAGCCCAGCCTCCTCCTCACCCGCCGGCGTATACTTCGGAGACGCCAATGCCCAGCCAGCTATGGTGATCACGGGGTTGCTGGTATATCGTCTCGCTTTCTCCTTAGTGCAGAGTACTGCTGCCGTAGCCCCGTCACAATTGGGCGAGCACATGAAAAGATTGATGGGGTAGGCTATCATGCGCCCAGCCTTAACCTCTTCCAGCGTCATCTCTTTCTGGTACAGGGCATAGGGATTGAGGGCACCATACTTGTGTTCTTTGACTGAAATCCTAGAAAGCTGTTCGAAGGTTGTCCCGTATTCCTCCATGTGTTTTCGGATTCCTAGAGCATACATAGCGGGCATCACCACCAAACCCATGATTTCGTCCCAGCTGCCAGCCTCAGTGGCTCCCCCTAGTAGCCCCCTCGGCAGTTTATCGATGCCCACGGCCAGTACGACATCGTAAAGGCCGGTAGAGACTTCGTAAGCCGCTCGGAAGACAGCCTGGGTAGCGCTGGTACAAGCCACCTCCAGATTTACGATGGGTATTCCCGTCCAGCCAAATTCTTGAACAACCCTCATGCCGGTGCCGGGCGGTGCATAGACACGGCCCACATAGGCGGCCTCGATGTCCTTGAAGGGTACCTCGGACTCCTCAAGCGCGTTGGCTATTGCCACCCGTCCGAGGTCCTGAAAGGTCTTGCCAGAATCCTTTACAAACCGGTGCATCCCAACCCCTAGTATCACAACCTCTCTATCTCCTCCTATTCCCACTGTCAGTTCCTCCTTTCAAAGCTGGTCTCTTTGAGCAGCTTTCTTCTCCTGCCCGTGCTCCGCTTCATCGGCTAGGGGTCTAAACAGGTTTGAATTTGTAGGCCATAATGTCGTTGCCTTCAGCATCTTGCGTCACCTTCATCACCACCATCTCCATATCCATACCTACTTTTAGCTTCCTTGGGTCAGGCTCGGTCAGAACCGTCGTAACGTGCGCTCCTTCCGGTGTCACTACCCTACCTATACTGAAGGGTGCTACCATGGCAGATCCTGGCGGCACCATGGTAAGAGTGGTGTAAGTATCCAACTTGCCTTTTGGAGTTAAGTCTATGTCTTCCATGTTTGAGGAGGTGCAATTCGAGCAACGCGATCTCCTAGGGTAGTAGACTTCTTGACAATCCCGACATTTGCTGCCGGGAAGCGTATAGGGTAATTGCAGCCGTCGCTCATCTAGTGAGCGTTGCTTCTTTGGATTGTTTCCGCCAGAATTTGTTCTAGGCATGTGCCTCCTTTCCTCTTCATGCCTCTCAAACGCATTTGTGTCCACTACGCATAATCTCTTTTTCGCTGACCTTGGATTTGTCCCCAACAAGGCAAGGCTGACAGAGAGTATGAGGGACTTCATCTATACTTTCGCCATTAACTACCTGTTCTACTTTTTACTCAATGACCCCCTCAATTACCAGCTGGGAGACTCACCATCCAACATGCCGAGGATGTTCTTCAAGACATACTCGTTGTCCCTGCCAATCAAAGGGGAACACCGTATTTTACAGGGTATCTTCGTTAGCACGCACGCTTCCTTTGACCCCCGATACTTGCCTATTTTCGGCCGTTCCAGCTCCCAGTAGAAATGGCGGTACTTCAAGTGACGCTCGCGGTCCTTGGTGTCTTCAGCAGTCCCCGGTAGCCAGCGCGTACCTTAACCGCCTGAATCAGCGTCATCACCTCTTCATTGGATTGGCGAATTGTCTACTCCCCGACCATCTGTCCAGTTCCTCCTCGTTCTCTTTCCTTCCCAGAAGAATGCCGAACTTTGGGTCCTTCGTCTAGGCCGGGCTACCAATAACATCACAAAAGCGCCGCCTCATGCCCATAGTACTCTGAACCTACGCTCTAGTTGCTAGGCTTGTCTGGTCTTAGTACCCACTACCATATTTCTTGCCCGTCCCTAAAGCGTGCC
>CAYGYD010000228.1:0-2628 GCA_964354005.1 uncultured Dehalococcoidales bacterium | reverse complement strand
CGGGCTTTGCCCCTCTTGAGTTCCCCTTCTGGGGTTTACCGGAGAAGGGAAGCTTATTTGTCTCTCTTAGAATGCCTTCTTTATTTTGGCCCAGGTACTGCTGAAATGCACCAACGGGCTGGAGCGATGGCGGTGAATCTTGCCCACGCGCAGCGCCTTCAGGAAGCCCTCCTGACCATTGAAGGCCGGCATTTCAACATAGGTATTACCGATTTCGCCCGGTGAATGAGCATCGCTGCCGACAGTACCCGGCAGGTCATGTTTTCGGGCGAAATCACGGGCTTTGTTGGAGTCGTGGGGTATCGGGCTGCGGGCATTGAACACCTCTATAATGTCAATCTGCCCCACCAGATTTTCCAGCCGCTTATTATCTAACCGCAATCCACGGAAGGTGTCAAAGGGGTGGGGCAAACACACCAGCCCGCCCTGAGCCTTAATACGGGCAATCGCCTGCTCAATGGGCAGACCGCTGGGTATCCATTCTTTCAGAAACAAGCCGATGACCTCGCCATGGGAAGTCAGAATCTCTTCCGCCGCAATGACGGTGAAGGGTGCCAGGGTCTGCATCTTGAGAGCCCCTTCAATGGCATCGTGGTCGGTGATGGCAATGCAGTTAATCTCCATCTCCAGACAGCGATTGATTATGTCTTCCAGAGGCATGTTGCAGTCCATAGAATACTTGGTGTGAATATGAAAGTCAGCCTTCAGTGCTTTATCCATCATAAACCTTTCTAAGTAGCATTGTCCGTCTTAGGTGCTTTAGAGAGAACCTTGAGCTGGCCATTCTCAATGACAACCAAATCTTCAACCCTCACCCCGCCCCAACCCGGGATATAGATACCCGGTTCAATGGTAAAGACCATACCGGAAGCCAGCACTTCGGTGGAATTGGGGCCGAGGCGGGGTGGCTCGTGCGGTGCCAGGCCCACGCCGTGCCCCAGAGCGTGGCCGAAGGCTTCCGCATATCCGGCCTCTTTAATCACGGTGCGGGCCAGATTGTCAGCCATCTCGCCAGTCATGCCTTCTTTAATCAGGGCCAGCGCCGCCAGTTGGGCGCCGAGGACAGTATCATATACCTTCCTGAAGGTATCGTCAGGTTTGCCCAGACAGACGGTTCGGGTGAGGTCACTGGCGTAACCGCTAACCTTAGCGCCAATATCAATGACTACCGGCTCGCCGGCCTTAATCTGGTGCAGTGAAGGTTTGGCATGGGGCAGGGCGGAATTGGGACCGGCAGCAACAATTAACTCGAAGGGCACCGGCTGGCTATCGTGCTCGCGCATGAATTTTTCAATCTCCCAGGCCACTTCCTTTTCCGTCATACCGGCGCGAATTCTATCCATGACATAGGCCAAGGCGCTATCAGAAATACCGGCCGCCCGGGCAATCAGGGCAATTTCCTCCGGCTCTTTTATGGTGCGGATGGACTCTACCAGCCCATCCACCGGGACAAGCTGAAGTTTTAACTCGGCTTTACTCAGGACTTCGGTTAGCTGGTGGTAGAGGCCGAAGGTAACATCCCCCGACTCAAAGCCCAGGCGTCTGGGATTGAGTTCACCGGTCAATCGGGGAAACCACTCCTCAAGTTTGCCGGTTATCTGGAAAATCTCGTAGTTGGGGGCTTGTGCCTTGGCCTGCTCAATATAGCGGAAATCGGTGGCCAAGATGGCATCCTGCGCCGTGATGAACAGGTATCCCGCCGAGCCATCGAAGCCAGAAAGATAAAACCGGTTCTCCGGTTGAGAGATAAGAATGCCGTCAAGCTCTTTCTCGGTGAGCTTCTGTCGGAGTCTGGCCAGCCGGTTAGCGGTGTTCAGACCCATTTTCCTTTCCTTCCTGTGCCAGGGGGTGGGCGGCGAGATATATCTTTCTGGCCTGGGTCTGGCTGACATGGGTATAAATCTGGGTCGAGGAGAGACTGGCATGCCCGAGAAGTTCCTGCACCACCCTCAAGTCAGCCCCGCCATCCAGCAAATGGGTGGCGAAGGTATGGCGTAGCATGTGGGGGTGGACTCGCTTGTCCAGACCAACCTGATTCGCATATTCCCGCAAAATACTCTGTACACTCCGTTCGCTCAGTCGGCCGCCGGAGCGGTTGAGGAACACGGCGTTCGTTTTCCGGTCACCCAGGAGAGCCGGGCGGCCCTGCGTGAGATAAGTCAATAAGGCCCGGGCGGCCGGTTCGCCCATGAGCACCATCCGCTCCTTGGCGCCTTTCCCCCAGACCCGGATTTCCCGCGTGTCCAGAGTAATCTGCTCCAGGTTCAGATTGGCCAGCTCGCTCACTCTCAGGCCGGAGGCATAGAGTAGTTCCAGAAAAGCGCGGTTGCGCTGGCCCTGCGGGGTGGTCAAATCGGGCGCTTCAACGAGTCTCTTGGCCTCATCAATGGTCAGGAAGGAGGGCAGGCGCTTGTCCAGCTTGGGTGAGGCTGTGGTGGCCAGTGGATTGGTGGCGATGATTTCCTCCCGCAGCAGATAGCGGTAGAAGGAGCGGATGGCCGAGAGCTTGCGGGCGATGCTGGCCCTGACAAACCGGCGCCCCATTAAATGCGAGAGATAATCGCGCAAAACAGTCTTGTCCACTTCCTTTAGCGAATCTAAGCCTCTCTCCTGAAGAAAATGAAAGAA
>CAYGYD010000227.1:0-2632 GCA_964354005.1 uncultured Dehalococcoidales bacterium | reverse complement strand
TCTTCTCCGATGCCTATAGCCGGTGGCAGAATCAGGAGCACCTTGACAGGCTTATTGAGCAGTGGACTGTAAATTACAGCCATTATGAGGTGATGGAGCTACTGCAGGCTGCGGGGGTGGCCGCGGTGCCTTCTTTTAACACCGAGGAGCTCTTCGCCGACCCGCACCTGAAAGAGCGGAAGGCAGCCACTGAGGTGGAGCACCCCGTGATGGGGAAACAGGTTGTTCTCAATCCGCCCTGGAAGTTCTCGGCGACGCCGGCCAAGATTGAAAGGGCCGGCCCGCTGATAGGCGAGCACAATGAATATGTCTTCGGCCAACTCTTGGGGATGCCCAAGCAAGAGATTGCCCAGCTAATCGAGGATAAGATTATCTATTAGGTGGTCGAGCCTCTTACCCCGGAGAGGAACTCCAGAACAGCCGAGTTAAACTTGTCCGGTGCTTCAATCGCGGAAGCGTGACCGGTGGGCAAGATTACTAGCTTTGAACCAGCTATTGCTTCGTGTGCCTGCTTGCCCGGCTCTACCCCCATGTAGGCGTCGTTTTCCCCGACAATTAGCAGGACAGGACATTTCACTTTGCTCAAATCAGGCGGAGTAGTGGTTGAGGCTAGAGCCTGCATTATTCGGACAAGGCCGTCGGGCTTGTTCTGTAACTTGACCTTCATATACTTATCAAATTCAGATGGGTTCTTAGACTTGAAGCCAGGGGAGAAGGCGTTGGTGGTCATCATCTCAGCCATTTTCTTCATATCCCCTTTGCCGAGTAGCTCCAGAAGTGCTTGCCGCCGCTCGGCAGCATCCGGCGCAGGTGGGGCTAAGCCCACAGAGCTATTAGCCAGAACAAGTGCCTTCACCATCTGGGGGTGGTTTATTGCCGCCTCGAGAGCGATACGCCCTCCCATTGAGTAGCCGAGAAGAAAGCATTGGGCTTCGTCTGGTTTTTGAGATTTCATCATTTGTTCCATACTGTCAACACTCATCAGATTCACAAAAGCTATAGCCTTCACTAATTCACAGACATCTTCGGCGAGGAGGGATATGGAGTAGTCTCCCTTAGGACTGTCAGTTTTACCGGACCCCCTCACATCGTAGGTAATGACATAGTAATTCTTAAAGAAGGCGGGAACTTGGTGATACCACATATTGAGGTTGTCACCGGCGCCGTGAATAAGGACAAGATATTCCCCTTTTCCCTTGGTGTCATAGTTCATGTTTATGCCGTTAGCTTTGATTTTCATCGCTACCTCCTCTGGCTAAATTGTAGGGAAGTGCTGATGTGTTGTCAACAATATCAGTGGCCAAGGCCAAGCATCGTGCCCCGGATTACAATTTGAGGATGCGCTTCAGATTAGCGGTGGTAGCTGTGGCAATCCTGTCCGCTGTCTCGCCGCGGATAGCCGCCAGCTTTTCCACCACTAGAAGGACATCCGCCGGACCGGCTGACTGTCCCGTGACGGACGAATCTGTCTCGGTGAGCAGGCGTTCCAGTGGTATCTCACGAACAGCCGCGGCCAGATGAGGCAGCTCGTCCGTCACAAAACCTCTCACGCCGATGGAAACATAAAAACCCAGGGCGAGCCAGTCCTTGAGCATCGTCTGGTCACCGTAAAACCCGTGGATTATTCCTTGTAGATTCGGGGTCTTCTCCTGGCGCAGGATAGCTATCATATCTTGGTGCGCTTCCCGGCAGTGCAGGTTGACTGGGAGCCCCGTCTCCTGTGCCAGAGACAGCTCGTAGATAAGCAATTCCTTCTGGGTTTCTTTGGTCTGTGGCGTGCGAGCATAGTCCAGCCCGATTTCGCCCAGGGCAACTACTCCTTTCTGGCGCACCAGTTGGCCGAGTTGCCGGCGCACCTCTTCTGTTGGTCCCACAGCATTCCAGGGATGGATTCCAACGGCAGCAAACACGCCGTCGTGAGACTTCGCCAGTCGAATCGTCTCGGCGGAAGAGTCCAGGCTCATCCCCATGCTGATGATGGTGTTAACCCCTTTGACTCTTGCCTGCTCCAGTACCCTGGCCAGTTGTTCTGGCTGGCCTCTATCCAGATGACAGTGACTATCAGAAAGGTTCATGTTGCTCCCCTCAAAAAATTTTTCTCTACCTTAACGCCAACGGCGGCTCGGTGTCAATCCCGAGCCAGCGCTATTTGGGTTTCTCCTCTCGGGATTCAATGAGTGCCACCACCGCCATAACCCTGTTCTTTGTCCCGAGAATACGCAGATTGGATTAGTTTCTCGCACGATGTAGATAGGGGTTATTTTGGCTACAATCTCCAGCAAAGTGGAGAAGGTATCCTGGGACAGTAGCTAGCTGAGATTCAGAGTATTATCCCCCCTGGCGAGCCATTGTCTCTCTTTAGCGAAGGGGTGAAGGAGGGTGGGTTGGTTCAGAACTCAAACCTTTGGTGTGGAAATCATTGCCGTTTACTGCTAGAATTATTAATTGAAGTCATCAGTGTGGTGTAGTTCAACTGTGACCAGGGTCAAAGAAAATTCGAGGCGAATATTGAGTGAGCTACCCGCCGGGGTGGAACTGGTCGCCGCCGTTAAATCGCGGCGACCAGAAGAGATACTGGAGGCGGTTGAGGCTGGCGTGAAAATTATCGGGGAAAACTATGTTCAGGAAGCGG
>CAYGYD010000226.1:0-2649 GCA_964354005.1 uncultured Dehalococcoidales bacterium | reverse complement strand
GTTCTCGTGACCAACGACGGCGACCTCAGCGGCACCTATCAGGTAACCGCCAGGATAAACGATGTCGCTCTGACCAGCAAGAATGTCACCGTGGCCGGGCACACCAGCCAAAAGGTAACCTTCATCACCACGAAGGCAGTCGCCGGAACGTACACCGTAACCATTGACGGCCTGTCTGACACCTTTACCGTTAAGCCAGCGCCACCACCCCCGCCAACCACCGTCATTAGCTGGTGGCTCATCGGTGGGATTATCACCGCGGTGGTTGTCATTGCCGTGCTTGTCTCGCTCGCCGTCAGGCGCCGGGCAATGCCAGAATAAAAAACGAGACTTTATAGATTGGGGATAGAAAATCGAAAGTACCTATTGACAAAAGTGCTTTTTGATGCTATGCTTCTGTCAAGAGTGTTTTAGCTGGTACTCCTTGAGAAGAAGGCAACAATGGTCACCACAGTAACCACAGTGACAACGGTAACAGCAATAGCGGCCCTGGGTCTGACCGCTGCTGTCAGCGCGGCCGCTGTGCTTACACTAATGGTCTTCCTGGCTAGCCGAGAACTGACCACGGTCAGTCAGTCGCGGCTCGGCTGGCGCATCGCGCGATTCACCATGGTGGGCATTTTGCCACTGGTGATGGCTTTTGCGGCGATTGTCGCCATGAAAATCACGGAAATAGTCTAGAGGAGAAGCGGAATCACCAGGTAGAGTACAATACTAAGCGGCGTCATGTAACAGGGTCACTCCCAAAAGTGACCCTGTCTTTTTTACTGCCCAGCCAACATAGAGCAATGGCCAAGAGAAAGCTAATATAGATTATGGCTTCTTTCACTTTGTTCCGTCCAAACGGGGTGACGAGTTAAGACTGAGACTGTAACTTATTGGTAGTGCTGGTCGGCGCTGTGGGGTAATCAGGCGGTCTTCCTGTTGGGCCCACCAGAGAGGGAGGTATCTCTTCCTGGCGAAGCTGGTGGTAACTGGTTCTGGCCGCGTTTTCCAGAAACCAGCCAATAAAGACTATCCAGACACCGTCAAACCAAGACAAGCCAGAAGGGCGCAGGGCAATTATTACAATCCCACCCAGCATAAACAGATAGCCGATACCCTGCCCTACTCGCGTGGCGATTCTGGTTGAGTGATGATAGCTGCCAGTCAAACGCCAGAGTAAAGAGCGAAAGACACGGCCGCCATCCAGCGGGAAGCCGGGAATCAGATTGAAGGCCGCCAGCACTCCATTCATGACCGCCAGCCACTCAATCATGGTAGCGATGGGCTCAGGTGCGCTGGGTATGAACAGCCAGAGAAGACCAAACACACCGCCAATGGCCAGACTGCTGAGAGGGCCAGCGGCCGCCATTTTTAGCTCGGCATCAGGGCGGGTAGCCTCCCTGGTCATCTGGGCTACACCGCCGAAGATGAAGAGAGTAATGCTCTCAATCGGGATACCATTGGCCCGACCTACCAGGCTGTGGGCCAGTTCATGGGCCACCACCGAACCAAAGAACAAAAGACTGGTAATGATACCGACAACCCAGTAAGTCCACCGTGAGTACTCGGGATAGACGAGGGAAATGGTTACCAGAGCAAAAATAATGAACCAGGTGAAGTGAAGTCGGAAGCGGATGCCAAAGAGCTCGCCCAGATGAATAACGCCACGCATTCTACCTAACCTGGAGCAAGGAGCAGTTTTCGCAATTCAAAAAGGGCGGTTGAGGTGATTCGCCGCTTGCCGCGAGGTCGACTGACTATCTGGCCACCTTTGCCATTGGTTATACTGACAAAGACAGTGCCCGTTGGCCGCGAAGCCTCATCTATCCCAGTTATGCCAATGCCGATATCGGCTTTCAGCAGTGACTTGACTGCTTCCGCCATGGCCTTGGCCACTTCAGCGCTAACCGCACCATGTTTGGAAATTGTCTCTGCTTTGACACCAAAAGCTATCTTGGCCTGGTCAGTAGAGGCAATTAAGCCCCCTCTAAAGAAGCCGGTGCTTTCGGGAATATCGGTCAAGCTGGCCGTCAGCCAGCCGCCGCTATAGTCTTCCATAATCGCTAGGCTCAGTCCTTTCTCAACCAGCAAGCGCCCGATGGCCGTTTCCAGCGTATCATTATCCGTCCCCCAGATATAGTCGCCCAGTACCTTTCGGATTTTAGCCTCGCCCTCAGCCAGTATGGCCTCTGCCTGTTTCTGGCTCTCCGCCCTGGCCTTCAGGCGCAGTTGAATCCCGTCCGGCTTGGCGTAGACCCCAAGTACCGGATTTTCTGAAGGAAAGAGGGGAAAAGCCATTTCACCCACCGCCGCTTCCGATAGGCCGAAGGTCTTGAAGGTCCGGCCCAGAATCACGAATTTGGACCGTTGCTGCAGTTGCGGCTGGACTTCCTTCTGCCACATCTCCTGCATTTCGCGCGGTGGGCCCGGTAGAGCTAATAGGATGCGACTGTCCCGTTCCACCCACCAGCCGGGAGCCGTCCCCTGGGCATTCTTGAGCGACCTGGCTGAAGGAATGAGAGTGGCCTGCCTCAAATTGCTCTGCGGCATATTCATGCCCCACTGGGCAAAGCGCTCCCGCAACTCCCGCTCCAGAGAAGCATCAATGGCCAGCTTCTCCCCCAGCATCTCAGCGATGGCCTCGCGGGTCAGGTCATCCCCCGT
>CAYGYD010000225.1:0-2650 GCA_964354005.1 uncultured Dehalococcoidales bacterium | reverse complement strand
TTAATTGCATTCGGGAGCAGTATGATAACGGCCAAAATGATTATACTTATCCAGATCCAGGTTCCACTATTACCCATTTACCTGCCTCCTTACTATTTTTTAGTGACATGTAGTTTCAAGCCATCGACTTTAGTGATAATCACCTCCTCCCCCGGTTCAACCCGGCCGGATTCGGAGATGGCCGACCACAGTTCGCCCTTGAATAGTACCATGCCTTCAGGTTTCAGGGCGACTTTAACGGTGGCCATCTTGCCGGCAAGCTCTTCTCGGCCGGTGGTTGCCTGACGGCGGTGGGCTTTAATGACGCGACTGACGACAAAGGTGAGGAAGCCACCAATGAGAATGGTAACAACAGCAATCAGCCAGGGATTTATTCTAAACAATGGTCCCCCCTTGAATAGGATTAAGGAGCCCAGAACCAGCGACGCCAGACCGCCGACGGTCAGTACGCCGAAGCTATGGGTGAAGACCTCGGCGATGAAGAGAACGAAGGCCAGTACAATGAGCGAAATCCCGGCATAGTTCACCGGCAGTACCCCCAGTGAATAGAAAGACATCAGGAGACAGATGCCACCGATGACTCCCGGGAAAATCAGCCCGGGGTTGGAGATTTCCACCATCAACCCCAGCGTAGCCAGACTCATTAGCAGGTAGGCGATGTTGGGGTCGCTAATAACATGCAAAAAGCGTTCAATAGCACCCATTTCGTTTCTAGTGATTTCGTAGCCTGTAGTGTCAATACTAACCTTCGCGCCGTTGGCTAAAGTAACCTGCCGGCCATTTATCTGGGAAATAAGGCTCTGTAAACTATCAGCTCGAAGGTCAATAAGGTTAATATTGAGTGCGTCGACATCGCTGAAGGACTTGCTTTCCGTTACGGCTAGCTGGGCTTCTTCAGTATTACGACCGCGCTCCTCGGCAATGGTCTTCATCCACTTAGCTGAGAACTCGGTTATCTTCTTCATTTCGTCCTCTGGTATCGCCTCACTGCTACCGCTTACGGGATGAGCCGCGCCAATTGTAGTACCTGGCGTCATCGCGGCGATATGAGCGGATAGAGTAATGAAGGTTCCGGCTGAAGCTGCCCAGGCACCTTTTGGAGAGACATAAACAACAATGGGAACTTGAGCATTCATAATCCTTCCGACTATTTTCTCCGTCGAAGCTAGTAGTCCTCCAGGCGTATCTAACTCAATAATACAGGCAGTGGCGCCCTCATCTTCAGCCTTGCTAATACCTCGGTCAATATAGTCAGCAACTACAGGAACGATTGTGCCCTCAACATGGAGCACAGCAATCGTGGGAGTGGCGGCTCTGGCTTCAAGAGCCAGGGCCGAAGTGACTAATAAGCCCAAAAATAGTAGAATGCGCAGTGCTCTGAGCATCATTGGCCCGCCGATGGTTATGATAAATCCTATTCTATGCCATCGCCACCCGATTGTAAACAGGAAATCCCTCTAGCCAACCATCCTCCTTATAAAAGTTACAAAATGTGTCGACTGAAGTTGGGCTTTCACTCCTCTCTAGAGTCACTTAACAATCCATCCCTCTGCCCCCTTCCCTTCTCAAGGGAAGGGGGCAGAGTTATTTAAGAGAGGCGAAGCCTCTCTTTGACTCTCCTTTCGTTTAAGAGGGAGCCTCGCCCGAAATAGAATCGAAAAGTGCATTAAGAGGGACAGAGTCCCAACTAAGACAGGGGTGTTTAAGAGGGGCTTCGCCCCTCTTCCAAAATTCCTCTCCCCCTCTCCTGGAAGGAGAGGGGGATTAAGGGGGTGAGGTTATCCAGCCTCAAAGCGTTGAATAGCTGACCCAGGTAGTGTAGAATTTATCCGTATTGATGCTAAAGGTGTCAAGATGAAAGTGCAGAGGTGCAAAGGAACCAGAGACCTGTCTCCCGAGGAGATGAGACGATTCCGTCTGATTGAAGGCGTCTTCCGGGACTGCTGCCTGAAGTGGGGTTATGAGGAGGTCAGAACACCCACTCTGGAGTATGTATATCTGTTTACCTCCACCGGCACCCTGACGCCCAGTCGGCTCAGTAAGGTCTATTCTTTCCTTGATTGGGATGGATGGAGTGGGGAGCGGGTGGTGTTGCGTCCGGATGGGACTATCCCCATTGCTCGACTTTACATTGATACTATGGCGGATAAAGAGCTGGCCAAGCTCTTTTATGTCACCAATGTCTTCAGCTTTGAGGAGACCGGTAAAGAAGCGAGGGAAAGGTGGCAGTGTGGGGCCGAACTCATCGGCGCCGGCTCAATCACCGCCGATGTGGAACTGGTCAAGCTGGTACTGGAAGTTCTGCATAAGCTGGGACTGAAGGATGTCGAGTTGCGGTTATCACATGCCGGCTTAATCCGGGCCTTGCTGGCGAAATTCGGGCTGAGTCCGGAAGAGCAGGCCAAGGTTTTCGACCAGATTCTGGACGGAGATTTGGCCGTGCTGTCCAGTGCGAAGCCCGAACTAGCTCAGACTCTGACCCCTCTGCTGGACTTAAAAGGAAGGTCTGCCGGCTTTTTGAAAAATATGAAGGCGCTGTTTAACCGTGACCTGCCAGAACTTGCCGTGCCCTTCAATAACTTCATTGAGATTACTGACCTGCTGGAAGCACTGGGTATCAGCTACCAGATTGATATCGCTTCCGGGAGGG
>CAYGYD010000224.1:0-2655 GCA_964354005.1 uncultured Dehalococcoidales bacterium | reverse complement strand
TCCAGTCGCCGTCCCTCAGCACCTTGGGTAGTTTCCGGACGACATCAAAGTCCACCGTCATATTGCTGAGCTTGTACTCTTGCTTCAAGCTCCTCAGCAACCGGGAGAGGTCACTAATGTTATCAACCAGAGTCGGTGGCGGGAGCTCGACATAGTACTTGCTGAGGGGAGGACTGAATCTCCAGCCGGTAGCCAGAGTTTCCGCCCGCTTGACGCCAGTAGCCACGCCCTTTCTCTCGCGGACCAGAACGGCCGTCTCCAGTCGGGATTCAACCGGTACATAGACCTTCAGGTCAGTGACTACCTTACTCTGACAGGCCTGCCGGATACCGCGCTGGTACTCATCGTCAGATAGCTTGGCTGTCCGGGCAGTTTCTACCTCCCCTTCTTCAAGCAAGACCTTGCAGGTGCCGCAGGTGCCGGCACCACCGCAAGAGGCGATGAGACGCACGCCGGCTTGGATTGCCGTCTCAAGAAGGTTAGCCCCCTCCTCGACGACAATCTCAACATTCCCGGGTTCGAAGTGCACCCTTCGCTTCTTTTCTGCCGAGTTCCTCGCCATTCAACTCCCTAAGTCAGCCAAATCCAGGAGTATATTAAAACAAACCCTTTGACCCTCCTGTTTTATATCTATCTGAACTCTCTAAAAGGGTCTTATCCCTCATTAATCTACTTCGTGAAGTCCTTTGACCTTACCGGTGTTTACATCAACATCAACCTTCCGGAAGGCCGGGTCAGAACCGGTTCCCGGCATCAGGCTGATAGTCCCTGCCATCGGACAGAGGAACTTTGCCCCGGAAAAAATCAATATATCACGAATGGGCAGTGTCCACCCCTTAG
The DNA here is from genome assembly GCA_964354005.1 of uncultured Dehalococcoidales bacterium. Lineage (GTDB taxonomy): Bacteria > Chloroflexota > Dehalococcoidia > Dehalococcoidales > UBA2162 > CAVSBN01. The sequence goes on along the minus strand of CAYGYD010000224.1, from coordinate 1,815 downwards.
GCGTGCCCTTGATGGACGGGTCATGGGTAAGCGATAGATGAGTCTTGACCATCATGGTAGCATACTCATCGTATTTCTTGTCCGCCTCAAAAGTTTTAGCCTTGGCTTCTGCTTCCGGACTCCAGGACACGCCATTAGCTCCATAAACCACCTTGGCAACCTTATCAACCCGCTCCCTCAGTTTAATCTCCATCGGATACAGGAACTTGAAGTCGTTCTTCTCTTTGCAGGCTTCCTTGACGGCATCAGCCAGTTCCTGGGCACCATCGCCGCCATTAGTAAAATGAGTCGATAAGGCACAGCGAGCTCCCGCTGCCTCGGCTGCCTTTCGCACTATGGCCACCTCTTCCTTCGTATCAGTGGGGAACATATTGATGCACACTACCGGGTTAATGCCGGCAGTCCGGATGGTATTGATGTGGTGCAGCATATTGGCACAACCCTTCTCCACTAGCTCCGGAGCCGGTTTCTTATAGGCATCAGGCAGGGCCACACCGGCAACTACCCTGGGCCCGCCGCCATGCATCTTCAGTGACCGGATGGAGGTGGTGAGCACTGAGACATTCGGCTTGAGACCACTGTAGCGGCACTTCACATTCCAGAACTTCTCAAAGCCAATATCGGCCGCAAAGCCACTTTCAGTGACATGATAGTCAAACATCTTCAGGCCAAGGCGGTCAGCAATAATTGAGGACTGACCGACAGCAATATTGGCAAAGGGTCCGGCATGCACCATGCAAGGCTGGTATTCTGCCGTGCAACACAGGGTGGGGTTAATGGTGTTGCGCATCCAGGCAGTCATTGCACCGGCTACCTCCAGGTCAGCGGTGGTAATGGGTTTTCCTTTCTTATCATAAGCCACAGTAATATTACTCATTCTTTCCCGCAGGTCAGCCAAGTCCCTGACAATGGATAACATGGCCATTAGCTCGGAACTGACGGTAATGGCGAACCCGGACTGCATCAGGAAGCCATCCATGCGTCCACCGAGACCGATAACAATATTACGTAGAGCGTGGGCACAGAAATCGATAACCCACTTGAACTCCACCCGGGTGGGGTCAATATCCAGGCGGCGCATCCGGCTGAGCTTAGCCAGTTGGGCATCATCATAGTTACGCTCATGCATCATCCTGGCGGTAAGAGCCACCATCGCCAGGTTATGAGCGTTGGTGATGTCATTAATGTCACCGGTAAGGCCCATGGAGAATTCGGTGTGGGGGATAAGTATAGCGTTGCCGCCACCGGCCGCGGTACCCTTGACATTCATAGTGGGCCCACCGGAAGGCTGGCGGATGCAGCCACCGACATTCACCCCCTGCTTGCCCAGACCCTCCATGAGACCCATCGTGGTCGTTGTCTTTCCTTCACCTAGCGGCGTCGGGGTAACTGCAGTCACCTCAATATACTTGCCGTCTGGCTTATTCTTCAGGCGGTCTATTATCTTCAGGAAATCAAGCTTGGCTACCTTCCCGTAAGCCAGTACTTCATCCTTTTTTAGACCCAGTTTTACTCGCCACTCCTCCGGGGTTGGCATGTGTTCTTCTGCCGCGTCGGCAATCTGCCAATCCGCCATCTTTGACACATCGTAGGGCATAAGAAAAACTCCTCCTTACTCTTTTATTTACCTTATTTTTTCACCTTAGTGCTTGGTGCCGACTTAGTTGAGAGTAGAGCCTGATATATGCCTTTCACTGTTGAGAAAACCAGCGAACTGGCCTCCAGAATCGGCCGATTAGCCAGGTCAGCGTCAACAATCGCCTGGTCATAGGGGATAAAGCCGAGAAACTTGAAGCCAGGCAGACTGGAAACTAG
>CAYGYD010000223.1:0-2657 GCA_964354005.1 uncultured Dehalococcoidales bacterium | reverse complement strand
ACTCACAATGTGACATTTGAAGAGGATAGTATTTCTGGAGCGCCTTCACCAGAGCCGTCCAGTTCGTATCCCGAAAAGCGACCCGGGCGTAGATAAAGAATCTAGCAGGGCTGACGCGGTTGATTGCCTTAACTAACCGCGAGCCATTTCTTGAAGAATTCGGACTGCACTCTGCTAGCTTCGTCAAATAGCTCGCCTGGATAATAAATGAGGCCGAAATGACCACCTGCAATGTCGTACCATTGCTTGGAACCAGGCATAAGTTGATAGACCTGATTAGCGACTGCATAATTGGTGTTCACCATCTCGTCCTCTGGCGCCACCATCATCAGAGTGGGTGATGTGACGAATGGAGCACATAGCACGGGGTGGAAAGGCATCGGCGTGGCCGGTATCACCCGCGTTACCCTATTGACCCACTGACTACCTGGTCGCCCTCCATAGTCTATGAACCAACGGAAGGCCTGAATCGGCTTTAGCAGCGACGGTATGCTGGACTGATCAAATGATACAACTGGAATCGGGCCGGTCGTTGTCTCCGGAGAGCCACGAACATCACCGTGCAAGAATGTCTCTTTGATTGTCTCGAAGTTTGCCCTGCTAGGTTCGACAGGAGGCGGCTTATCTCCGCAGACGGGTACCTGAGCAACGATAGCCTTGACCCGCTTGTCGATAGCACCGAGGATGATGACCTCTCCGCCGGTGTAGCTGTCCCCCCAAAGCGCAATCCTGCTGGGGTCGATATTCTTGAGCTTCTCGGCAAAGTTAATGGCGTCACGGTAGCCTCTACATTGTACCCAAGGATTTATCTCCTGCCGTGGTTCTCCCCCACTTCTTCCAAAATTGCGGTGGTCATAAAGCAAAACTGCCAAGCCAGATCGACAGAATACCTCAGCATACTTGTCAGCCACCATGTGCACCGTGGCCGATAATCCATGAGCCATGACGATGACTGGCGGTTTCTGCTTTTGGGCTTTCGGGAGGAAGAGCATTCCCTTAAGAGTTGCCCCTTCAGATGAAAATTCGACTTCTTTAATCATTAGTCTTCATCACCAAGCTGTGTAGCTTAATACACGCGCATAAACACCCATGATTTAACATAGTCTATCAAAAAATTCAAAATTTTACTAGACATTAGCTTACTATAATGTCTTAAAAAGTACAATACCGATTTACACACATTGGAGCCTAATGCTCAGTCGAATTAACGTGTGCAGCCCCCCAGATTGCAGGTTGTGACGTTTTGTTTGCGGCAAGTGGAAGGCGTCAGCAAAGGCAGAATAGTGTACTAGGATTCTATGTGGTCATGTTGCCGTTTTGTCGACCTGCATCTCGCAGGGACAGAATCTCCGAAAGCCACAACATAAACATCACAATGAATTCAGTTTCGAGAGGCTATGTGTAATAATTTAGTAGATTGTCACCTCAGGTCACAACAGCTTGTTTAGTGTGATTAGATACAAAAAAGGGGACCGGGGGAATTCATCCCCCAGTCCCCTTTAAGCAAATGACTGAGAATCCTAGAATTCAAACAGTGCCGGCTGCTCTGCCTTTCGCCTGGCTGCCTCTTCCCCTCTCTTCTCGCGCCTCTCGGCCCTATCGCGCTGAAGCCTTATCTTGGTGCGCTGCCGGTAGAGCCACTCCTTAAGGCGGCTGAGCTCCCGCATCTGGTCATTATCCAGCTTGTCCACGGCAATGTCAGCTGGCATCTCGTTCTTACCACACCGGCGGTAGGTCTGGGTGGCGATGTAAAGATATATCTGTCCCCAGTCGTGGTCCATCGGCTGAGCTAAGGCAGCCGCGTAAAGATACGCGCAGGCTTCGGCGTCCGTCCCGGTCATCTCCTCCCCCTTGAGTGCCTTCATGTTCATGGCCAGCCTTTCCAGGGTGATGGCGTTCTTGAGCCATTCGGGGAGCGTATCTCCCCAGCCCCCCGGAAAGACAATGATAGGGTCCGTTAAGGCACCGACCAGGTCGGAGATGCCTTTCTCCACCTGCTTTTCAGTTGTCAATAGTTCCCTCCTTTCTTCAGACTATTTTGGGCTACTGTGAGCCGTTTGAGGCTACTTTGGGCTAAGATGGCACAGTTAGCTCAAAAGCCTCTTTGATGGCCTTCTCTATGCCCGCCCGGTATCTCTCTTCTGGCGGGTTGCGCCAGCCCACGACCTCGCCGTTAAGGTCTATGGCGACGGCCGCCCAGACCTCGCAGGGGTCTTGGATGGTAAACCACTGCCCCGAGGTGGCGGTTGGCACCTCGGTGACGGTGAACTGGCGTCCATCAACCTCTATCTCGGCTTGTCTCATGACGACTTCTTTAAGCATTTTTCACCTCCTTTCAGGGCATAGTTACCCCTTCATAAGAGGGGCTTCGCCCCTCTTTAGTCCTTGAACTTGGTTATTGAGAGACAGGCATAATGGGACTTCCACTGGTCTATCGTGCTGTCGTAGAAGCCGTTGCGGAAGTCAAGGAGATAGTGCCAGTAGCCCTGGTATTCCTGAGTCCGGACGGCGACCAGGTAATCGGTGAATATCCTGACCTGGGCATTTCGGCTACCCCAGAGAACCACGACACTGGGAATATAGTCGCGGTAGCTCTCATATCGGGCGGGGTAAAAGTCAACCTTTAACCTGGGGAGCTTCAGGTTATCCAGCCAGAA
>CAYGYD010000222.1:0-2667 GCA_964354005.1 uncultured Dehalococcoidales bacterium | reverse complement strand
CAATCAGGATTGGTGCAAACCCAGGCCTTGTAATGAATAGCCGCCCCCTGGCTGCCGAAATCAGATAGGGGCACCAGGTCACCAGTCTTACATTTCTGACACTTGGGGAAAGTCAGTTGTTCCACAGGGTCCACCTCCCAACCTAAATTACGGTAAATTTCCGTAGTAGTATACACCAAGAGCTGGCCGTTGACAAGAGCCTAAAAGTTAGTCTGTCCGGGTGGCATAATAGCGATGTGGGCAAAACTCGAGTCCTTGGTAGCACCGTGCCAGTGTTTCTCCCCGGGCGGGATGAAAATCAGCGTGCCCGGTGTTACCCTTACCTCCTCGTCTTCAGTGGCCACTGTCCCCTTACCCTCGGTAACATAAAGAATCTGGCTGAAGGTATGGGTATGGAAGACATTCCTTGAGCCGGGACTGAAGTTCACCACAATCGCCCTCAGTTCATCCTCACTCTCTCCGACAATACGCTGTATCTTGACTTTGCCCCGGAAGATTTTATCGGCGCTTATTTCCGCGGGGACATCGCTGAGCTTGACTATCTTCATGCCTGACCTCCAAACTAAACCTGGCTTAAGGCGACCTGGGTAATTCGACTGTAAATCGGGCCTTCTCGGGTCAATTGGCTCTTCATCAGACTGATGGCATCGACCGCGAATAGACCAGTCTCAAATTGCGTGCTGGCGATAAGCTGACCGAAGGCCTGGCGCTCGGCGGAAGAAGTGCTATCGCGCAGTCGGGCAATGGTCAGATGAGGTGTGAAGGGTCGCCCTTCGGGAGCAAAACCCAGCCGCGACAGGTTAGAATCAAGACGCTGCTGGAGCTGGCTGAGCTTGTCTATTTCACCCCGCACCCCAACCCAGGCCACCTGCACCCGCTTCAGGTTGGGGAAGGCACCCAGGTCTCTAACCTCAAGGCGGAAGGGGGGTATGCCCTGGGCAGCTTCGGCCATCGCCTGGGCAATGTCTTTAATGCTTTCAGGGACAACATTGCCCAGAAATTTAAGCGTCAGATGGATACTCTCGGGGGCCACCCACTTGACGCTGGTTTGCCGGCCCGACTTCAATTTGGCCTCAAGCTGGCTGAGGTTCAGCTTCACTGCCTCCGGCAGCTCGATGGCAATAAACGAACGAATCTCTTCCATAAAGCCTAACCTTTAGTGTCAGCGAGACCCAGCAATCTCCGGGCATTGCCGCCGAGAATGAGTTGCTCTGTTTCCTTGGGCAGGTTCAGTGACCTGACTTCTTCAAGCAAGCGACTCTGCGCCAGCAGGGGATAGTCACTGCCGAAAAGAATCTTCTCGGCACCGAGGATTTGAATGACCTGATGGTAAATCTGTGGATTGTACAGAAAAGGTGAAGCCGCGGTATCAAAAAAGACATTTGCCATGGCCTTCTTCACCTCAGGCATGAGGGCGTAAAAGGGCAGGCCACCACCCCAGTGAGCGCAGACCAGGGTCAGGTTGGGGAACTTGGTAATCAATGTGTAGAGTTTGTCGGGGGTAATGTCTCCCTTCCCCGGATACTGATGACCGACTGGCTCCGAGGCGTGGGTCAGGAGAATCAGGTTATGCTTGACTATCGCCTCGATGAAATTTTCCACCATTCGGTTGTCTTCGCTGGCAGTCAATTGCCAGGCTGGCCGGATTTCCCCGATTCCTCTCATGCCCCCTCGAGCACATCGTTCAACCTCATGCAGAGCCATATCCTTACGCTTAAGGGACTGCCATGACACGGTGCCAAAACCAATTAAGCGCCGGGGGTAGCGGGCGACGGCTTCCATAATATAGTCGTTAGTAGCCACACAGAGCTCATGCTTCGTCCAGGCGATATTGAGCGCCACGGAAATGTCCACCCCGTCCTTATCCATACTGCCGATGAGGTCTTCCGCTGTGGCCAGCTTGGCCTTGGGTGAGGCATACAGCACATCAAAACAGGGGTCAGTGCCAATGTACTTGCTGCGGTCTGCCTTTATGGCCGGTGGGACGATGTGGGTGTGGCAGTCAACAATCATCGCCCGATTATAACAAAAGTCGGCCGGTGCTTCAACCGTCTGTACTCATTCCACTTTGATGACACTCTACCCCAGACCGTTTCCTACCTCCCTTACCCCCTAAATCCCCCTCTCCTTCAAAGGAGAGGGGGAAGTGGTTATATAAGAGGGACGGAGTCCCTCTTGGCGCGCTGTTGATTCTATTTCGGGCTTCGTCCCTTCAAGCTTCACGGTTCAGGTGAGTTCAAGAGAGGCCACGCCTCTCTTACTCTTCTTCCCCTTCCCCTGAGGGGGAAGGGGATTAACGGGATGGGGTCAGTGCATCATGACGATGGTTAGACGCTGGAAGAAGCAGAGCCAGTATATGGAAGACGACGAAATAGAGCTAAAAACATCAAAATAGCGAGTTTTCTAGAGATTGACAGAATTATCCCATTCTGATACGCTAATAAATTATTGCTGATGGCCGTAGTTAAGTGTAGACTGAGTTGCGATGGTATTGGGCCTGCGTTATTATATAAAATTAGCAGTCTAAGGCTTAGACTGCTAATTAGTGCTCGGCGAGAGCTAATTTAGTTTGAGGAAGGAGGTTTAACATGGCGGTTAAGCTGGAGCCGTTGGGTGACCGGTTGGTGGTCAAACCGATTGCCAAGGAGGAGGTGACCAAGAGCGGGA
>CAYGYD010000221.1:0-2697 GCA_964354005.1 uncultured Dehalococcoidales bacterium | reverse complement strand
CATTGCCTACTGTCTGGGGTAGGCTAGTGGCGGCTGCACCCAGGAACCACAAGGCTAGGAGAATACCTCCGGCGACTACCGCGGATACAATCTGGTTTGAGGTGAGCGATGAGGCAAAAATGCCCACAGCTAGCGAGGCGCAGCCCAGCAGCAAAAGCCCGAGATAACCGGTACCAATCGGTCCCGTATCAGGGTCACCAAACACGATTAGCATAATGGGATAATAGATGGTGAAGGCCAGCATAACGAGCCAGACACCCACACTACCCAGGAATTTGCCGATAATCACCTCGCTGTCCCTCACCGGTGCCGTCATCAGCAACTCAATGGTACCCAGTTTTCTTTCTTCGGCCAGGAGACGCATGGTGAGTATCGCCATCAACAACAGCACCAGGATGATGTAAAACGGACTTCCCAGCAGACCTCTGATACTCGTCTCGGTGGAGGTGGCGGAACTGTAGACAAAGAAGAAGCCGCTGCCCAATAGAAAGACACTAATTACAATGTAGGCCATGGGTGAGGCCAGGTAGGACTTGAACTCCTTAACGGCGATGGTCGTGATGTTTCTCACTGGCCCGTCTCCTCAGTGTCTTCCTCGGTGGTCAGCTTCAGGAAGATATCCTCCAGGCTCATTTCTACAGTTTCGAAGGAAAGCAGGTTGAATCCGCCCTGCACGATGGCTTCCGTAATCTTGCTGCGCAGGTCCAGCCCGGCCGGGTATTCGACGATAAAGTGAGAATCCTGGTAGGAGACCCGGGTCACTCCCTTTATCTGGCGCAGGCGCTCGGCGATTTTCTTGGTCGGCCCCTGGACTTCCAGTCGGACGCGCTTGGAACCGCGTATCAAGGAGGAAAGATTCTCTATTCTGTCTTCAGCCACAATCTTGCCTTCATGTATGATAATCACGCGTTCGCAAATCATGCTGACCTCGGGAAGGATATGGGTGGAAATAAGGACGGTGTGCTCCTTGCCCAATTCTCTAATTAGCTGTCTGGTTGAGGCTATCTGGATGGGGTCGATGCCGATAGTGGGCTCGTCCAGTATCAGCACATCAGGCTCATGAACGATTGCCTGAGCCACGCCAACCCTCTGGCGGAAACCCTTGGATAGCTTACTGATTAGCACATCAAAGTACTCTTCCAGGTGGCAGAGTTCAACCACATCATCAACTCTCGACTTTACCCGGTCACCAGGCAGACCCCGGAGGCGGGCAAGGAAATCGAGATAGCCACGGATGGTCATATCAGTGTAGAGTGGTACGGCTTCGGGGAGATAGCCAATGTGGCGGCGGGCTTCCAGAGAGTTGGTCAGAATATCATAGTCGGCCACTTTGACATCGCCCCGGGTTGGCGCTAGGAAGCCGGTCAGGATGCGCATGGTGGTCGTCTTGCCGGCAGCATTAGGGCCGAGGAAGCCGACAATCTCACCCTTCTCCACATTGAAGCTGATGTTATCGACGGCCAGGCGCTTGCCGTAGTATTTAGTTAGATTATTGACCTGTATCATTGACTACTACCAGATGAAGATTGAGTTTTGGCCAGTTGCTGCATTACCCAGTAATAGGTTTCAGAATCAAATCCTTTATCTTTATTAAGCCCGTGGAAGGCAATCTCGTGCTGCGTTGCCTCTTCCGTCAGCCAGTTCTGGACTGCCTGGGCCTGCACGGCTGGCAGGTATTCTTCAGCCACCTCCCGGGCATCAGCCTTTTCGGAGACCATGATGATAAAGTAGGCTGACGCAGGAGACGAAGCATCAGAAGTATCAGCATAGTAGGGCAGGGGGTCGCTGACCTCATTGATATTGAGTGCAAAAGCAGTGCTGTCGAAGGAGACAACCCCATGGGGTAGCCAACCGATGTCGCCCCCTTTCTCTTTGGATTCCGTGTCCAGGGATACGTCCTGGGCCACGGCGGCAAAGCTTTCGCCGGATTTTAGCCTATCCGTCACTTTCACCGCTTCATCGTAGGTCGTCACGACGATGAGGTGAAGGTGAACTTGTTCGACCACGGTCGGCGCCTGCTTTGCTAGATATTCCTGAAAGCGGGTGACCAGGAGACCGATGCCGACAAGCTCCCGATATCTTGAATCAGAAAACTTGGTCTCGTTGAGTCGCTGGCGGTACCATTCCTTAAATTCAGCCTCAGTAACGGTAATATTATCACTGCCGCCGCTGGCGATTCGCCTGAGTTCCTGGTCAATTTCTTGGTCGGTAACGGTAATTCCGTAACGAGGCGCGCCGAGCTTGATGAGTTGCTCGTTGGTCAGTGACTGCAGCATAGACATGGGGTCAGCCTCAGCAATGCGGGTTCTATCCAGAAAGTAGTCCATGCGGATTTGGATACTGTCTACGGTAATTACCGCCCGATGGAAGGGAGCAACATAACTCTGGTAATAGAACACCCCGAAGATAATGAGGATGACGGCGATAACGAGGCCGACAATAATATAGGCTGTCTGTTTTCCTTTTCGCTCTCGCTCTACGGCGAATTTGGTTGCGGTTGGTTCCGGTGCCTGGTCTGTTTTTTTCTTTTTCTTAGCTTGTGCCATGTTTTATCTCGTCCAATGATTATTCTAGAGCATTAGCCAGCTTGAGGTCAATTTTAGCTTCGCATAAGCTTGATGGGACAAACAAACAACCCTCTCTTCTGGTGGGCGAGTCCAGGTCATGGTGGGACAGTGGGGCTGGTGGTATGGTCTG
>CAYGYD010000220.1:0-2708 GCA_964354005.1 uncultured Dehalococcoidales bacterium | reverse complement strand
ACTGAAGCAAATGACCAATGAAGAGGAAGCCGCCTCACAGCGGCAGGACTACGAGAACGCCGCCCGGCTGAAGAGCGAGAGAATGCGGCTGGAACAGCAGTATAACCAGGCCAAGAGCGAGTGGCTGAAGCGGGAGAAGATTGACAGCGTGGTTGATGCTGAAGACATTGCCGACCTCATCTCCAAGTGGACGGGTATCCCGGTCTCCCAGATGCTTGAGGGCGAGGCGAAAAAACTGCTCCACATGGAGGAGCGAATTCACGAAAGGCTCATCAATCAGGAGGAGGCAGTCAAAGCTGTCTCCGAAGCCATCCGGAGAAGTCGGGCAGGGCTGAAAGACCCCAGCCGGCCCATCGGCAGCTTTATGTTTCTGGGGCCAACCGGTGTGGGTAAGACGGAGCTGGCGCGCACCCTGGCCTGGTTCCTTTTTGACGACGAAAACGCCATGGTGCGCCTGGACATGTCAGAGTACCAGGAGAAACATACCGTCTCACGTCTGATTGGCGCCCCGCCGGGTTATGTTGGCTATGAGGAGGGAGGCCAGCTCACGGAAGCCGTGAGACGCCGTCCCTACCGCATCATTCTCCTCGATGAGGTTGAGAAAGCACACCCTGAGGTATTTAATACCCTGCTCCAGATTATGGATGACGGGCGGTTAACCGATGGCCACGGGCGGACGGTGGACTTCAAGAACACCGTGGTTATCATGACCAGCAATGCCGGTGCGCAGCTTATCAAGCGTGAGAGTCAGCTCGGCTTTGCCACCCGGAAAGACGAGGTAAAAACACGGAAACAGAACTATGAGGATATGAAAAAAAAGGTAACAACGGAGATAAGTAAGATTTTCCGCCCTGAATTCCTGAACCGGCTGGATGATATTATCGTTTTCCACGAGCTGACGGAAGAGCAGCTGCGACAGATTGTTGAGATGATGGTCAAGGACTTGCAGAAGCGTCTGGCCGAGCGCAAACTGACGCTGGAAATCACGGAAGCGGCCAAATCGTGGCTGGCTAAGGTTGGTTTCGACCCGGTTTACGGGGCGAGGCCGCTCCGGCGGGCAGTGGAGCGCTATGTGGAGAATCCGCTATCGGCGAAAATCCTGGGCGGCGAGTTCAAGGAGAAAGAGGGTAGTACCGTCATTGTCGACCTCGTGGACGAGAACCTCACCTTCGCCACCAAAGCGGCTGAGACTGCTGGCCGCAAGCGCTAATAACCCCGACTTTGTCGAGGTCAGTATTTAAAGAAGGTGCCGCCAAAACGAAGACGGCACCTTCTTGTTTGATATGCTCCACCCGCATAGCTTAAGCTACTTAGGTCAAATCTTTCTTCTTTTGTTCGTATTCCTCTTTGCTTATCTCGCCCCGGGCATATCTTTGTTTCAGTATTTCCAGGGCCGAGTCAGTCTTGAGTGAACCCTGGCCGCTTGATTCGCCTGGCCGCCCAACCGCCCCCACGATTGCCCAGATAATAAGGCCGAGAATAACTATCCACAAAATAGGCATAAACCACATAAAGCCAAATCCTCCCATCATCCCGGGTCCCATCCCTCTCCAGCCGCCATACTCCCAGCCTGAGACCAGACCGGCGATAATGGACAGAATAATGATGACACCCACGACTATGCTACCAATAATTATTGCTGTTTTAGCCCCCCGACTCATCTCACACCTCCAGACTTATATTATACCATGTGTAACCTCCTCACATCATCTCCACCGCTTTGAGGTCGTTTAGCAACCTATCCCCCCTGACCCTCCTTCCCCTTAGCAAGGGAAGGGGAGACGACAAAATCCCCCTTAATCCCCCTTTACAAAGGGGGAGGCATAGTGAGAGGATAACTTCTCCCTTTTGTAAAGGGAGAGCGAGAGGGATTTTAAACGGAGCGTCTAAGAGGGGCTACGCCCCTCTTGTATTTGCCTCCCCTCTCCTGGAAGGAGAGGGGGCAGGGGGTGGGGTTGGTCGATGTTTCCTGTTCGGAGGAAAGAGTGTCAATAGTGTGCTGAACTGGTACAGCTATTTGACCACCGGCATGTCAGGATGATATAAATGTAACCACGATAGTGAGCTTAGACTGAAGGGGGTACGTGTGAAACTGTTCGAACCGATAACCATCCGCGACATGGAGGTAAGGAACCGTATTGTCTACCCGGCCATCCAGCTAAATATGGGCTTGACCAATCGCCGGGCCCGGGCTTTCTATACTGAGCGGGCTAAAGGCGGGACTGGTCTCTTGCTGACGGCGAACACCTCGATAGATAATCTGGCTTGCGAAGAACTGTGGGGTGGCACGGAGGAGCTGGCCGGTTTTATTGAAAGGTTGCGTTCGCTGACCAGCCAGATTCACGAGGCTGGAGCTAAAATCGGGCTGCAGCTCTGGCAGGCGAACCGCTTCCCGCAGGGTCGCGGCGTCCAGATTGCCGGGAAAGAGCAAGACCCGAGCAGTGGCGATAGGGTGGCACCTTCGGCCCGCGAGGATATGCGCCAACTCACTATCCCCGAGATTGAATCTATCGTCTACCGCTTTGCCAAGGGTGCCCGCAATGTCCGCGCGGCTGGCTTTGACTGCGTGGAAATTCATGGTGCCCACCGCTATCTGCCCTGTCAATTCACCTCGCCGGAGTATAACCAGCGCAGCGATAAGTATAGTGGTAACCTGGCTAACCGCATGAGGTTTGGCCTTGACCTGGTCACCGCCGTCCGTGCCTGGG
>CAYGYD010000219.1:0-2728 GCA_964354005.1 uncultured Dehalococcoidales bacterium | reverse complement strand
CCATGGAGAGCGGAATACTGGCCGGCTACCCGGTGGTGGATATCAAAGCCACCCTTTATGATGGTAGTTACCACGAGGTTGACTCCTCAGAGCTGGCCTTTAAGATAGCGGCGTCAATGGCCTTGAAGGAAGGTATGGCCAAAGCCGCCCCTATCCTGCTGGAGCCGATTATGAAGCTGGAGGTTGTCACCCCAGCGGAGTTTCTGGGTGATGTTATCAGCGACCTCAATGCCAGAAGGGCCCATATCGATTCCATTGAGACCTTCGGCGAAATGTCCACCATTCATGCCAATATCCCACTGGCTGAGTCCTTCGGCTATACTACTGCTCTCAGGTCGAAGTCTCAGGGTCGGGCCACTCACTCAATGGAATTTCTCCGCTATCAGGAGTTACCCGCCGAACTGGCGGCTAAGGTTATTGAGAAAGCAGGAATTAAGTATGCCTAAGCAGAAGATTCGCATCAGGCTAAAGAGTTTCGACCACAAGCTCATCGACCAGGCGGCGGAGCAGATTGTCGCGGCGGTGGAACGGACGGGGGCTGTTGTTTCCGGCCCGGTGCCGTTGCCGACGCGCATCGAGCGTTTCAGCGTCATCCGCTCGCCCTTTATTGATAAGAACTCGCAGGAACAGTTTGAGATTAGAACGCACAAACGACTCATTGATATCGTTGAGACGACTTCTAAGACGATTGATGCCCTGACCGGGTTGAACCTGCCGGGTGGGGTTGAGATTGACATTAAGTTATAGAAGGTAACGGGAAATGCTTGAGGGAATCATCGGTCGGAAGCTGGGTATGACCCAGATATTCCGGGACAATGGTGAAGCGGAAGCGATAACCGCCATCGAGGCTGGGCCGTGCGCTGTCACCCAAGTCAAGACCGCAGCCAAAGAAGGCTACAATGCGGTTCAGCTTGGTTTTGGCAAAAGCAAGCGACTCAACTCGGCGGAGCGGGGACACCTCAAAGGGCTGGAGCAATTCAGGTATCTCCGGGAGTTCCGGGTGGATGACATCGAGAGTATCAAGGTGGGCGACCGGATTGATGTTAGCCTGTTTAAGGAAGGGGACAAGGTCGAAGTCGTCGGAATCTCCAAGGGCAAAGGCTTTGCCGGCGTAGTCAAACGACATCACTTTGCCGGCGGGCCGAAAACCCACGGCCAGTCTGACCGGGAACGCCATCCGGGGGCAATCGGGTCAACCACATCCCCCGGCCGTGTCTGGAAGGGACTACGTATGGCCGGACACATGGGTGACGACCGGGTAACAGTGAAGGGGCTGGAAGTAATGAAGGCCGACCCGGCCCGTAATCTATTGCTGGTTAAGGGCGCTGTGCCTGGTTACAAAAGCGGGTTACTACTGATAAGGAAGTCAGGTTAGAGGAAAGTGATGCAGGTTTCGGTCTACAATCTGGATGGGGAAGTAGTGGCGCAGATTGAAGTGAGCGACCATGTTTTTGGCGTGCCCTTTAACCAGGCGGTCGTGCATCAGGTGGTAATCGGCCAGTTGGCCAATACCCGTCAGGGCACGGCCAGCACCAAAGACCGCGGTGAAGTTTCCGGTAGCACGAGGAAGCTGTATGCTCAGAAGCACACCGGTCGGGCGCGTGCCGGCAGTATCAAGTCGCCACTACGCCGGGGCGGTGGTATTATCTTTGGGCCGAAGCCCAGAAGCTACCGGCAGTCCTCGCCCAAGAAGATGCGCCGCCTGGCGCTGAGATGTGTACTATCAGCGAAGCTGAGAGATAATGAACTGATTGTGCTGGAGCAATTGACGCTGGCTGAGCCGAAGACCAAGGAAATGGTGCGGATTCTGGGTGCGCTCGGCGTGGACGCATCGGCGCTTATTGTTACCGCCGAGCCAGAGGAGAATGTGGTCAAATCCGCCCGGAATCTGCCGGGAGTGAAGACCATGCCAGCCGGCTTACTGAATGCGGTTGACATTCTCGCCTACAAGATGTTGCTGATGACGGTACCGGCCGTCCGCAAGGCCGAGGAATTGTGGGGAGACGGTCCTTCAGCCGAAGGAGCAGGAGGGGACAGTGCACCTGTACGAGGTACTACGGCGCCCGTTAGTAACTGAAAAGTATACCGGCCTTCAGGCGCTGGGTAAATATGCCTTTGAAGTCGCCCAGGGCGCCACCAAGCCGCAGGTGAAGCAGGCGGTGGAGAAGGCCTTCAGTGTCAAGGTGACTTCAGTCAATTTGATGATTGTCGCCGGCAAGCAGCGGCGGCGGGGTCGGCGTATTCTCCCGGCCCATCCCTGGAAGAAGGCTGTTGTTACCCTCAAGACGGGGGACAAGATAGAACTCTTTGCAGGCAAGTAATAGAGGGATAAGACAAAGGAACAGGGTGAGAAAGAGGAGACAGTACGGTGGGAATTAAGAAATATCGCCCAACTTCGCCGGCACGGCGGGGGATGACCGGGGCTACCTTTGAGGAGGTAACTAAGAGAAAGCCAGAGAAGTCCCTTATCCTGCCCCTGAAGAAACGGGCGGGGCGGAATAATCAGGGCAGAATCACCGTCCGTCACCACGGTGGCGGGGCCAAGCAAATGCTGCGCACCCTGGACTTCAAACGGGACAAGATTGGCATCCCGGGACGCGTGGCGGCGATTGAGTACGACCCAAATCGCACGGCACGTATTGCTCTCATTTACTACGCCGACGGTGAAAAGCACTACATTCTGGCCCCCGACGGGCTGAAGGCGGGCGATACCATAATGTCCGGGGAG
>CAYGYD010000218.1:0-2732 GCA_964354005.1 uncultured Dehalococcoidales bacterium | reverse complement strand
TAAATATCATCAAGGATAAATACAGCGGCCGGTCCAGAGGATTTGGCTTTGTTGAGATGCCGGTAGTCTCTGAGGGACAAGCCGCGTTGGCTGGCCTCAAAGGGAAAGCACTGAAGGACCGAACGCTTGATGTCAGTGAGGCTCGTCCTCGGGCCGATAAAAGAGGCGGCGGTTCATATGGAGACAGGAGGGGTGGTGGCAGGTTTAGTGGCGGAGGAGGAAGACGCGGCGGAAGATACTAGACCAAGCAATTGTCACCGATACCTCCCCAATCTGAAGTCAGATTTAGCACGAGTACCGGCGCTTCACTAGTATGTGATTCTTGTCCAATAATCGGCCGGCAATAACACTGCCCTGCTTCCGCAGATAGAGATGCTGAAGCGGTCTCTGGGCCAGACTTTCATCATGCCTCTCGCCTTTTTGACGGCGACTTCTTCCCATCCAAATATTCAGGTTCACACAAAGAGTGGTATCCTCCTCCCTTAGTCTTCTCCCCTGTTTCCACGGTAACCTCCGGTCATGTTCCTTTAATTCTTCCTGCGCCAGAATCTTAGAGTTAAGCCATACTAATGGTATAATGAGGCAACCGAAAGATACGGAGGTCAAGGTAATGGCTAAGATTGACGGCGGACGATTGGTGGCCAAAGCTCTCAAGCAAGAAGGGGTTGAGTATATTTTCGGCCTATCGGGCTGGCACATCGACGCGATTTTCCAGGGGTGCCTGGACGAGAACATTAAGGTTATTGATACCCGCCACGAACAGGCCGCGGTCTTCATGGCCGATGGCTGGGCCAGAGTCACGGGCAAACCAGGGGTGGCGGTGCTTACGGCTGGTCCCGGCATCACCAACGCCGTTACCGGTCTTTGGGTAGCCCAGGGCACCGGCAGTCCAATTGTGGTGCTGGGGGGCCGCAGTCCGCTGAGAGAATTTGAACTGGGCTCCCTGCAGGATATGGACTCACTCTCGCTGGCCAAGACAGTTACCAAATGGGCGTGCGGGGGCTATGAGACGAAGCGTGCCGCCGAGTATGTCAGTATGGCCTTCCGTCACGCTCTCGGTGGTCGACCTGGCCCCGCTTATCTTGAATTCCCGATGGATGTCCTGGAAGCTAAAGTGGATGAGACTGAGATTACCCTGCCCACCAACTATCGCACAGATGCCAGAGCACAGGGCGCCCCGGCTCTGGTGAAAAAGGCGGTTGACCTTCTCCTGAGCGCCGAAAGACCAGTAATCATTGCCGGTACTGGACTGTGGTGGTCGCAGGCAGCCAGGGAACTGCAGGAGTTTGTGGAACTGACCAGGATTCCAGTCAGCCAGGCACAGGGCAGTATTCCGGTAGGCCATCCCCTCTGCCTGCCACGGGTCGGTAACGACCGGGCGGATGTCGTCTTTCTGCTCGGGGCGCGCCTTGACTACCGACTCGGGTTTGGTCGACCGCCAGCCTTCAATCCAGATAGCAAGTGGATA
The DNA here is from genome assembly GCA_964354005.1 of uncultured Dehalococcoidales bacterium. Classification (GTDB taxonomy): domain Bacteria; phylum Chloroflexota; class Dehalococcoidia; order Dehalococcoidales; family UBA2162; genus CAVSBN01. Next base: position 1,264 of record CAYGYD010000218.1, on the reverse strand, counting down.
CAGGTCGACATTGAGCCAACGGAGATTGGCCACAACCGACCGATTGACATTGGCATCGTGGGAGACGCTAAAGCCGTACTCCAGCAAATGATTGCCGAGGCACGAGACAGGGGCCGGGGTCGTAAAGAGCTACCATGGGTCAAAGAATGTCGGGAACACCTCAAGGTTATGCAGACACAACTTGAAGCGCTGATGAACTCAGATAACATTCCGATTCACCCTGCTAGATTATGTAAAGAAATCCGCAACTTCGTTGACAAAGAGGCCACCATCGTCATTGATGGCGGCGATATTTCTGTCTGGGGCTTCCGTACTCTGAGGAGTCACAAGCCCGGACATTTACTGGGAGTGGCACCGACTGGCACCCTGGGAGTAGGCCCATCTTTTGCCATAGCCGCCAAACTCGCCCGACCCAATACTCAGGTGCTCCTGCTCAGTGGTGATGGCTCATTTGGCCTGAACGGTATGGAGTTTGACACCATGGTCCGACACAGGCTCCCGGTCGTTTGCGTCATCTCCAATGACCAAGCATGGGGTATGATAATGCACGGTCAACAGAGAAGAGGGCCAGACCGGGTCGTCGGCACCGAACTGGGCTTTGTCCGCTACGACAAGATGGTCGAGGCTCTGGGTGGTTACGGGGAGGCGGTAGAACGACCCGAGGATATCCGCCCGGCGCTGGAAAGAGCCTTCGCCTCTGGTCGGCCCGCCTGCGTCAATGTCAAATGCCTGAGTGTCTAATACGCAGAGCAAAATGAAATCGGGGCCGTCGAAAGACGGCCCCGATTTGCTTCTCGACGCCTCCTCGACTAAATCTCTCGGGCTAGGGTGGCCCCGTCATTGGTGGCCCACATGATTTTTCGGACGCCCTTGCAGTCGCCCACAGCATGCAATTCCTTCACCTTGCCTTTGAGGGCGTAGTAAAGTTCATTGTTCTCAATACCGCCGTAGGAGAGCACAATGGTGTCAATACCTTCTATCACTCTTTCCTGGCGAGTGTAGAGCTCAGTGACCGTGACAGTATTGCCTGATATTTCCTTGAGCGCCGTACCCGGTGAGAGCTTGACCCCCATCATGCTGAGTCGGAGCATAAGTGCCATCCGGGTAAGTGCTTCCACCTCAACCCCACTCTGTGGGTCAGGGGTGAGTACCTCTACCTTCTTGCCCTGCTGAGCCAGGAAATCGGCCGTGCCCAAACCTTGAATGTGACGCTGGTAATCAACAATGAGCACATTCTGTCCAGCCTCAGCCTTGCCGGTCAGGA
>CAYGYD010000217.1:0-2764 GCA_964354005.1 uncultured Dehalococcoidales bacterium | reverse complement strand
ACTTCGTCCCTCTTTACGCCCTTTTCAACTCCGTTCTGGGCTTCGTCTCTCTTAGACGCTCCGCCAGTTAGCGCTCTGAGAGAAAAAAAGACTTGTTGAGACGAGGTCAGGCTCTCGAAAAGCTCACCTCCCTCTTGTCCAGAAGTCCAGGCTCAGGTATTTCCAGCCGCCATCGGGCAAAATGGTCACGATGTTCCCTCCAGTCATGTCTCGGGCGACCCTGATGGCCTGATAGACGGCAGCGCCCGAAGATAGCCCGCCAAAAATGCCTTCTTTCGTCAGCAATTGTCGCGTGGCTTCCTCAGCCTGCCGGCTGGTAACCACAGCTCTTTCGTCGAGAAGCTTCAAATCCAGTACCGGGGGAATGTATTCTTCGAGGCATCTTAGGCCCTGGATGGCATCTTTAGGTGGCGGTTCAACCCCAACTACCTTAATCCGGGGGTACTTCTCCTTCAATCGGCGTGTAACGCCAACAATGGTGCCTCCGGTGCCAATGCCTACCACCAGGACATCAATCCGGTCGTAGGGGAAATCAGCCAGTATTTCGGCGCCGGTGGTCTCGTAATGAGCCAGCGGATTAGAGGGATTAGCAAACTGGTCGGTCATGTAATATCGCTTGTCCTTGGCGGCCATTTCGTAGGCCGTGTCCATTGACCCCTTTACGCCATAAACTCCCTTGGTCAGGATAAGCTCGGCATTATATATTCTCAGCAGTCGCTGCCTCTCCTGGCTCATATTGTCCGGCATGACGATAGCGACTTTATAACCCTTCTGATGGCCCAGACAGGCCAGAGCGATGCCGGTATTGCCACTGGTGGCTTCAATAATGATTTTGTCTTTAGTCAGTACGCCGCTCTCTTCAGCCTTCTCTATCATGTATTTGGCGACGCGGTCTTTCAGGCTGGCGCTGCCGCCAGTGTTCTGCCCTTCCAGCTTGGCCAGGATTTTTACCCTGGGGTTCGGGGCAATTTGCGGTAATTCCACCAGCGGCGTATGGCCGATGGCCTCAACCGAATTTTTGAAATACATGTTTCCTTCCTTTAACCTGCCTGTCATCACAGAGTTCCCCGCCAGCCCTAATGATTATAGGCACTTGCCTGGCTAAAGGCAAGCCTCATTGTCTATTTAATAGTGTGAACCTATCCCCCTGCCCCCTTCCCTTATCGATGCATTAAGGGAAGGGGGAATAGAAAAGAAAGGAGAACCTCGTCTCTCTAGCTCTTGGCAGGTTTCCAGATGGCAGGGGCGTCTGAGAGGGGCGAGCCCCTCTTCCAAATCACCTCCCCCCCCTCCTTCTAGGAGAGGGGGCAAACAGGGGGTGAGGTGAATACCGAATCGTTTGGGAGTATTTTACAATAATACCGGCTCAGGGTATCATGTTAATGGTTTTCCAGTGAGGTCATGGGATGGCTAAAGCTGACCTTGTTCTGAAGAATGCCCAGGTAATCACCGTAGACTCGCAGTGCCCAACTGCTGAGCTCGTGGCAGTTAAAGGCGACAGAATCCTGCTGGCCGGTAGCAATGATAGTCTGGAGTCGGTCAAGGGTGCCAAAACCAGGGTGATTGACTGCCAGGGCAAAACGGTGGTGCCCGGTTTCATCGATGCGCACTGCCATGTTTTTTCCTTTATCCGAAAGCAGCTTAGCCTCGACCTGAGCGTGCCTTCGGTTCGCTCCATAGATGACATAAAGGCACTCATCAAGCAAAAAGCTCAGAATACTCCATCCGGCCAGTGGATTATCGGCAGCGACTACAATGATTTCTATCTGGCCGAAAAACGCCACCCCACCCGCCGGGACATTGATGAGGTGGCACCGAACCATCCGGTGGTGCTGTCCCATCGCTCTCTTCACGCCTGCGTGCTCAATAGCCGGGCCCTGGCTCTGGCTGGTATCAGCATGGAAACACCAGAGCCACCGGGCGGGCTGATTGACCGGGACATCAACACCGGGGAACCGACCGGCCTACTCTTTGAGATGCTGGGCTACATCCGATACCGGGTAATGCCGCCACTATCTGAAGCCGAGCTACGCCAGGGCATCGCTGTGGCCAACGAGCACTACCTGTCCCAGGGCTTGACTTCTTTGCAGGATGCTACGGTAACCAACGAGTTAAAGCGATGGGGCATCTATCAGCGATTTAAGGATGCCAGTAAGCTGAAGAGCCGGCTCTACCTGATGGCCGGGCCGGCCGAGTTACCCAGGTTTCAACAGGCGGGCCTGACCTTTGGCTATGGTGATAACCGGTTGCGCATGGGCGGCTTAAAAATTGTGCTGAGTGAAGCCACCGGCCGGCTCTACCCGTCTCAGCCGGAGTTGAATGAGCTCGCGCTTAAAGCTCACCGGGCAGGGTATCCGGTAGCCATCCACGCTGTTCAGCCGAGCACGGTGGAAGCGGCCATTGCGGCCCTAGAATATGTCCAGAGCCAATCGCCGCAATCGGGGCCGCGCCATAGAATCGAACACTGCGCCGAATGCCCGCCCCCACTCTTTGAGCGTCTCAAGAAACTGCACCCGGCGGTGGTTACCCAGCCGCCCTTCTTCTACTATAGCGGCGAGAGGTATCTGGCGCTCATTCCGCCCGACCGACTGCCCTGGCTCTACCGCATCAGGTCTCTCCTTGATAGCGGGCTGGTGGTGGCTGCTAGTTCTGATTCACCGGTCGTGCCTAATAACCCACTGGTAGGCATATATGGTGCCGTCACCCGGCAGGCGGCCTCGGGGCAGGTGCTTATCCCCGGGGAATGTGTTTCGGCCAGCCAGGC
>CAYGYD010000216.1:0-2765 GCA_964354005.1 uncultured Dehalococcoidales bacterium | reverse complement strand
CTTAAAACTTCTACCCCTTGATACCCTCACTTCCACCTATGCCAGCCGGCGCGAAGAGATTGTTTGCTAACCCCTTCCCCTCTCAGGGGAAGGGGTTAGGGTCAGGCTTCCCCGAAAGCGGCACGGATTACCCGGCTAATTGCCGCCAATCTATCTTAGCTAGTTCATAAGTCAGCAGGCGAATTCACCTCTCGAAATGCTACAATAAAGGTAACCGAACCCGGCGCTTTTTTCATGCGGCGCGAACGGAGGAGCCTACTGTGCGCATTCTGGTGATGTATCAAGGGCATTACGGCCAGAGGATAGCCGACAATATTAAGAGGTCGGCTCCGGACGATTGGATTGTCGCTGTCCATGGCCTACCGCGGGCGTTGCCTCTGGTTATTGATGAACCCGAAGAGTTCTTGCCCTCAAACTTGACCCAGGCCGACCTTCTACTGGCATTAAGTGAGTCTCCCGAAGCCGCCCAGCTCATACCCGGGATGGCAAGGCTGGCAAAAGCGAAAGCGGTCATCACACCTATTGATAATTCGGCCTGGTTGCCACTGGGCTTAAGGAATCAAATACGAAGGGAGCTAATTAACATCGGAGTCACCAGTGTCTTCCCGAAAACTTTCTGCACACTGACTGAGAAGGAAGCTGGTTTTGGTAATGACATTGAACCCTACAACAGCGAGGACATCGCCAGTTTTGCCTGCCTTTTTGGCCGACCCAAGTTGAAGATTCAAGTGGACCCGGGAAGCGGCCGGATAGTCAAAGTCGAGGTGCAGCGGAGTGCTCCCTGCGGCTCCACCCATTTGGTTGCCGAGAAGCTAATCGGTGCCCGTATAGAGGAGGCTGTACCGCAAGCCGGCCTGCACGCTCACCACTACCCCTGTCTGGCGTCTATGAACATGGAGCCCACGGGTGATACCCTGATGCATATCTCAGGATATGTAGTTAACGAAGAGGTGGAACGGGAAATAAAGCCGTTTCATTGACCCCCCCAGAATAGAAGACAGGCACTTTTTATGCCTGCCCAGATTTGTATTGACATTTACCCAAATTTTGGGTATATTGTCTATAAACTTAATAATAGCAGTATAGCTCGGTGCTTGAGGGCTTAAATGGAGAGCAAGCCGGTGTAATTCCGGCACAGTCCCGCCTGCTGTAATAGTCAGAACGCCGGCCCAGCTAGTTGTAGTCTGCCTCCGCGGAGTAGGGGGTGGGGTTTATTAGTTCGTAATAAATCCCCCTGTTCTGTAGAGCGGGGGGATTTTGTTTTGCCATAAGGAAGGAGAAGCCGATGGGTCACTGTGCCCGAAACTGTCTTTTTGTCCTGCTGTCCCTGGTCTTGCTTATCAGTCTGAGTTGTAGTTCACCAAAGGTTGGGGAAAGCAAGCCTCCAATTGAGATTACGGACCAGTTAGGGAGAGCCGTCAAGCTCGATAAAATCCCGCAAAGGATTATTTCGCTGGCCCCAAGCAATACTGAGATTCTGTTCGCTTTGGGATTAGCTGATAGAGTAGTGGCGGTGACAGACTACTGCAACTACCCGCCAGAGGCTAAGGAAAAGCCCAGTATCGGCGGTTTTTCCACACCGAACATAGAGAAAATCGTAGTGCTTTCTCCCGACCTGGTACTGGCCGCCTCCATCCAGCAAAAGCAGGTTATCCCCAGTCTTGTGCAGCGGGGAATAACCGTTTTTGCCTTAGCGCCAAAGACTCTTGATGAAGTATTGGAAGCCATCACTCTGGTTGGAAAGATTACCGGTAAGGACGGGGAGGCTTCTGGACTGGTGGCAGAGATGAAGAACAGGATTAAAGCAGTGACCGACAAGACAGATAGCCTATCTCAGGAGCAGAGACCAAGAGTCTTCTATATCACCTGGCACGACCCCCTGATGACAGCGGGCTCAGGAACTCTCCATGATGAGCTAATTCGAAAGGTGGGTGGTCTGAGCATTGCCGAAAACCTCACAGGGTATGCTGACATCAGCCTTGAGGCAGTCATCGAAGCCAGTCCCGAGGTGATGGTTGCCGGCGTGGGTATGGGAACCGGCGCTGATGCACCGTTTCAGTTTGCCATGACTGAGCCGAGGCTGAGAAACACCGATGCCCGCCAGCATAATCGAGTATATGCCATAGATGTCGACATAATTGGACGTCCCGGGCCACGGATAGTGGATGCCCTAGAGCAGCTTGCGAGATTCATACATCCAGAACTATTCAAGGAGGGCAAATGAACATTTATCACATAACCTATAGCCCACGAGTTGGAATCGTTCACCTCCATTTCTGGGGCTGTAACCTGAATTGCCGGGCCTGTTTGCTCAAGAAAGAGTTGTACGACTGCCATTTGGCGGAGATAAAGGAAGGGATATTCAATTCAACAAGAGAAGGCCCTCGAGCCCCCGAGCGTTTTTTGGACTTGGAAGAGGTGATGCGGATTTTGGGAAAGCTGGAAGTAAGGCAGGTTGTGTTCATGGGTGCCGAGCCTACCACCGACCGCCAGTTGCCTCAACTGGCAGAGGCACTTCACAGAGAGTTTGGCAGCTATAGCATTCTCCTGACTAACGGGTTCATACTCGCTGACCTCAAGGACATAGACGAGGTAGTGTTCAGCCTCAAAGCGCACACCAATGAACTCCATCGTCATTATACCCGGAAGTCGAACAAAAAGGCCCTGGAGAACTTCGTTAAGTACCACCAATCAGGGGTAAAGCTAAGAGCTGAAAGCGTGTTTATCCCGGAGTATATTGACTGTCCCGAAATTGAGCATATTGC
>CAYGYD010000215.1:0-2781 GCA_964354005.1 uncultured Dehalococcoidales bacterium | reverse complement strand
GCTTTGGCTACCCCCTCAACTATTCCATAGTAAATTCCATAGAAGGCGAAGAGTAGCCATGCCAGCCATATACTTGACGCGAGAGCAAATCCCAGGTAGACCAAACCATAGATAAACCAACCGAGACTAATAACCCGCCGTCTACCCAGCCTATCGGATAACATCCCCATCGGCAAAGAAGTTACGGCATAGGTAGTATTGAACAGGACGAGCATCAGGGTAACCTGCACCAGAGGCACTTCTAGATTCTGTGCCCTGAGAATGAGAAAGAAATCGCTGGAATTACCCAGGGTAAACACCGCCATAATCGCCAGGAAGATTTTGAAGCGGATGTCAAAGCCCCCTTTGGCTGTGGATGCCCCGGCCTTGAGGCCGCCGCCCAACCCGGCCTCCCCCCGCTTCTCACGCACAAAGACGAGCAGGACAATCACCCCCAGCACCGCCGGAATAATACCAACCAGCACCAACCACTGGTAGCTCCTCAGGCTGAGCTCCAGCCCGCCACCCTGGACAGAATAGATAATAATGGCGGCAATGGCTAGTCCCAGAACCGCGCCGGTAGTGTCCATCGCCCGGTGGAAGCCAAAACCCTTGCCCCGCTCTCCAGCCGAGACAGAGTCAGCCACCAAGGCATCGCGTGGCGCGGTACGGATGCCCTTGCCCGCCCGGTCGCTGAACCTGATGGCTAGAACCGCGCCCCATGTGGTCGCCAGATACATTAAGGGCTTGACCACGGTGGACAGACTGTAGCCGACTACCGCCAGGAGCTTGCGCTGGCCGATTTTATCACTGAACCAGCCGCTGAAGATGCGGAAGATGGCGTCCGTGCTATCCGATAGGCCGCCGACGAGGCCGACAATGGTCGTGGCCACTCCCAGCACATTGGAGAGAAAGAGAGGCACCAGTGTAAAAATCATCTCGCTGGAGATATCCGTCAGCAGGCTGACAATACCCAGAAAGAAGACATTAGGGCTGAAGCCAAAGATTCGCTTCTGTTCCTCAGCCATCCATTTCTCCAACGACCCTGCCAGAGATTTTGACCTTCATTCATACCACAACCGAGCCCCGCTTGGCAAGCCGTTACGTGACATAGATAGCTTGCGCATCTAACTTGTGAACCAGTTTAGATAAATTGGTGACACTTAGCCGGGTAATCCGCGCCGCTTTTGGGGAGGCCTGACCCTATCCCCTTATTTTCCTTTCCCCTCTCAGGGGAAGGAGAAGTTTTTATAAGAGAGGCGAAGCCTCTCTTTAACTTTCCTTTAGCAGGGCAGCGAGGTGGCATTTCGGGTGTCTGAGAGGGGCGTTAGCCCCTCTCTCCTATTTTTGCTCCCCCTCGCCTTGAGTGAGAGGGAGAGAGATAAAGGGTGAGGTCAGCCAATGCTTCTTGTCAGGGAAAGGGGTGTCACTAATGTACTGAACTAGTACATTGGCTTGACACTGACATGAGCAACCGATACAATAATTTTTGCGCCGAGGTAGCTCAGTTGGTAGAGCAGCGGACTGAAAATCCGCGTGTCCCCAGTTCGATTCTGGGCCTCGGCACCAGCCACCGGCATATTGACTTTGGGCCGATTTCTTTATTAAATAGTATTTAAGAGAAGCTTAATATCACGTAGTCCAGCTCGGGGCGGAAGTAGTTCAGTGGTAGAATGCCTCCTTGCCAAGGAGGAGGTCGCGAGTTCGAATCTCGTCTTCCGCTCCATTTCTTTTTAGCATTAGCTTGACCTCACCCCTCTTTGCAACCGGGGATATAGGTTACATTTTAAACCGGGCACATGGGTAACACTTCTCTCCCTGGAGTCCTGCGAGACTATAATTAAGGCGATAGGGGATGAGAAAATGCCAAGGGTCAAAATCGGTTGCTGTGGCTTTGCCGTCGGTATGAAGGATTACTTTCGCCAGTTCAAGCTGGTGGAGGTTCAGCAGACCTTCTACAAAATTCCCAGGCTTGAGACCGCTTTGAGATGGCGAGAGGCGACCCCGACTGACTTTGAATTTACGCTTAAAGCCTGGCAGTTAATAACGCATCCCCCTACCAGCCCCACCTACCGTAAGGCGGGTATTAAAATTCCTCCCGATGCCGAGGAGCACTACGGCTTTTTCAAACCTACGGACGAAGTGTGGGCGGCCTGGGAGAGAACGAGAGAGTTTGCCGAAGCGCTTAAGGCAAAGGTCATTGTCTTTCAGTGCCCACCGAGCTTTAGAGAGACCCCAGAGAACATTGATAATATGAGGCGATTCCTTAGAGCGATAAAGGGGTCTGGTTTTCTCTTTGCCTGGGAGCCGCGCGGCGGGTGGAGCGAGGCGATGATTAAAGGGTTGTGCTCGGAGCTGGGGCTTGTCCACTGCGTTGACCCCTTTGAGAACGAGTCTCTTCATGGAGCGCCACGATATTATCGCCTGCATGGTGGGCCAGGGTACCGTCACCGCTACACCGAGGAAGAGCTCAAGCGCCTGAGGCAAATGATTGGCGATAGAGAGGCCTATGTCCTGTTCAATAACCTCAGTATGCGGAATGACGCCCTGGTATTTATCCGCCTGACGGAGGAAACGTGAGTTCCAAGGACGAGAAAGTCATTTATACCCTGGGTACCAGCACCCGTTCCCCGGAAGAATTCGTTAGCCAGCTAACGGGCCACAGAATAAAGGTGGTGGCTGATGTCCGGCGCTTCCCCACCAGTCGGTTTGAGCATTTCAAGCGAGAGAATCTGGCCGGGTTACTTCATCGGCCAGGCATTGACTATCTCTCTCCGGGGGAGGAGCTGGGTGGCTACCGTC
>CAYGYD010000214.1:0-2793 GCA_964354005.1 uncultured Dehalococcoidales bacterium | reverse complement strand
GCTTTAACCCCCATGTGCTGGTAATGACGGCCACCCCCATCCCCCGCACCCTTGCTCTGACCCTCTATGGCGACCTCGACCTCTCCGTTATTGACCAGTTGCCTCCAGGCCGGCAGACCGTCAGGACCAGGTGGCTCAAGCCGGAGCAGAGGGACAGTGCCTACGGCTTTATTCGCCGCCAGGTAGCTCAAGGGCGCCAGGCCTTCATTATCTGCCCGCTGGTTGAGGAATCGGAGGCGATTCAGGCCAAGGCCGCCACCGCCGAATACGAGCGCCTGTCCCAGCAGGTTTTCCCCGACCTTAGATTGGGCTTACTCCACGGTCGGCTATCGGCCGCCGAGAAGGACGAGGTGATGCGACAGTTCCGCGCCGGGGCGCTGGATATACTGGTAGCCACGCCGGTAGTGGAAGTGGGCATTGATATCCCCAACGCCACCGTCATGCTGGTGGAAAGCGCCGACAGGTTTGGCCTGTCTCAGCTCCACCAGTTCCGGGGTCGGGTAGGGCGGGGACAGGAGCAGAGCTACTGTATGTTGCTGGCGGAAAATCCATCCGATATTGGCCGACTCCGCCTGGACAAAATCGAGAAGTTACAGGACGGCTTCAAGCTGGCCGAGGCCGACCTTGAACTGCGCGGCCCCGGTGAATTTTTCGGTACCCGCCAGAGCGGCCTCCCCGACCTCAAGATGGCCCGCCTGTCCGACATTGCTCTCTTAGAACTCGCCCGCACCGAAGCTGAAAAGCTCTTTGCCCACGACCCGGCACTGAAAAACCCCGCCCACTCCCCCCTGGCCAAAGAGCTCGCCCGCATCTGGCCGGAGGCGGGGGAATGGAGCTAGCTATTCACTTCTGCTATAATGCGCCCAAGAAGGGAACGTGATATGGACATTGAAGCTCTGCGTAGAGAATACGAGAGAAGAAAAGAGAAGTATGAGCGCCTGAGAGATGAGGTTGTTTTTGTCCTGCGAAGGGAGCTTGAGTCACAGCACGTACCTTTGCACGAAATTACCGCTCGCATTAAATCCTTTGATTCTTTCATCGATAAGGCACGCCGCCAAGAAAGCGAGGTGCCGTTTGACACTATCCTTGACATATGTGGTGTCCGGGTCATCTGCCTATTCCTGTCTGACCTTCAGCGTATAGGCGAAATCGTTGAATCGTGTTTTGCTATCCACACAAAAGACGACAAGATTTACGCCAAACCGGAGGACGCGTTTGGATATCTGTCCATTCACTATGTTGGTAGTTTGCCAGAGACCTATAGCGGGCCGCGCTATGATGACTTAAAAGGGCTAAGATTTGAGATTCAGCTCAGAACAATTGCCATGCACGCATGGGCTACCATATCTCACTATCTGGATTACAAGTCACCAAACGCTATCCCATCTTCCCTGAGAAAGGACTTCAACGCATTAAGTGCACTTTTTTATCTTGCAGATAACCACTTTGAATTATTCTTTCGTTCCAGTCAGCAGGCGAGAGAAGTAGCAGAGGGAAAGGCAGAGAGATTAACAGATATTGAAATGGAAGAGATTAATCTCGATACCCTGTCTGCCTATCTTCGCAAGAGATACCCTGACAGACATCACGAAGACCCGATACCTATGTCTGAACTAATAGAGGAATTGCACTCAGCAGGCTATAAGCGGATCGGCCAGCTGCACGCCGCTTTGCAGAAAAGCGCGAGGGCTTTCCAGTCGTGGGAAGAAAAGCATGGTCTGATGAGTGGCAAAAAGAAAATGCGTTACGCGGATGACGGGGTCGTTCGTGTGTCACTGTCAATCGCGGACCCGACTTACCTGGAGTCCCAGGAGAACATTCCTGAAGCTTGGCGTAAGGAGTATGAGAAATTCAGGCATCTGCTCTCATAAAGAATCGTAGCATAAATAGGCAAGCAGTAGTTCAAAGAAGGAGGTGTCACCACCTTAGGGCTCAATCGTTTTCACCTTTACAGGGCGAAATAGCTAAACTACCCGGGCGTCTAAGAGGGGCTTCGCCCCTCTTTCTTTTTCTTCCCCCTCTCCTTTCAAGGAGAGGGGGATTAAGGGGGTGAGGGTAACCGAATCAAATTTATGCTTCTTGTGAGATTGTGATATAATCTAAGCGTAATCGCCATGTCAAAGACTCTAAACATTGCCCACCGGGGTTTTACTAAGAATTTCCCCGATAATACGCTGGAAGCATTCAGGGCTGCCATTGGACTGGGCGCGGACGGCATTGAGTTTGATGTCCACGAGACGGCCGATAACCACTTCATCATCTTCCACGACCCCAAAGTAGAGGGCCAGGAGATTGCCAAAATGACCCTCGCCGGGATTCAGTTGGTAAGGCTGGCGGGCAAATACAAAATCCCCACGCTGGAAGAAACCATTGACCTCTGCCGGGACCGACTTAAAATGCTGGTGGAAATCAAGCAGGCGCGCTCGCTTGACCGCCTGATTTCTATCCTGAAAACCAGAGCCGACCTCAAAGATGTCATAATCATCTCATTTAACCGCGACTTAATCTTTAACCTGGCCACCCTTGCCCCCGAATTTCGCCGGGGCATCCTGACCTATCGCCCCGTCGAAGACCCGGCCGGAATAACGGCCAGCGCCAAGACCGACCTGCTCCTGATGCGGCTCACTTTGGCCACGCCGGAGCTAGTGGCCAGGATTCGCGCCTCCAACCTCAGTGTTTTTCTCTGGGACTGCGCCGGCCTAGAACAGGTCAGAAAGGCTTTAAAACTGGGCGTCGACGGCATAATCTCGGACTCACCGGACCTGGTCCGGCAGGAGCAAACCGTTTAGAGAC
>CAYGYD010000213.1:0-2803 GCA_964354005.1 uncultured Dehalococcoidales bacterium | reverse complement strand
GCCTGCACCACCCTGGGCGCAATCTGGGCATTGATGCCGCCATCCACTTCTAATTCGGCGGTGAGTCCCCTTCTATCCAGTTCCGCCCGCATACGGGCGATTTTATCCACCATACTCTCGATAAAGGTCTGCCCGCCAAAACCGGGGTTGACTGTCATCACCAGAACCAGGTCAACGAAGGGCAGGATTTCACCCAGTGTCCCTATGGGAGTGCCGGGGTTGAGAGCAATGCCAGCCTTGACTCCGAGGTCCTTGATTATCTGGATGACACGGTGAATGTGGGGGCTGGCTTCAATATGGACGGTGACAATATTGGCCCCGGCATTGACGAAGTGCCTGATGTGCTGTTCCGGTGCTTCAATCATCAGGTGGACATCTAATGGTAAGCTCGTGCCGGCGTGAAGGGCCGCCACCACCGGCGCCCCGATGGTGAGATTGGGCACGAAGCGACCGTCCATGACATCCACATGAATGTAATCGGCCCCGGCCTTGGTGGCCTCCACCACCTGCTCGCCGAGTCGGGCGAAATCGGCGGAGAGGATAGATGGCGCAATTTTCACCTTGGGCCTACTTTTTGGCATCAGCGTCTCCGATTATTTTTTTGGCCGTAGCCAGCGCCTTCCGCACCTGCCCGGGAGCAGTACCGCCAATATTGTCCCTGGCAGCGAGCGAGGATTCAACGGTTATTGAGTAGACATCGTCACCGAACAGAGACGAAAACTCTTTATATTCGCTAATCTCAAGGGCACCGAGGGGTTTGCCTTTTCCCAGGGCATAGCTGACCAATCGGCCGACTATCTCGTGGGCGGTGCGGAAAGCCTCACCCTTCTTGACCAGATAATCGGCGAGGTCGGTGGCCAGGACATAACTCTGTTTGGCCGCTCGACCGGCATTTTCTGCTTTCACCCGCAGGGTCTGGAGCATACCAGTAAATACTTCTAGGGTGGAGAGTAATGTGTCCACGGTGTCAAAGAAGCCTTCTTTGTCTTCCTGCATGTCCATATTGTAGGTGAGGGGCAGGGCTTTCATGGTGGTCAGCAGGGCGATGAGATGACCATAGACTCGGCCAGTCTTGCCCCGGGCCACTTCGGCTACAACCGGGTTTTTCTTCTGGGGCATGATGCTTGAGCCGGTGGTAAAAGCGTCATCCAGCTCAATAAAATCAAACTCGGCCGAAGACCAGAGGACAATCTCATCCGCCAGGCGCGAGAGGTGCATCACACAGATACTGGCCGCCGCCTCGTACTCAATAGCAAAATCCCGGTCGGATACGGCGTCCATGCTATTCCGACTTATTTGGCTGAAGCCCAGCTCCCGGGCCACGAATTCGCGGTCGATATTGTAGGTGACACCGGCTAAAGCCCCGCTACCCAGGGGCAGGACATCCGCCCGCTTCAGGCAATCGGTGAATCGCTGATAATCCCGCTGGAACATCTCAAAGTAGGCCAGGAGGTGGTGCGCCAGTAGCACCGGTTGCGCCCGTTGCAGATGGGTGTATCCCGGCATTATCACCTCAATATTGGCTTCTGCCAGGTTGATGATAGCCCGCTGGAGTTCTTTCAAACTGGCCAGAGTATCGGAGATTGCCTTTTTGGTGAAAAGGCGCATGTCAAGGGCTACCTGGTCATTGCGGGAGCGTGCGGTGTGGAGCTTGCGCCCGACCTCTCCAATCTTCTCAATGAGCCGGGCCTCAATATTCATATGAATGTCTTCAAGTTCAGATTTGAACTGGAACTTGCCCTGCTCTATCTCCTCCTTGATGGCCGATAGGCCTTTGCTGATAAGTTCGGCTTCTTCGGCGGAGACAATGCCCTGCTTGGCTAGCATTTTGGCGTGGGCGACACTGCCAGCGATGTCATAAGGGTAGAGACGCCAGTCAAAGGGGATGGAGGCGGTATATTTAGCCGCCAGACTATCCACTGGCTTCTGGAAACGAGCGCGAATCAGGCTCATGCTAGATTTCCTCTAATCGCTTCAGTTCTTCATCCAGTCTATCTACCGCTGGCTCTTTATAAAGTACGCCCTCGGTAAACAGCTTGTCAATCTCGGCGTCACTATAGCCTAAGGTCTGCGATAATACCTGGCGACTGTGCTCACCGATAAGCGGGGCGTGCCCCATTACCCGGCCGGGTGTCTCTGACATACGGAATGGACTGCCATAGATTTCAATCTCACCGGCAAAGGGCTGTTTCATTTTAACTACCATTTCCCGGTCGCGAATGTAGGGAGCATCCACGACCTCGGCGAATGTTTTGACCCGCATCGCCGGGACACCCGCCGCGTGGAGGAGTTCTTCTATCTGCTGGATGGAGTCAAATTTGGCCACCCAGTCTTCCAGTATCTGGTGAATAAAGGGAGCGTTCTGGTAGGTCAACCGGACGGCGAGGTCGTTAGTCCGGGGGTCGGTCAGGAGCCATTCGTAACCCTCACCCATCGCCCTGACCAGGTTCTCCCATAAGATGTCGCTCAACGCGGCAATGCCAATGAGGCCATCCCGTCCTTCAATCAGTCCGTAAGGGGCATAGGCCGCCGCCCAGCGCGTGTTGGGCACGGCGGGCACAGTGCGCCCGCTGAACAGGTATCCCGGTGCATTGTTCTCGTTCAAGTGAAAAAGACAATCGGTCATAGATATATCAATATTCTGTCCCCGCCCGGTCTTCTCCCGGTAATAGAGGGCGGCCAGGATTGCCGTAGTGGCATGGATGCCAGCATTGGCATCGCCAATGGCGACGGGAGCCGGCATGGATGGGTCGGTCTGGCCGCACCAGGAACTGGCCACCTGCGCAATCAGGTCAAAGCCGGG
>CAYGYD010000212.1:0-2805 GCA_964354005.1 uncultured Dehalococcoidales bacterium | reverse complement strand
GGGCCTTTTGCCAGCGTTGGCACCGAGAAAAGCAAGGGAACGGCCGTCTTTGCCCTGGCCGGCAAGGTGGTCAACACCGGGCTGGTCGAGGTACCCATGGGCACCACCCTGCGCCAGGTCATTTTTGATGTTGGCAGTGGCATCCCCAAGGGTAAAAGCTTCAAAGCAGTACAAATCGGCGGCCCTTCTGGCGGCTGTGTCCCAGCCTCGGCACTGGACCTGCCTGTTGACTTCGATTCGCTAAGCAGCGTCGGAGCCATGATGGGCTCCGGCGGGATGGTGGTGCTGGATGAAGACGACTGTATGGTTGAGATAGCCCGCTATTTCCTTGAATTCACCCAGAAGGAGTCCTGCGGTAAGTGCACTTTCTGTCGACTGGGCACCAGACAGATGCTGGCCATACTGGATGACATCACCAAAGGCAAGGGGACGATGGCAGATATTGCCTTGCTCAATGAGATAGCCCAGGATGCCAAGGCTGGTTCCCTCTGTGGCCTGGGCAAGACCGCCCCCAACCCGGTATTGACCACCCTGCGTTACTTCCGGGATGAATACGAAGCCCACATTAAAGAAGGGCGCTGTCCATCGCTAATGTGCCCGGCACTGATTGCCTACTATATCCTTCCTGAGAAGTGCGAGCGCTCCTGTGATGCCTGTGTCGGCACCTGCACCGTGGAAGCGATTTCCACCAATAAGAAAAGAATCAAGGTTATTGACCAGGCGAAGTGTGTCAAATGCGGCACCTGCCTGACCGCCTGCCCGCCCCAGTACAACGCCGTCGTCAAATTATCGCCGCCCAGCCTGGTGCCAGCCTCAGAAAAGTAGTATGAAGACCGTATCTTTGATTGTCGATGGTCAGCCTATCACCGCCCCTGAGGGCCGGAGCCTGCTCTGGGTGGCTTTAGACAATGGAATCTACATCCCCAACCTGTGTGCCCTGCGGGATAAGCCGGAGCCAGCGGCCGCCTGCCGGCTGTGCTTTGTTGAAGTCGCCGGAAAGGAACAACCGGTCACCGCCTGCACCGAACCAGTCAGTGAAAGTATGGTGGTGAACACCAAAGGCCAAAGAGCCTGGAAATTGGCTCGCACCAGTTTTGAGCTACTGATGGCGTCCCACCCGGTGGACTGCGCCCGCTGCCCGGCCAACCGCGCCTGCGAACTACAGAAGATAGCTCGCCACCTCGGCCTCAAACTCAACACCAAGCGCTTCCGCAAGCTCCCGCGCGACCTGCCTATTGATAGCAGCCATCCCCATTTTATCTACGACCCAAATAAATGCGTCCTGTGTGGCCGGTGCGTCTGGGTCTGTCAGAGGCATAATGGCAGGAACAGGCTCGGCTTTGCCCACCGGGGCTTTCAGCGCCGGGTGACCACCTTCGCTGATGAGCCGATGGCCACTATCAACTGCCATGACTGTGACCAGTGCGCTACCATCTGCCCCGCCGGTGCGTTGGTCCCGCGTGAGGGCCACAAAGCGCCCACAGTGACCTAGCTCCTGTGCTATAATCTTCCCAAGAGAGGGTTCATCGAATGAATCAAGGGGGGAGGGATTTACCAGTTTGCCAGCCACGAATAAAGCGGAAATACTAAGGCGAGTCCCCATTTTCTCCAGTCTGAGTGATGGCGAACTAGATACACTGGCTAACCTGGCTGTGGAACGCAACTTCATGTCAAATGAGTTTATCTTCTGGGAAAGCGATGCCCCCGTCTGGTTTTACATCGTCATTGAAGGCCAGGTGAAGGTAATCAAGCACTCTTCTTCCGGTAAAGAATTCATCATCGCCTTTTTTGGTCCGGGGGAGATGATTGGGGAGGTGGCTGTTTTTGAGAACAAGCCCTACCCCGCCTCGGCTCAGTCTATAGCCCGGACCAGAGTGATTGGCATCCGGCAGGAAGCCTTCCTCGCCTTTCTGGCCAGCCGCCCCCAGGTAGCCCTGAGGATTATCAATATCCTAGGCGGACGCTTGCGAGATGCCCAGACCCGCCTGCGTGACCTGGCCGGGGAAAGAGTAGAACAGCGCCTGGCCAGTACTCTGCTCATGCTCTCATCCAAGCTCGGCCCCACCCTCCCCTTCACCCGACAGGAAATCGCCGATATGACCGGCACCACCACCGAGACCGCCATCCGGGTGATGAGTCGCTTGAAGGAGCACGGCATTACCCGCTCCACCCGCGGCAAAATAATCATCCTGGACAAAGAAAAACTCAGACTGTTGAGTGAAGGCCCACCACGCGTATAGCCCATCCGATTGTTTCAGCCAATACTCTGTGCTCGTTCAATGCCTTTGTGACGCTTTGATATACTCTATTCACCTCACCCCCTTAAATCCCCCTCTCCTTCAAAGGAGAGGGGGAAGTGGTTATATAAGAGGGACTCCGTCCCTCTTGACACCCTTCGGATTTTATTGTTTTATTGGAGGCTTCGCCCCTCTTAGACAGTCGGCAAAGAATGAGGGTTTAAGGGGGCATTAAGACCCCTTTATTAAAAAATCCTCTTCCCCTAAGTAGGGGAAGAGGACTAAGGGGATGGGGTTGGCACCTTGCCGACATCGGTAAGGACTATTTGACCAAGAATCACATATCTTTCTGAACGAGAACCTCTAATTAGCGACTACCCACCGGCTATATGATTAAAATCATAGTTCCCGGCACTAATGGTCTGTTATTATTATGGTAGAAGTTCAAGAAATCCAGTACTCACCAACAGAGGAGGTGGAAAATGGCGGTTAAATGTCCCGGTCAGGATTTGAGAAATCTACGCGTATCACTCCACAAATGCCCGAACTGCGGGGCTGAGGTGGAAAT
>CAYGYD010000211.1:0-2832 GCA_964354005.1 uncultured Dehalococcoidales bacterium | reverse complement strand
TGTCCCGGAATGACCAGAATCGGCTTTCCAGTCTCATCTCTCAGGTCGGTGATGGCTTTGATGAAGGACTCATCAAAGACTTCATAATTGAGTATGACAATGGCGTCTACTTCCTTCAACATAATCCGCGAGCAGTCCATAAAGAGCTGGGTAGGGTTCTCAGTTGGGGCCCAGACGATATCCACCGGGTTCTTCGGGGTGGCGAAGGGTGGTATTATATCTTTCAACCTGTCCACCAGTTCTTGCTGGGCTTCTGCCGAAAGTATGGGCACGGTGAGCCCCATGGATTCCGCGGCATCACTGCCAGCCACGGCACCGCCCCCGGCCTCAACCAGGAGTCCAACTCTATTCCCTTTCGGCAAGACCGGACAGGTGAAACCGGTAATTAGTTCCAGGAGGTTTTCTAGGTCCCGGGCGATGACTACTCCGCTCTGTATCATAACGGCGTCAAGGACAATGCCGTTGCCAGCCAGAGAGCCAGTGTGGGATGAGGCCGCTCTGGCCCCGCCCTCCGACCGTCCCGCCTTCCAGGCGATAATCGGCTTCTTTTTCGACACCTCCCTGGCCAACTGGAGAAATTCCCGACCCCGCTTAATGCCCTCGGCATAAAAAGCGATGACCCGTGTGTCCGGGTCATCGGCGAGGTAGGCAATTAAGTCTTCAATAGTGAGGTCGCTCTGATTGCCAATACTGACCACCTTGCTGAAGCGCAGCCCACGCTCGTAGCCCAGCTGGATGACATTCTCCGTCACCCAGCCGCTCTGCCCGATAAAAGCCACCGGGCCGGACTCATCCTCGAGGGTAATCCGGGAAGCGATGGTATTAATGTGGGCTAGCGGGGAATAGAGTCCCATGCAATTGGGGCCGATGATTCGGGTTCCGCCCTGCCGGGCAGACCTCAGCATCTCTTTTTCCAGTTCCTTGCCTTCGGCACCCAGTTCAGAAAAGCCGGCGCTGTGTACGATGGCAAACTTCACACCCTTCCGACTGCAATCAGCCATGACCGGGGGCACGACCCTGGCCGGTACGGCTATTATCGCCAGGTCGATTTCCTCCGCCACATCCATCACAGCGCGGTAACCCTTTTGTCCCAGAATTTCTGGTTCGTTGGGGTTGACCGCGTAGAGTTTACCTTTGAAGCCACTATCCATCAGACCTTTAAGAAAGCGGGCGCCGCTTTTCCGCAAATCATTTGAGGCACCGACTATCGCTAACGAAGACGGATTGAATAAGCGTTCGAGTCTTTCAACCTTGGCCAACTCCTGTCTCCTTTCTTGTTCTCGTTCATGAAGATTGATGACACTTATTCTAGCATCTTAGCCAATTGTCATAATGCCCTGACCCATCACCTTAATCCCCTTCCCCCCTTTCTTGGAAGGGGAAGAGATAGTAAGAGAGGCTTCGCCTCTCTTGAACTCACCTAAACCAGGAAGCTTGAAGGGGCAAAGCCATTTCCTGGTTAATTTAGGCTATTATAAACTATTCTGGTGGAACTTGATAACCGCAAGCCAAATCAGTTAGGATTAAGTTGTACCGATAATGGAAGGGATACCTTCTTTATTGGTGAGGACGGGATAATTCAGCAAAAGGTGGCTGGTGCTTTCCCGAATAAGGAAGCTATGGAGAAATATGTCAGCGAGATTGTTTCGTAGAGGAGGTGAGAGGTGAGTGATATTTTGAATGAAGCCTACCGCATAATGCAGTGTAAGGAATGTCCCTGGTATCGGTCCTGCGTTACACCCATGAAATTCACCGCTGACGACCTGCGTCGCCAGTTGGAGGCCTCAGCACCCGGACTGGGCGCCTCACCCCAGGCTGACCTGGGTATGCAGAACCTGTTATCCAGCATGGCCATCTCGGCACAGAATACTCTGCTGGAAGGTTGCCCGGTGTTTATCGAGCGCCTGCGGGCTAGCCCGGAACTGGCCCAGCACATCAAGGAAATGATGCGCAACTGGAGTAAGGAAGGGTGATTACTTCTTTATCATTGCCGATGTCTCGGCGGCTTTATAAAACAGAAAAATGGCGGGGCGGGTGGTGGGGAAGACGACTTGCCTGGGAAATTATCGAGCAAGGAGGGAATTTAAGCCATGCCAGACGAAAAAGAGAGGCAACCGGAATTTAAAACCACCGTTGATGGTACTGCTGTCAGACGGGTCTATACCGCCGGCGATTTAGTCGAATTCCCCGCCGATAACAGCCTGCCCGGTGATTATCCCTTTACCCGAAACATAATGCCGGCGGGTTACCGGTCGCGACTGTGGACGATGCGTCAGTACGCCGGTTTTGCCACGGTTGAGGAGACGAATCGGCGGTACAAATATTTGTATCAGCAGGGACAAACTGGCTTTAGCGTCGCTTTTCACTTGCCCACGCAGGAAGGCTACGACTCTGACCATCCGCTGGCTGTGGGTGAGGTGGGTAAGTGTGGTGTGGCGATAGATTCACTGCAGGACATGGAAGAACTGTGGGCCGGTATCCCCCTGGCTCAGGTCAGTACCTCAATGACCATCAATGCTACCGCCCCCATTATTCTGGCGATGTACATCGCCGCCGCCGAAAAACAGGGGGCGGACAGGAGTAAGCTGGATGGAACTGTTCAGAATGACATTCTGAAAGAATACATCGCCCGGAACACCTATATCTTCGCCCCTGGACCATCAATGCGACTCACCACCGACCTCTGTTCCTTCTGCGCCAGGGAAATGCCAAAGTGGAACTCTATCAGCATCAGCGGCTACCACATGCGTGAGGCTGGGGCCACGGCAATACAAGAGGCCGCTTTTACTCTGGCCAATGGCATTGCCTATGTCCAGGCCATGATTGACAAGG
>CAYGYD010000210.1:0-2878 GCA_964354005.1 uncultured Dehalococcoidales bacterium | reverse complement strand
CCACCGACCTCAGCGTCCCGAACGCTGCGCGCTAACCAGACTGCGCTACGCCCCGGCGCTTAATATTATAGGCGCTTTTAACCTTGAGGGCAATAACACAAGCACAGGAAGAGACTTTTAGAGGGGCTCTAGGTAGGAAAAGATGAAATACTGCGTTTTAATACTTGATGGTGCCTCCGGCTTACCGTTGCCGCAGCGGGGGAATAAGACCTGCCTGGAGCTGGCTCATACGCCCAACCTGGATGCGATGGCACAGGCAGGCATCGTCGGTCTGGCTCGCACCGTCCCCCCGGGGATGGAGCCGTCGAGTGCCTGCGCCTGTATGTCGGTGCTGGGCTACGACCCCAAAGTCTACTACCGGGGTCGGGCCGCCATTGAAGCCCGGAGCATGGGCATTCCCATTGGTCGGGGGGAAATCGTCTTCCGTTGTAACCTGGTGGCTGTCAGCGATGGTCAGATGTGGGACTACAGTGCCGGGCATATCTCCACTGAGGAGGCGCGTCAACTGGTGGCTGGTCTGAATGAAAGTCTGGGCAACGACCAGGTTCGTTTCTATCCCGGCGTCAGTTACCGCCATATCTGCCACCTGAGAGGGCTGGAGGAAGCTCTGGCCGCTACCTGTACCCCGCCCCACGATATTCCCGGCCAGCCCATCAGCCAGTTCCTGCCCAAAGGCCCGGGCAGTGAGTTTCTGCGTGACCTTATGCATCGCTCCGAGGCGGTGCTCCAGAACCACCCGGTCAATATCAGGCGACGGGCTCGTGGTGAAGTACCGGCCACGATGATATGGCTCTTCTGGGGCAGTGGTCAGATTCCGGATATGCCTCCCTTCAAGCAGGTCTATGGTCTTACCGCGGCCATGACCTCCGGCGTGGACCTTCTCCGCGGCCTGGCGCAGATGATGGGCATGGCGGTTTTAGATATCTCCGGGGTAACCGACGGTCTGGACAATGCTTATACGGCCCAGGCGACTGGCGCGCTGGATGCGCTCAGGCAACATGAGGCGGTCGTCATCCATATTGAAGCACCGGATGAGGCGGCGCACGCCGGTTCAATTGATGAGAAAATTGAGGCTATCCAGAGGATAGACAAAGAGGTTGTCAGCCGGCTTCGTGCTTGGCCGGGTGAGACCCGGCGGGTGCTGGTTATCCCCGACCACCCCACCCCCATCCTGACCCAGACCCACAGTCCCGACCCGGTGCCCTTTTTACTCTGGGGGCCGGGATTTAAGGCTAACGGAGCCAGCCGGTTTACTGAGGCTGAAGCTCAAAAAATGGGCTTGCTAATTGACCCCGGTTATAATATTATGAATGGATTAACAGCAAAGGGTTAAAAAAGTAAATGGCTTTAGTTGTTCAGAAATATGGCGGCACATCGGTGGCGGACGCCGAAAAAATCAGGAATGTTGCCCGTCGTATCTCTATCCGCAAAGAAAAGGGCGACCAGGTGGTAGTGGTCGCTTCAGCCATGGGCGATACCACCGATGAATTAATTAAACTGGCTTATCAGGTTACCGAGCACCCCAGCGAGAGGGAGCTTGATGCGCTGGTCTCTACCGGTGAGCTGGTCTCCATCAGCCTGCTGGCCATGGCCCTGCGGCACATGGGTCACGAGGCCATCAGCCTGAGCGGTGCCCAGGCCGGCATCAAGACTGATGCCAATCACAGTCGCGCCCGGATTCTGGGCATCGACCCCAGCCGAGTTGTAAGAGAACTGGAGCAGGGGAAGATTGTCATTGTGGCTGGCTTTCAGGGTATCACCAATGACATGGATGTCACCACGCTGGGGCGGGGTGGCTCGGATACCACGGCGGTCGCTCTGGCGGCCAGCCTCAAGGCTAAGGTGTGTGAAAGATATACCGATGTTGAGGGAATTTATACCGCTGACCCGAGGATGGTGCCTGAAGCCAAGCGACTGGACGAAATCAGTTACGAAGAGATGCTGGAACTGGCAACCTACGGCTCCAAGGTCATGCATCCGCGGGCTATTGAGCTGGGGCAGGTCTACGGTATTCCCATTGTGGTCGCCTCCAGCTTTACAGAGAGCCCCGGTACTCTAATACACGGGGAGGTATCTATGGAAGTACGTAACAAGGTCAGAAGCATCGCGCATGATTTGGATGTGGCCAAGATAACAATCGTCGGGGTGCCCGACCGGCCCGGCATTGCCGTAGCTATCTTTGAGCCGCTGGCTAAGGCCAATATCAGTGTTGATACCATTGTCCAGAATGCCAGTATTCACAATATCACTGACCTGACCTTCACCGTGGCCAGAAGTGAGCTGGCCAGGGCGATGAAGGTAGTGAAGCCGATTGCCAAGGCAATTGGGGCCCGGGAGTGTGTCAGCGATGCCAAGCTGGGTAAAATCAGCATCATCGGTACCGGTATGCAGAATACGCCGGGTTATGCCGCCCGGATGTTCCAGACGCTCAGCGAGCAGGGCATCAACATCCAGCTTATCACCACCTCCGAAATCAGAATAACCTGCATCATTGCTGAGTCCCGGGTCAGGGACGCCGTCCGTGCTTTGCATAAAGCCTTTGAGTTGGATGTGGAAAAGTAAGCTCGTCAACCGGGAGGAGAATCGCGGATGTCATATCAAGAAGAAGAAAAATCCAGGCTGAGACGCCAGGCCAGTCGGCAGGCCATTGCCCTCGCCATGCAGGGCCGATGGCCGGAGGTCGTGGCGGCTAACAAGACCCTGCTCGAGCAGTTCCCTGATGATATTGATGCCTACAATCGGCTGGGTCGGGCCTACATGGAACTGGGCGAGTACGCTTTGGCTAAAGGAGCCTATGAAAAGGCGCTGGAGCTTGACTCCTATAATATCATTGCCCAGAAGAATCTCAACCGCCTGTCACTCCTTGGGGAGGGGGCGG
>CAYGYD010000209.1:0-2888 GCA_964354005.1 uncultured Dehalococcoidales bacterium | reverse complement strand
CTGCACCACATAGCTGAGCACGCCGTTATCGGGGGCGACGAAACAGGCGGTCGGTATTTTCAGAATGATGGCTCGGCGCTCCGTGCCTACCCCGGGGTCGACCACAACCATATGGATTGTCCCGCTGGGGAAAAACGGGTAGGCCGTGCTCAAGACGAAGGCGGCCTGGGCAATGTCCTGCGGCTTAATGGTGTGGCAGATGTCAACGATATTGGCCTCGTGGTTAATGCTGAGTATTACCCCCTTCATGGCGGCCACATAGGCATCAGTCAGGCCGAAATCGGTGGTCAGTGTAATTATGGCACCCATGCTATCCCCGAACTTGTCCCAGTTCTAGCTAATCTTGAGGGAGATCAGTGCGACAATGATAAAGAGCACTACCAGGATAACGGTGAGCTGGAATAATGTCTTCTCCACCCCTCTTCGAGTGCGATAGACAGTATCGGGTTGACCAAAGATACCACCCAGCCCCCCGCCCCGCACCTGAAGCAGGACCGCCAGTACCAAGGCGGCGGATAATACCATCTGAGCGATAAAGAGGTAAGTTTGCACTTTATTCTCCCGCTAGTTTTTTCTTGAGTAGTTCGTTGACTATCTGGGGATTGGCTCGCCCCCGGGTGGTCTTCATTACCTGCCCCACCAGGAACTTGATGGCCGTCTCTTTCCCCGCGTGATAATCACTCACGGCCTGCGGGTTAGAGTTTATCACCTGAACCACGGCTTGTTCAATAGCCCTGGTATCGCTGATTTGACTGAAACCGCGTTCTTTTACAATATCCTGAGGAGTTTTCCCAGTTTTAAACATCTCCTCAAATACAGTTTTGGCACTAGCTCCAGTAATGACACCTTGCGATGTCAATTGAACCAAATCAAAAAGAGCAATAGGGCTGATTCTTTTCTCCATGTCTTCTATGTCAGTATTGGTAGAAGTGAGCCAGTGGCTAAACTCACCTATTATCCAATTAGCGACCAGCTTTGCATGTTTTTTGGGTTCAAGACTCTGAGGTGGTCTCTTCATGCAGGCTTCAAAATAGTCAGCAGTCAATTTGGAGCTGGTCAGCAGGCTGGCATCGTAGAGGGGGAGTCTATATTCGGCCATAAACCGGTTGCGTTTAGCCTCGGGCAATTCGGGCAGCTTTGCCTTTATTTCCTCCACCCACTTGCGGTCTAAGGCCAGCGGCGGCAAGTCAGGCTCGGGGAAATAGCGGTAGTCGTGGGCGTATTCCTTGGTGCGCTGGGAGACTGTCTGACCCTTTTCCTCTACCCAGCCCCGCGTCTCCTGGATGAGCCTTTCGCCCGCCTCAGCCACCCTCTTCTGCCGTTTGGCTTCGTACTCCATCGCCAGGTAGACCGCCCGGAAGCTATTCATATTCTTGACTTCCACCTTGGGCATGTACTTGTGGCTACCCTCGGGGCGGATGCTGATATTGGCGTCACACCGGAAGCTACCTTCCTCCATGTTGGCGGTGGACACACCCAAATATTGCAGTATACTGCGTAGCTTAATGAGATATTGGCGGGCTTCTTCTGGCGAACGCAGGTCAGGTTCGCCGACAATCTCCATCAGGGGCACGCCGGAGCGGTTAACATCCACCAGGCTGTAGGTCTCGCCGTCGGGAGAGGTGCGGTGCAACAGTTTGGCCACATCTTCTTCTAGGTGGACACGGGTGATGCCCGCATTCTTCTCCGTCCCATCCACCTGTATCATCAGCCAGCCCTGACGTCCGATGGGTGCATCATACTGCGAAATCTGGTAGCCCTTCATCAGGTCGGGGTAGGGATAGTTCTTGCGGTCGAACTTGGTGTATTCGGAGATAGTGCAGTGCAGGGCCAGCGCCGTCATAATGGTATATTCTATGGCCTGCCGATTGATAACGGGCAAGACACCGGGCATGCCCAGGCACACCGGACAGACATGGGTATTGGGTGGAGTATTGGCATAATCCGCGCTACAGCGGCAGTACATTTTGCTCTTGGTGCGTAGCTGAACATGCACCTCCAGCCCGATAATGGTCTCATAGTTCATAGCTCGTCCCGACTGACTCAATAAGTATAGCAATAATGCGGCTGACTGACAAGGCAGATTGTGCTATAATCAGAATGCTGCGGGGATATAGCTCAGTCGGGAGAGCGCTGCGTTCGCATCGCAGAGGTGGGGGGTTCGAATCCCCCTATCTCCACCAAAGGGGACGATACCTAGAACCATTCGCAATCGTAACCATCCGTTTCCAGAAAGATTCTTTTCAATGACCTTCCCGTGGATTTCCTAAAAGTTAGGCTATTACAGGCCTCTAAAGTGGAGATTGACAGCCAAGTACCATGTACGTATTATTGGTGATAATAGCAATGAGAGTCAGGATGCCTAATTACGAGTTGAAATTGGAAATCCTGAATAAGGAGGAAGACCGTGACGAAGAAACGCCTGTTTTTTGTATCTGTAGCAATCCTGACCATGCTCCTACTGGCCAGCTGTGCTGCCGGCACTAACCCTACAGTAGATGTGCTCGATGCCGATGGAAAAAGCGCCGGTTTTTGGTCAGGTTTGTGGCACGGTGTTATTTCACCTATTACCTTTATTATTTCGCTGTTTTCAGATAACGTCAACGTCTATGAGGTGTATAACAGCGGTAACTGGTATGACTTCGGTTTCATCCTCGGTGTCAGCATTATCTTCGGCGGTGGGGCGCGCGGGGCGAAGTGGAAGTCTAAATAGGGCCATTTGAAACTCATTAATATCCCTTAAAAAAGGAGGAAAAAATGAATTCAAACTGCCATCGCTTCCGGGTCTGTAAAACAGATATGAAGTAAATAAAGTGACCAAACCTGACAAATCAGGAGGAATTGAAATGACAAACAATATTGCAAACAGGGTGACCACCGGATTGAAA
>CAYGYD010000208.1:0-2890 GCA_964354005.1 uncultured Dehalococcoidales bacterium | reverse complement strand
GGAAGTTCGCCGGCAATCCGCTCGTCAATGCGTGTTGCCATGTCCAGAGCCCGGCTCAGGGCTTTGAACAGCGCCTCCGCTTTATGGTGGTCGTTGACACCGTAGAGAATGCGGGCATGAAGGTTAAGCTTGCCCTCAGCCGCCAGCGACTGCAGGAAATGGCGGATGAGGTCGGTAGAGAAGCCCGCCATATCATTATCACTGAAGGGCAGCTCCAGCTCAGCGTAACCTCGCCCGCTGATGTCCACCGCTACCATCGCCAGGGCATCGTCCATTGGCACCGTGGCATCGGCCATGCGCACAATGCCCCGCTTCTCCCCCAGAGCTTGATTCAAAGCCCGCCCAAAACAGAGGGCCACATCTTCAGCCAGATGGTGCTGGTCATCGCCGGTGGCGGCCAGCTTCAAATCAAAACGACCGTGCTGAGCCACCTGAGCCAGCAGGTGGTCGAACATCTTGATGCCGGTGCTTACCTCCCACTGGCCACTGCCGTCAAGGTTGAGTTCTAAGGTGATATTGGTTTCCTTAGTCTTACGTCTGGTTGTCGCCCGCCGTTCCGCCATTTAATCACCTCCTAATTTGAGGTCGTTGAAATCCATCCCCCTGACCCCCTTCCCTTACCAAGGGAAGGGGGGAGTGTGAATTAGAGAGGGGCTTCGCCCCTCTCTTGAGACTCCCTCCCCACTACTAGTCTACCACACACTGCATTACGGGGTGTCTAAGAGGGGCACAGCCCCTCTTTTTTATATATCCCCCTCTCCTTCTCAAGGAGAGGGGGACAGGGGGTGAGGTTATAACGCTTTCTCTATCGCCCGCAGGGCTTTAATCAGGGCATCGGTATGTTCGGGCTTGCCCACGCTGATGCGCACATAGTTCTGCAAACGGGGCTGGTCAAAGTAGCGCACCAGTATCCCTTTGTCCTGCAATTTCTGCCGCAGGTCTTTCGCTTGCCCCCTTAATACTTCGCAGAGAATGAAATTGGCCCGCGATGGGTAAACCTTGAGCCACTTGATTTTCTTCAGCTCGCCGGAGAGCCGCTCCCGCTCGGCCACGATTAACCTGACCGTGCCCATCAGGTAGTCCATGTCCTTAAACGACTCCGCCACCGCCACCAGCGCGGCGACATTGACATTATAGGGCATTTTGATTCTCAGCAGGTAGTCGGCGATTTTCTCCGGGAAAAGACCATAGCCCACCCGCAACCCGGCCAGCCCAGCCCATTTGGAGAAGGTACGCAGGACCATCAGGTTTTCATACTTACCCACGAGCGGTGCCACGGTCTCGCCGCTGAATTCATAGTAGGCCTCGTCAACCAGCACCGGCAGTCCGGTGTCCAGAATCTCAAGCAGGTCCGACTTTGGAGTAAGTGTGCCGGTGGGGTTGTTGGGGTTGGCCAGACAAATTAACTTCGTCTTCCTGGTTACGGCTTTCTTTACCGCCGGGACATCAACCGTAAAATCCTCGCCTCGCGGCACCTCAACCAGACTCCCACCGCAGAGCCGGGTGCTGAAGCTGTAGATACTGAATGTGGGCACGCAGTCAATCACCTCATCGCCCGGGCGGACAAAGAGGCGCACCACCAGGTCTATCAGTTGATTGCTGCCACCCGCCGCCACGATATGTCTGGCATTAACCCCGGTATACTTCGCCAGCGATTGCCGGAGCGCAGTCTGGGCATTATCAGGATAGATATTGAAGTGGGCATATCTGGCCAAAGCCTTCGGCACGCGCGGCGAAAAACCGTATGGGTTTTCATTGGCGTCCAGCTTAATGATGTCCTCCGGCGCAATTTCAATCTTACCCTTGAGTGTCTCCGGAGAGGTGGCCGCCGAGTAGCCACCAAAAGCAAGCAGGTCTTTCCGAATCAGTTTTTCTATATCCATCTTTACTTTGCCTTCCTGGCTTTCCTGGTGTTTTTCTTCAGTCTTAATTCCACGGCGCGGGCATGAGCATCCAGTCCCTCGGTAAGGGCAATGGTGATGGCCGCTTTACCCGCCAGGCTCATCAAACCTTCGCCCACCTTGCTGACATTGGTGAGCTTCATAAAATCCATCACATTCAGCGGCGAACTGAACCGTGCTGTACCCCCGGTCGGCAGGACATGCGATGGTCCTGAGACATAGTCGCTCATCGCCACTGTTGCCTTCTTGCCAAAAACAATGCACCCCGCATTGAAAAACCGCTCCACATAGGCATCACTTTTATCAACCAGGAGACATACATGCTCAGGAGCGTAGAGGTTTGTCAATTCAATGGCTTCGTCCATATTCCTGACTATAACAATAATGCCTTTGTCCTTCAGAGACTCCCTGATTATTGACTGGCGAGAGAGCGTTTTCATCTGTTTTTCAACTGCCCGATGAACTTTATCAGACAGGTCTCTGGAAGTGGTGATGAGGATAGACGGTGACAGGGCACCATGTTCTGCCTGGGCCAGTAAATCGGAAGCGCAGTATTCAGGATTGGCGTTCTCGTCAGCGATGACCACAACCTCAGAGGGTCCTTGAAGCGCGTCAATGCCGACCACTCCGAAGACCAGTTTCTTGGCCAAAAGAACATAAATATTGCCGGGGCCACAAATTTTATCTACCTTAGGCACGGATTCGGTACCAAAAGCCAGGGCAGCAATGGCCTGCGCGCCGCCAATAGCGAAAATGCGGTCAACGCCAGCAATATCAGCGGCGACGAGAGTGGCTGGTGCAACCCTCCCGTTTTTACCCGGTGGCGTTGCCAGTATGATTTCTGTGACACCAGCAACTCTGGCGGGTGTCACCGTCATCAGGACCGACGAAGGGTAGGTGGCGGTGGCACCCGGCGCATGAATCCCGACTCTCCCCAGCGGGCGTACCAGCCAGCCGGTTTTGCCGTGCGTATAAGTACGGAGCGTGCG
>CAYGYD010000207.1:0-2905 GCA_964354005.1 uncultured Dehalococcoidales bacterium | reverse complement strand
GTAGCTCACTTCGGCGTACCACCTGATTGACCAATTTTAGCCGGCGAGCCTCGGCTGCCTTAACCCATTGGCCGCTGAACAGCATACCGAGAGCATAGCCCCGACCAATCACCCGGGGCAGGGTCTGGCTGCCACCGGCGGCCGGGATGATGCCCAGTCCCATTTCCGGCACACCAAACTGAGCATCTTCTGAAGCTACCCTGATGTCACAACAAAGGGCCATCTCTAACCCCGAGCCCAGCACATAGCCGTGAAGGGCGGCGATGAGCGGCTGGGGGATACTCAGGAAAAGCCCCCAGACATCTCGCGTCCAGCGTGCCTGCCGGGCAATTATGGGCGACGGGGCAGTGAGGAATTCGGACAGGTCAGCGCCAGCACAAAATGCCCTCTCCCCGTCTCCCTTCAGTATGGCCACCCTGACCTCCGGGTCGTCCCTGATGGCTCCCAGCACTTCGTAAAGCTCGTCCCTCATCTTGATGTTGTAGGCATTCAGCACCTGTGGCCGGTTCAGCGTGATGTAACCAACACCGTCTTCTTTTTCGTAGATAATCGTCTCAAAATTGCTCATCGCGCTTGCCTTTTGCAAATCCCTCTCTTTGAATAACCCCATCCCCTTTGTCCCCTTCCCCTTAATAAGGGGAAGGGGAAGGAAATTTTTGTGGAGAGGGGCAACGCCCCTCTCCAACTTCCCTAGTTATTTATCGTCCCTTGAACTGTGGCCGTCTTTTCTCCAAAAAGGCTTTAATGCCTTCCGTCCTATCGGCCGTCGTGTGCAACAGGAAATAGAGGTCGGCCTCAAGGCGAAGCCCCTGCTCCAGGGTCAAGTCCAATCCTTTATGCACGGCTTCCTTGATAAACCTCAAAGCGATAGGCGCCTTGCCGGCAATATCCTGCGCCAGAGCTTCCGCCGTAGACATCAGGTCTGGCGGCGACAGTACCTGGCTGACCAGGCCGATAGCCAGTGCTTCCTCGGCGTCGATAATTTTGCCGGTAAGGATTAGCTCCAAGGCTTTACCCTTGCCGATAATACGCGGCAGCCGCTGTGTACCCCCATCCCTGGGTATCAGCCCGGAAGCTACCTGCGGGAAGCCGAAATGTGCCGACTGCGCTGCCAGTCGCACATCACAACTCAAGGCTAGCTCCAGACCCTGCCCGAGGGCATCGCCGTTAATCGCCGCAATTACGGGTCGGTCAATGCTGGCAATAGCCGAGGCAACATTAAACCCTGTGCCTGTCTCTTTGAGTTTGGCTAAAGCGGTTTCACCCGTCTTACCAGTTTGAGCCTGCTCCATCTCATTACCGCGGCAGAAGGCTTTGTCTCCCGCACCCGTGATGACGACCACATAGATTTTTTCATCCTGATTTATCCACTCACAAATATCGGCAAGTTTCTGGGCCAATGCCGGGTTGATGACATTGCCGACCCTGGGCCGATTAAGGGTGATGTGGGCGATATGTTCTTTTGAAGAATAAATGACAGTCAAGTTGGGCATAAGTCTAATCCTTCGCCATTACTGCAACCGCGCCCGATTCCCGGGAGACTCATGGGTATCTTAACCCGACCTCGTGGCTGGCGTCAAGGTCATTCCAGCGGCAGAATGCGGGCTTCGGCCCGGCCGGAACTGATATTGAGCAGGGCGACTGTACCCGGCTTGGGCACATAGTTGGGCAGGGTGGCGCTGCCGGGATTAACCAGCAGGACACCTTTATAGTCTTCTATTTTGGCGAAATGGGTGTGACCATACACCACGACCTGCGGTGGGTCTTTGGGTTCTTCATTCTTCGGCCATGAAGAATACCAATCGTCTTGTGGACTGATGAGCCCATACCGTGGTTTGATGTGGGCTAGCCAGAGAGTAATGCCATCAAAATGCAGCGCGTGCCCGCTGAGCATACGCTTATCATCGCCCAGGTCGACTTCCATATCATCATCTCCCCAGGCGGCTATCACCGGGGCGATGGATTCTAGCTCATCCAGCACCGAAGAAATCCAGATATCTCCGGCGTGCAGAATGAGGTCAACGCCGCGGAAGGCTTCCTTTATCTGAGGCGGCAGTGTCTTATCCGGGACCGCGATATGTGTGTCTGAAATGAGTCCAATTAGCAATTTCCTGGAGAATACTATAGACAATATCAGTTTTCCTGTCAAATTCCCGAGCCGAGGGGTGAGGTCATTTCCAAGTATCCTGCCCATAACGGCAAATATCCTTAAGGCAGCACTCCGGGCAAAGAGGGTGCTTGCGGCAGACCTTCTTACCGTGATGGACCAGAAGCGCGTGATATTCATTGAAGAGCGCAGTCCGGTGGGGCAGGTTTTCCATGAAGAAACTCTGGTAAGCGGAGTAACTATTACCATTCGGGGCCAGGCCGATGCGGTCAATAATGCGCCGGGTATAGGCATCAATAACGAAGATAGGTTTATTGGTGGCGTACAGGATTATGGAATCGGCAGTCTCCTCGCCAATACCGTGAACCGTCAGGAGCTGTGGTCGAAGCTGCTTGAGGCTAGTGGCTGACAACCTAGCCGGGTCGTCGCCATAGGCTTGGCCCAGCCACTCGGCGAGAGCCTTGAGCTTGCGGGCCTTGGCGTTAAAGTAGCCGCAGGGTCGGATAAGGGTAGCCAGCTCGGTCAGGCTGAGGCGGCGCAGCGCCCGGGGCGATAGCATCCCGGCGGCCTTGAGGTTGTTGATGGCCTTTTCCACATTGACCCAGGCGGCGGATTGGGTCAGAATAGCCCCGACCATCACCTCAAAAGGTTCATCGGCGGGCCACCAGTGCTGGGGCCCGTAACAGCCCATGAGGCGGTGGTAGATATACCGTAAGGTTTGGCTTATGGATTGGCTGCCCACTTGGGTACTTCGGCGTCAGATATAAGGTCGGCTCTCGGGATATAGGGTTTTATGTC
>CAYGYD010000206.1:0-2981 GCA_964354005.1 uncultured Dehalococcoidales bacterium | reverse complement strand
AGCTACATTGCCCGCAATATCTTCCGTGCCGGTGCCATGCTGGCCAAACAAGAAGCAGATAAGCTTTAGGCATACCGGCCAAGGCACGGCACTCAAATGTAGATTGAAAAGGGCTGGAGGTCAACTCCTTCAGTTTATTGGTGACAAGAGCGATTAGGGTCAGGATGCCTCATTGTGAGTTGAAATGGGGAATCCCCGATAAGATACTTCTATTGTTCATCTCTAAAAACAATCTACTCTACGGCAAGGAGGTCTCTGGTGTCCGACCTGAAGCGAGAATTGCTTGATTTTATCGTCAGGAAGGGTGCGACGCGGGCACGGGTAACTATCAAGGAACGCCTGGAGGGGCCACCCTCATCGGACCCGACCTATGTCCTCCCCGAGGCGCGCTCAGTGATTGCGTATTTTGTGGCGCTTGACCGTGACTTCATACCCGACTACTTTGGTAAGGTGTCACGCCTGCCCTTCCGCTACATTATGTATAACGGGTACCAGCTTGTCGGCGCCATCGGGCGTGAGATGGTCGGCCACCTGAACGCCAGGGGATACAAAGCCTTCTCTCCTTCACCCAATGGCGTCTACCGTCCCGGAGTAAGCAGCCTGGGTTTTCTCGTTCCCGATTTTTCCCATCGCTATGCGGCGCTTGCCTCTGGACTGGCGGTGCAGGGATGGAGCGGCAACGTCCTGACTCCGGGACACTGGGCGGCGGCGTTCTATGGTTCGGTCATCACTGATGCTGAGCTTGAGCCGGACAATCCCAGTGATGAAGAGGTCTGCGATAAGTGCAAACTGTGTACCCTTGTCTGTCCACCCCAATTTTTCCTGGCGAAGGAGTCGCAGACAGTGACACTGGGCGGGCGTGAATATACCTGTGCCAGAAAACGGAACCACCTGCGTTGTGGTATCTCCTGCGCGGGATTTGCCGGCCTGAGCAAAGATGAGAAGTGGTCTTCGTGGTCAACCGGGCCGGTAAGGACTCCTGATAATAAAGAGGACCTGCTGAAGCTGTGGGAGGAAGGGATGAAAGACCCGGCAAACGCCCACATAGTGTCACAC
The DNA here is from genome assembly GCA_964354005.1 of uncultured Dehalococcoidales bacterium. GTDB lineage: Bacteria > Chloroflexota > Dehalococcoidia > Dehalococcoidales > UBA2162 > CAVSBN01. Next base: position 1,925 of record CAYGYD010000206.1, on the reverse strand, counting down.
ATTTTCCCGACTATTGCGGAGCGGGATAAGGGGACTGGAGTACTACTGCGACGGCAGATAGATACCAACCCCACGTGCTGCAACTGCTTGTGGGTCTGCTCCGGTCCGCGGGAGTGGCGGGAGAAACTGGTTAAATTGCTCCACGTTTCCGGGCGTGTGGTCTGGGAAGACAATCAGGAAGTGGTCAAAAACCGCGACAGAGAGAAGTCAGAAGCCCTGATTTATGAGCTGAAGAAGATGTTGCCGCAGGTTGGCTAACGGGCAGTACAGTAAGAACATTTTTCTACATCGGAGCCCAGGCGGCAGAAGATGAAGCCAATAAACTCTGGTGGACTAGAATAGTCTGGAATTAAGGAGGTACAAAATGGGAAAACTCACGGAAGAGGCGAAGAAAGCAATCGGGCAGATACGCCCCTCGCTCGTGGCGACATCGAGTAAATCCGGCAAGCCCAATGTATCAGCAAAGGGTTCACTGCGGGTGTTGGACGATGACCACGTAATCTTTGCTGATATTGCCTCTCCACGGACTGTAGCCAACATTAAAGAGAACCCTCAGGTCGCGGTCATTTGCCTAGATGCCGCCAACCGGAAGAGCTGTCGTATCTGGGGAAAAGCAGAGGTACTGAATTCCGGTGAGCTTTTTGACAGGGTGAGCCGCGAGCTTGCTGCCCGCAATATGAAAGTACGGAACCTCGTCAAAATAGCCGTGGATGAGGTCGAAGTTGTGTAGTACCTCAAAGCGGAATGTCGGTTCATCTCCGACCACCTAATGGCGTCCGGCTGACTTCGGCGAGGGCGAACCTAGCATCATCAGAACAGGTGCGGATGTCACAGGCAAGGACACGTTCAAATCCTCCACCGTAAGTGAGACCGTTCACGGCGGCTATAGTCGGCTTGTCGTGGACAATAACAGGCCTGCGTGCAAATGGCACAGTGCGTTCACTACTTAGGCCTTGTTCGGCGGCTTCCTTGAGCAAATCGCTCCATCTATTAATAGGACTATAGCCAAAGCCCACCCTCTTTGTTTCAAAGGCTTTTAGCCACTTCTTCCTCATCTTTGCCGCGGCTGACGGGAAATCACCTCGGCTGGCCAAGATTGTCGTACCAGTACGAAATATTGCCCTTATCCGTACATTTGGGTGATTCTCAAATCGACTTCAGGTGAACATAATTGACATAGGATAGACCTAGTCAGGGGGGAGATTGAACTATGTCCGTGACCATGAGAGGCCAAACCTATTATAGAACCGCGGAGGTGTGTGCCATGGCCGGCATAAGCCGGTCGACACTGCTCCGATGGTTAAGGAGAGGTATCCTTAAAGATGCGTCTCACCGGGATAGGCGGGGCTGGAGATTGTTCGTAGAGAGCGATGTCAGCCGAATTGCGGACGAATCCCACAAGATCAAATGAAACAGGCCGGTCATACGAGGCAGGTCGTATTGTGTAATATGTGCAATCTGACTCTACGGGGCAAGGGGTGAGCAATTAATGGCATCGAAGAAGAGAAACAACGGAAGTCTATTAGGGACAAATGAACGGCGGCCGAAGCAGGCGCGGGAGCAGTTGCCAAACAGTGAAGAGAACATAAAGACTTATTTGGAAAACGCACCAGATGGAGTGTATCTCAACGATTTGCAGGGGAATTTTCTCTATGGGAACAAAAAGGCCGAGGAAATCCTGGGGTATAGTCGAGAAGAGCTTATTGGGAAGAGTTTCCTCAAGCTAAGTATTCTTCCGGCGAAATATCTGGCAAAGGCTGGCAAGTTACTAGCGCTTAATGCCATAGGCCGACCGACTGGGCCGGATGAGTTTGAATTGATAAGAAAAGACAAGAGTCACACATGGGTTGAAATAAGCACTGCGCCTATCAAACAGGGGGGCAAAACGGTGGTTATCGGTTTTGTCCGTGATGTCGCCGAGCGCA
>CAYGYD010000205.1:0-3010 GCA_964354005.1 uncultured Dehalococcoidales bacterium | reverse complement strand
GGGACACTTACCATTCTTCACGCGCATGGTGCACTGGAACCACAAACGTGGGACCCCTATGACTATAACTGGATCGTAGAGGTTCATGCCAGCCCCTATATGGAAAAGCTGGCTAGAGGAAACTTCGAGGAGAAGGGACCACGCGGCACTAATGAATATGCCTTTACTGACATGGAGTATATCCCCATAGAATTCCTCAAGCCCTCTCTGGCGGAAAGCTGGGAGTTTCCTGACCCGAACACTATCATCTACCACATACGCAAGGGAGTCATGTTCCCCGCCAAGCCCGGCGTAATGGCCGCTAGGGAGATGACTGCCGAAGATGTTCTCTACTGCATGAATCGAGTTCGAACGAACCCAAAATATGAAGCCGCAAACCTGGAATGGTATTATTCACTCACTGCTCCGGACAAGTATACCTTTGTCGTAAAGAAGAAGGATTACCGTATGGACTGGTTGCTTCCCTACGGCTGGTCATGGTATACCGGAATATATCCCCAGGAGCTAGTGAAAGCCGGCCCCAAGGATTGGAAGAATGCCGTTGGCACCGGACCCTTTATGCTCAAGGACTATGTCAGCGGCGCTACTATAACCTACGAGAAGAACCCCAACTATTGGGGGACAGCAAAAATTGGTGGCAAAGAATATAAGCTGCCCTTTGTTGATAGGTTAGTCTGGCCAATAATCGTTGATGAGTCCACCCAGTTAGCCGCCCTGCGGACGGGGAAGGTTGACATTAATGAAGCTGTTAGCTACAAATACAAGGCGACCCTGGCAGAGACGAACCCTGAACTGGTGAGGTTCCGATACCTCTATACGACCTTTGGAGCCATAGCTGGCAGAATGGACGTTAAGCCCTTTGACGACATCAGGGTGCGACGGGCGTTGAGTATGGCCATAGATAGGCCGGCCTTCATAAACGCATTACAGGGCGGTGAGGCACAGATACTCAGTGGTCCATACTCAGCGGGCTGGCCGGAAAGCCTCTATACCCCGCTGGAGAAGCTGCCCCAGTCAGCCAGAGAGCTATTCGAGTATAACCCGGAAAAGGCAAAAAAGCTCCTGACTGAGGCGGGCTACCCCACGGGCTTCAAGACCGAAATGGTAATCAGCAGCACGGGCACGGCAATGACTGATGCCGCTTCTATGCTTGTAGACTGGTGGTCGAAGATTGGCGTTACGGTTGCTCTTAAGCCGTATGACTATGCTGTCTACTTAAGCATACAGTATGGTCTCACGCACAAGGCGATGTACTATATGTCCAAGGGGAATGGCGGCCCCGATGTACTGTGGATTATCGGCCGTACCCCTCCCTACTATTGGAACCCGGCAATGTGGAATGACAAGTATGTTGCCGATACCTACGAGAAGGCAAGGCTTACGGGGGACCCAGTTGAGGCCAAGAAGCTGCTGAAGGAGCTGAATGTATATATGATTGACCAGTGCCCCTATGTAATCCTGCCAGTTAACTACGGCTACTCCTATGCCTGGCCCTGGGTAAAGAACTGGTACGGCGAACTGAATGCGACCGTCCGCGCTCCTGGGCTGATACACGCTCAAATCTGGATTGACCGCGACCTGAGAGAAAAGATGATTGGTAAGAGATAAACCCCGGGTAAACCGCTCGGAACTGAAACATGGAGGCCTGGATGCTTGCTATTCCCGACTTTCCAGGCAGGCATCTAGGCCTCTTCTAAGTGTCGAGCCGCAGAGATAAGGTCGCCTTTTACCAGCGCCCCCGACAGCAGAAAGGAGCGTCTAAGATGACGCCGTCAAATCGTTCGGCCGATGGTAGCCCCATCGTTGGTTGCCCAGACCAGCTTTCTCACGCCTTTGCAATCGCCAACCGCGTAGAGCTCCTTCACCTGACCCTGGAGGGAGTAGTAAAGGCTGTTGTTCTCAACACCACCATAGGAGAGTATAACGGTATCAACGCCTTCAATTACAGTCTCTTCATCGGTATAGAAGTTAGCCAGTGCAGCGGTGTTGCCCGATATTTCCTTAAGCCGCATGTTCGGGGTAATCTTGACTTCCGCTTGGGTAAGTCGCCTCATTAAAGCAAGCCTGGTCCCTCCCTCCATTTCTTGACCGGGATACGGGCCTGGGGTGATTAGTTCCACCTTCTTGCCCTGCTGGGCGAGGAAGTCGGCCGTACTCAGGCCCTGTATGTGAAGTTGATAATCGACAATCAACACATTTTGCCCCACTTTGGCTTTGCCAGTAAGAACATCCCTCACATCACAGACGTTGTCTTGGTCGATCCCTGGGATATCATATGGGATGCGCGGCAGAGAGCCGGTGGCTACCACCACGACGTCCGGTTTTTCCTTTTCTACGGTTTGCGCAGTAGCCTCAGAGTTGAGGTGGACGTCGACGCCAAGCAGCTTCATCTGATAGCGGTAATAGCGTGCCACCTCGCCCATCTCTTCTCTTCCTGGTGCCTTAGCCGCCACCAGTACCATTCCTCCCAACTCGTCTCCCTTCTCCCAAAGGGATACCTGGTGGCCTCTGGCCGCGGCTACCCTGGCTGTCTCCAGACCAGCGGGGCCGCCGCCAATAACCATCACCTTCTTTTTAGTTATCGCCGGAATGAGGTCCAGCCAACCGGGGATAGTCTCCTTGCCCACCGTCGGGTTATAGGAACAGGATATCCCCGATGGATGCCTATCTGTTATGCGCTGCCAGCACCCCTCTGAACAGGCTATGCAATGTCGAATTTCCTCCAGTCGACCCTCGCGGGCCTTCTTGGGCATCTCAGGGTCACATATTGTTGCCCGGTTCATGGCCACAAGGTCGGCATGGCCATCAGCCAGTATGCTTTCTGCCTGTACTGGGTCATTGATTCGCCCGCTGGCAATTACGGGTATGTCAACGACTTCCTTGAGCGCGGCCGCCTGATATACCAGATAGCCCGGGGGAAAGTACATTACTGGTATACCGGGGCCCACCATGATGTAGTCCACCTTGCCAGTGCGATTTATTATGGATGCCATTGTTTTCATATCATCCA
>CAYGYD010000204.1:0-3028 GCA_964354005.1 uncultured Dehalococcoidales bacterium | reverse complement strand
TTGGTAATGAGAGACGAATTGAGCTCTTTGGCCTGCTTGAGCAGTCGCAAGGAGTCCCGGAAGTTGGCCTTGGGCCTGACTTCAGTGTAGAGGCGGGGGACAGTCTCCAGGTTGTGATTCAGAACATCCGGGTGAGCCTGCACCACGGTCTTGAGGGAAGCAAGCGAGCCGCCAAAGTCCGGTGTGAGAACTTCGACCGCCAGCCGTCTGTTCATCTGCTTCAAGAGAGCGATAGTTCGGGCAAAATGGGCCGCCCCACCATCAGGCAAGTCGTCCCGGGTCACCGAAGTAATGACCACATGCCTGAGTCCCATTTTCGCCACCGCTTCCACTAGGTGCTCTGGCTCTCTCTCATCCCGAGGCAAAGGAATCCCCTTCTCCACCGCACAGAAGGTGCAATTCCGGGTGCAGATATTGCCCAGAATCAGGAAAGTAGCTGTGCCGCGGTGGAAACAGTCGCCCAAATTCGGGCAGAGGGCGCTTTCACAGATGGTATGCAGGCCTAGCCCGTCGAAAAGCGCCTTCATGCCAACCAAGATGCCGGGGTCGGGTATTTTCTTCTTAAACCACGGGGGTAATCGGCCAGCCATCAATTCCACCCCAGTGAACTAACCGGGCCCGGCTCAAGGCGGGCATTGAAGACCTCGGCGAAGTGCCCCGCCAGCCTCTCGGCCACGTCTTCCATCGGGACTTCACGCCCCAGTAGCTTAGTCATGGAAGTTATCCCTCTATCTAGGATACCACAGGGGTTGATTAAGACAAAATGTTCCAGGTTAGGATTCACATTCAGTGCCAGCCCGTGCATGGTGACCCACTTCCGGACACCAACGCCGATGGCGGCAATCTTCTCCGGCCCCACCCAGACGCCGACATGTTTTTCGTCTCTCCCGGCAGCGATAGAAAAGTCAGCCAGAGTGCGGATAACTGCTTCTTCCAGGCTGCGGACATACCGGTGAATATCCTTGCCGCAGTTCCTGAGGTCAATTATGGGGTAAACCACCAATTGGCCGGGGCCATGATAGGTAATATCACCACCTCTATCGGTGAAGAAAAGGGATATGCCCCGTTGCGCCAGCGCTTCTTTGGTCAAGAGCAGGTTTTCCAGCTTACCCGACTTGCCGAGGGTGAAGGTTGGGGGATGTTCCAGCAAAAGAAGGCTGTCCGGTATTTCACCGGACAACCTTAATGACCAGAGCCGCTTCTGCCGCTCGTAAGCCTCGCGGTACTCAATTGGTTGCAGCCAGCGAAAAACAGATAGCACTCTTTCGGTGAACATAGGCCTTGTCATGGACTTTCAATTGAACGGAGCCAGACGGCTAAGGTCTGATTAAGACCTTAATCGCCTCTGCCGTATTAGTCGCAGTCTCGTAGGCTTCCTTGACCCTCTCCAGCGGGAACTGGTGGGTGACCAGAGGCTTCCGGTCAATCTTGCCTGACCCAATGAGTTCCAAAGCCTCGAAATATTCTGGCAATGTCCAGCCCCACGAGCCAAAGAGCCTAATTCCCTTGCGCATGATACGGTTGAAGTCCAACTGAAACGGCTTTTCCGATACCGCCCCCAGCACCACCACCCCGTTCTGCTTGACCATCTGCAAGCATTGCTCCAGTGTTGATGGCCCCATGTTCTCCATGCTGACACCGGCCCAATCAATAGCGGCATCAATATTACCCACCGGCTCATCCAAAAACTGGATACGTGTTGACCCCACCAGCGTAATGACTTTCTGAACCGGGTCTTCTCTTCTGGCATTGAAGATGTAGTCGACACCTAGCTGCTTGGCCATCGCCAGGCGCTTGTCCGAAATGTCCACGGCGATTATCTTGACTGAGTGCAAGGCCTTTAGCACCTGGACCGCACCCAGACCGACGATACCCAGCCCGATGATGACGACAGTCTGCCCACTGGCCGGGCTGGCCAAGCCCACGGAGTGAATAGAGTTAGCCAGCGGCTCAGCCGTGGCGGCATCCTCGTAGCTAACGCCGTCTGGAATACGAGGCAGGAAAGGTGCGGCTAAAGCCGGCACCTTGAGATACTCGGCGTTGGCACCACCCACCGCAAAGGAAACTCTATCACCCACCTTAAGGTTGGGCACCTCCCCCTTCGTCTCTGCAACCTCCCCGCTCCACTCGTGTCCCATCACCCGACCGGAACCCATGGGCACACCCAGGTCAAGAAACAAGCCGTGCTTGTACATGTGCAGGTCCGACCCGCAGATGCCGCAGGCCTTGACCCGAATAAGCGCCTCACCCGGCTCTAGTGTTGGCTTGTCTACCTCCTCAACCCGGATATCTCTGGTACCCCGATAAACCGCTGCTTTCACTCTCACTCTCCTGTAAAAAACTTTGGCCTTAGCGAAAACCGCCCGCGGCGGTTTTTCCTAAGCAACAGTTTCCCTTTGACACAGCCTATGGTGCGACGACCCGAAGAATCATAGATTCTGGGCTTCAGCCGGCCCAATCAGTTCTATCAATACGCCATGGGTGCTCTTGGGGTGAATGAAGCGGCGGCCGAGGACAGTCATGCCTCTGGCTTCACAAATCTTCAATAACTCCTCTAGATTGTCCACCTGAAGAGAAACATGGTGGATACCTTCACCGTGGGTATTGAGGAAACGTTCAATAAGACCATCCTTGCCTCTGGGCTCCAGGAGCTCAAAGGCGTTGTCGCCCGCTTTCACCATGCGCGAGAGAAATTCGTTGGTCTCCAAGGCATAGTTCGGCACCAGTTTGGCACCAAACACTTCTTCCAGAAACTTGGCCATCACCTCAGTACTGTGCACTGCCAGGCCGACATGATGTATCTTCTTTATCACATTGCCTCCCGGACTTAGGTTTTACCTCTTCTTCACTGGCCGGAACTTATAGACTATTTGCTCGTTGCCTTCGGCGTCTTCCCGGATCTTCTCGAAATAGACCTCCATGTCCATATCTATATCCAGTGAATCCCAGCCCTCGGTCACGATGGTGGACACCTGACAACCTTCTTCCATCAGGATGTTGGCGATGGCGTAGGGTGGTGTCACCAGAG
>CAYGYD010000203.1:0-3031 GCA_964354005.1 uncultured Dehalococcoidales bacterium | reverse complement strand
TCAAGGCACTGCAGATTGCCATGGCACCCAATGACGGCAATGTTAACACGAAGTTTGACTACACACATGTTGAAGCTACCGTAAGGGCCGGAGAGGCCGCCTACAAGGAGGCTGGTGTAACCAACCCACGCGAGCAAATCAGCATGGCAGAAGTCCATGACTGCTTCTCCATCACCGAGGCGGTCACCATGGAAGACCTCAGGTTCAGCCCGAGGGGTAAGGTCCAGAAGGATATTGAGAGCGGCTTCTTTGACCTGGGTGGGAAGCTTCCAGTGCAGCCGGATGGTGGTCTGAAGTGCTTCGGGCATCCCATTGGTGCCAGCGGAATTCGGATGCTCTACGAGATGTACAATCAGCTCCAGGGCCGGGCAGACAGGATGCTGAATAAGGGACAGCCCTCCCGGCAGATAAAGAACCCCAAGCTGGGACTAACCCATAACCTGGGCGGTGGCCCGGCTGGCTGCGCTATTTTTGTCGGTATCGTGGGGCTGGAAGGGGTATAATCCGCCGACTGGCACAGGGGATATTAAACCGGGCTCTGGATTGGGTTACACGAAGATTGGCCGGTAAGTGAAACGCCAATTGTAATGCCAGTTCGGTAGCAACTCAATAGAGGGGTTGGCCCAAAGCTCAACCTTTAACCAACCCCTTCTGTCTTAGTCGTTGGTGGTTGAAGTACTTCAAGGGCTTAGGAAGGAGGATAAATGGCAGGTATTGTATCGTATGGTGCGTGGATACCCCGCTTTCGACTTGGCAAGGAGACCAAAGGGTGGGATATGCCCATTGAAAAGCCGGTGGCCAATTTTGATGAAGATAGCATCACCATGGCCGTCGCCGCCGGCATGGACTGCATCAATAAATTCGACCGCAATGCCGTTGATGCTCTATTTTTTGCCACCACCACCTCACCCTATGTGGAGAAGCAGGGAGCGGCCACGGTAGCGGCCGCAGTTGACCTGCGCCGGGACATCATCACCAACGACTTCACCAACTCCCTACGCGCTGGCACCCTGGGACTGAGGTCAGCCCTGGATGCCATTACCGCCGGAACCGCCAAGCAGGTCATGCTGGCGGTGGCTGATTGCCGCATGGGGACACCACGGGGCGAGTTCGACCAGGCCTCCGGCGATGGTGGCGCGGCACTGCTGCTGGGCAATGACGGCGTTATTGCTAATGTCCTCGGCAGCTACTCAATCAGCGAAGAAACCCAGGATGTCTGGCGGGCTTACGGCGACAATGTCATCCGCACCTGGGAGGACCGGTTTGTCTATGAGACCGGCTACCTCAAGATTATGCCCGAAGCCATCGCGGGACTCATGAAGAAAATGAACATCACTCCCAAGGATGTTACCAAGGCTGTCCTATACGGTCCCAATCTCCGAAGACACAGCGAGATGGTCAGGATGCTGGGACTGGACGCCAAGACTCAGGTTCAGGACCCCCTGTTTGGCCGGATAAACAACACTGGTGCCGCTTTCGCCCTGATGCAGCTCATCGCCGCCCTGGAGACAGCCAAACCGGGTGACAAGATTCTTGTGGCGAGCTACGGTGATGGGGCTGATGCCTATCTGCTGGAAGTGACCAATGAAATCACGAAGCTCGCTCCCCGACGGGGTATTAAGCGCCTGCTTGATACGAAGCGTATACTTCCCGACCACGCTATCTATATGCGCTGGCGCGAGGCTAGCAGCCGGATTGAGGGCGCACCGCCATCTGTCTCCGCCCGCTGGAGAGAGCGCGAAGAGATTGACCGCCTGCATGCTAGCAAGTGCAAGGCTTGCGGGCTGGTTCAGTATCCACCCCAGAGGGTCTGCACCCGGTGCCACGCCAAAGACCAGTGGGAGACCGTCAGGCTATCCGACAAGAAGGGCAAGATATTCACCTTCTCCCTGGATTATGTGGCACCCTCAGTGGATATCCCGCTGGCCATAACCATCATCAATTTTGATGGCGGCGGCCGTGGGTTGTTCATGGCGACTGACCGCGAGCTTAGCGAAATCAAATGTGAAGCGCCGGTGGAGATGAGCTTCCGCAAACTACGCTCTTCTGGTGGTGTTCATAACTACTACTGGAAACCAATACCGGTCAGGGCCTAAAATAGAATAATAGGGCTTAATATCTGACGATAGCGCTCTAAAAAAGGAGGGAATAGTAGTGGAGAGTATCAAGGATAGAGTTGCCATAGTTGGTATGGGTTGCTGCAAATTCGGTGAGCGCTGGGATGCGGGCCCGGAAGACCTGCTGGTAGAATCGTGCTTTGAAGCCTTTGAGGATGCCGGCATTGAGCCCAAGGATATCCAGGCCGCCTGGTTTGGGACAACGCAGCTGTCTACCGGCCAGCCTCTGGCCCAGGCGCTAAAGCTGGAATACATCCCGATAACCAGGGTTGAGAATGCTTGTGCCACATCAACAGATGCCCTGATGAACGCCTGCTTTGCCGTCGCCGCCGGTGTCTATGACATCGTGCTGGTGGCTGGCGTGGAGAAATTGAAGGACTCGGGCGTGGGCTACCTGACCGGCGGGGCCGGACAACCTTCATCCCAGATTGCGGCGGCGGCACCACCGCCGGTGCAGTTTGCTCTGGCCGCCAACCGCTACTTCCATCAGTACGGGCTGAGCTATGAAGAGGGCAAACGGATTCTGGCCATGATTGATGTCAAGAACCATCATAATGGCTCGCTCAATCCCAAGGCCCACTTCCAGAGAGAAATCACCATCGAGCAGGCGGTGAACGCCCCGATGATGGCTTTCCCGCTCGGCCTGTATGACTGCTGTGGCGTCAGTGATGGTTCGGCCGCGGCTGTTGTGACCCGCCCCGATATCGCCAAGAGCATGAGAAATGACTATATCCTGGTCAAGGGGCTGGGCCTGGCCGTCGGTGGTATGCAGGGCATGCTCCGCGAATACTACGATTTCGTCCACTTTGACGAAACGGTAACTGCGGGCAAGATGGCCTACGAGCAAGCTGGCATCAAAAACCCGCGCGAGGAAGTCGACCTGGCTGAGGTTCACGACTGCTTCAGCATCACCG
>CAYGYD010000202.1:0-3048 GCA_964354005.1 uncultured Dehalococcoidales bacterium | reverse complement strand
ACAGGTTGAAACACTCTCACTTGGATTGTAACACAGGCGTTAAATTCGGGGCAAAGCAAGGCCTGGACTTTGGCTCACTGTTACATCAGCAACCCCACTATTAACCTCTTATTCAGGGCGTTGACAAAGACATAAGTGAAGACTAAACTCAAGTCGCATCCTGTGAAATGACCTCAAAATAGAATACCGGTTTAAGTGGCTGAGATGGTGAAACAGGGGCACTGAGACCGCTAGGTAATATGGCGGTGGCTGGTGTCCTTTTGAATGTGAAAGGAGGTGGTGCTTATAGGTTTTTTAGTGTCCCTTAACTCTTGCGTGGGATAAGGGGCGGTGATTTCTGACCGGATACAACATTCCATTACAAAAGGAGATTAAAAGACAATGGCAAAGTACTTAATTGAGGAGACTGTAGCACCTCAGGGATTTGCCGGTATATTGCTGAAGCCCGAAGACCGTGCCAAGGTTCTTCGCCCCCTTTTTGAGGCTGCCGGTTGTAAGCTGGAACAGTTTTACGGTTCTCTCATCGAAAACAAGACCTATCTGATAGTTGAGTCTCCTGACCTAAACAGCGTATACACACTTTGGGCGAATTTTGTGGCTACTGGAGCGGCATCAGCTATCAAGTGTACGCCGCTCATAGCAATTTCTGAGGCAGTAGGTTTATTCAAGAAAGCAGCTAAGCTGGGCTATCGGCCTCCGGGCAAGTCTGGCAAGTAATGAGATAAAGTACAAATCTATAGATTTAACTGAAGGGGAAGGTTTGTCGGCCTGGCTGAGGAGTTACATAACCCAGCCGTAATGGCAATATTTGACGGCCACTATGAAAAAGGGAAGCGTTACGCTTCCCTTTTTCATTTCTTGGTAGCGGGCGCTAGCACCAAAACCGGGGGTATCTAAGAGGGGCGGAGCCCCTCTTTTAGAATCCTCCCCCTTCCCCTTATCAAGGGGAAGGGGGATACAGGGGGATGGGGTTGGCTAATAGTCTAAAGGCCAATTTAACTCCACGGTAAAATGGTGCTAAAATAGGAAGTTAGCCCGGGCAAGGAGGAAAGAAATTGAGCACTGAACCAGCCGTCGTTTATCTTGGTCTTGGCTCGAATCTGGGGAACCGCGAAGATAGCCTGAAGAAGGCACTCGAACTGATAACGCACCGATTACGATTGGGCAAAGTCTCATCGATATATGATACTGAGCCGATAGGCGACACTAATCAGCCCCGCTTCCTCAATATGGTCTGCGAGGTCAGCACAACCCTGCCACCCGCCGCCATGCTGGTCCTGCTTCAAGGTTTTGAGTCGAAGCTCGGCCGGAACCCAGGGCGGTCTGGTGCACCCCGCCCCATTGACATTGACATTCTGTTCTACGGCGACCAGGTAGTGAAAAGCCCAGACCTCATTATTCCCCACCCCCGGCTCGCCGAGCGGGCTTTTGTTCTGGTGCCGCTGGCTGAGATTGCCCCCGATTTGGTGCACCCGGTTCTCCACAAAACAGTGAAGGAGCTGTTAGACGGAATCCTCGGAACTCAGAGCGTAATGAAGTGGTACAAGAGGGAGGACGCCTGATGTACGAAATCGCCGTTGAGCAGGAGTTTGACGCCGCCCACGCTTTACGCGGCTATCACGGCAAGTGTGAGAACCTGCACGGGCACCGCTTTCGAGTGGTAGCCAGGGTCAAGGCGACCAGGCTGGATGAGATAGGGTTAGCCTTTGATTTTACCGTGCTAAAAAAGCACCTGGCCGAGATATTAGGCCGTTTTGACCACACCTCACTCAATGATGTGCCGCCCTTTGATAAAATCAACCCGTCTTCTGAGAATATCGCCGTAACCGTTTTTAACCAGCTCAAACCCAGGCTAGCAGGCACGCCCGTTTCTCTCGCCGGCGTTGAGGTCTGGGAATCGCCGACGAGTCGGGTCACCTACTGTCCCGGCTGATGTCATTTAGTAACCCATCCCCCTAACCCCCTTCCCTGGGGGATATTATTGCCTATATATTTCCCCAATGCTCCAAAGTTATTTCCAGACTGTTGTGCAAATTCTTTGACCTTCTCAGTAGGGTACACTCTAGAAATTACTTCAAAGAGAGAGGCAATACTTGTTCCAAGCGCAAAAAATAGCGTAAGCAGCTTATTTCTGTACATCTCAGAAAATTGCTTTGTATTAGAAGGTATTTTGCCTTCAAAAAAGCCATAGTTAAAAGTAGCGCCATAAAGGCTGCCGTGTAAGGCTTCTGATGCGTCATCGTAGATTCCAAGCATAGAGAACATCAATCCTTCTATATTAATATTGGCTTTTTCCCCAATTACGTTTAACCTGTCTGCAAGCGAAAGCGAAGTCCATCTAGTAACTGCCTTACCCTTTGAACTGGTGAACTGATTGACCGCCTCTTTTAGCTCTGGATAATCATCCAAATTAAAGGAGCCTGCCCACTTTAATTCAACCTTGTGGTCCCCCGCCATAAAACTTCTGTTTAGTACTCTATAGCCCTTTTGCTTAGTGTAATTTAAGTATTTCTTGTATTCACGTTCTTCGCAAACAAGAAGATACATGTAGTTAATTAATTTTTCGAGTAAGGCTCGTGCCAGCATGTAGCCTTCGCCGAGATAATTGTTGAGAGCAAGCAAGTTAGTTGCACTACCTGTTAGGTAAATGCTGAGAAGTAAGTGATACAACGACGAAACGCGTGGATTATCTATTCTTTCCAGCTCGTTGTATTGATGCTCGAATAATTCTCTAGTAAGCAATACCTGTTGCATGTAGTATTCTCTGACAAGTTTATAGATTTGATCATAGTCTAGTTTTTTCGTAGTCATTTTCTAACCTATCAGTCTGTTCTGTGTAAAGGATAAACTAGAGTATAGGGTTCGTCAAGATTATTAATATCAAAAGCAGGGTTCCCAAGAGGGGGCTTGCCCCAAATAGAAATCGGAAGGGCGTAAAGAGCCCCGACTAGTCGGGGCTCTTATAATCTCTTCCCCCTCTCCTTCTCAAGGAGAGGGGGATAAAGGGGGTGAGGTTAACAAAAGGATAGCTAAAACAGCGTTACCGTA
>CAYGYD010000201.1:0-3063 GCA_964354005.1 uncultured Dehalococcoidales bacterium | reverse complement strand
AAATCAGATATTTGTGACCGAGGTGCACGCCGTCAAAAACACCGATGGTCAGAACGGTATCTTTCTGAGGTGAAAACTCAGTCAGCTCTTTCTCGACCAGCATAGCCCCCTCTTTCCAGCGAAGCAGCCACACTTCACATAAGCATCTTCATTTTGAGTGTTTTAATACTACCATAAGGCGATTTTAAGCGTCAAACGAGATTGTTTATTAACCTCACCCCCTGAAAGAACCCCCAAAATCTCAGGAACTCAGCGACTTCTTCCTTTAAGGGTGAATGCTGAGATCCGATAGCTGGCCTCATTCCGATTGAGCTAACGGTATATGTTCCGCCATGCAGTTCCCACGAGGTACTTCCGATACGTATGTAGTCGTGGCTCACAGCCCCGCTTTTGTAAAGCCTTAGGGCAGAACAGGCTTCATCAAACTGCTTTCTGGCGTCCTGACTCGGCATATTTTCTACGTCGGGCACTGCAGGACCCTCGCCAAAGACTTTGGGCGCCTCAAGGAAAAGCTCAAGGGCGTATTCATTCCCGAAGCGCTTTGTAGAGAGATATATTCCTCATTGAATTTCCTCTTGATCTATTTTAACCGTTTGGATTGAAACGATAAAGTAATCAACTTTGGGGCTGGTGATAGTATGCCCTCAGCCGTACAGAAGGCCTGGTGGGATGGAGTCCTCGCTTACGTGCAGAATCCGTCTCAGCTCGATGCCATTCTAGCCACTGTCGAAGCGCAGGCCGTGACATCGTATAAATAGAAATCAGCAAATGGGGGCAACCTTTGGGTTGCCCCCATCAGCAGCACAAAGAGAATTCTGGGAGCAGGGGGGTATACCCTGCGATGCGGGCTCATCTTGCCGGTCTATTCTCTGTCAAATGGTTGAAAGCGGTGGGACGCCGGAGGCAGCTGGCACCCTGGCTCTGGCTGCTACCGGGATTTGTGTTTATCGCCGTCTTCCTTATCTACCCGGTGGTTGACACCATTCGCATAAGCCTCATGAATGCCAACTCGACTGTCTTCATCGGTCTTGAAAACTATGAATATGTGTTCACTAACGGGGCTACTCAGTCATCACTGCTAAACAATGTGCTTGGTTGGCCCTGTTTACTCTTCTCTGCGTCGGTCTTGGAGTACTTTTCGCTGTGCTCACTGGCCGCGTCCGCTATGAGTGGGTAGCTAAGGCATGCATCTTCATCCCGATGGCCATCTCCTCGGCTGAGACTATTCATGCCACCAACCACTTCCGCGAGTTAAGAGAACAGGTGGGCGATGCGCTTTGCGCATCTATGGCTGTCTTTGGCTTGGGCCGCACTTCCCAGAATCTTGATGGTGGCATTAAAGGCGAGACCTATGAGGTCACGGAGATGTATCCCGCTTATCTTGAGATTGCCAAGTTCCAGGGTGAAAAGGGCGCCGAGCAGAGTTTCCATTACGCGCTTTCTGCGGAGAAGACGCACGCCGCTCTCTTTCAGAAAGCGAAAGCCGCTATTGACTCAACCAAAAAAGATGTGAGCCTTGGTCCGGTCCAGATATGCGAGGTCTGTGGTTGGACCCATGAGGGGGGCATTCCTGACAAATGCCCTATATGTGGCGCAACCAAAGAAAAATTTCAGACATTTGCCTGATTTGGTTGGTCAGCGCTATTATTGTGCCTCCGGCTTTTTGCCTCCACGGAAGTACTCTAGTAGCTACCGCCCGGTAATGCTATTATTAGGAGCGCCCTTAAAGGGAATCATCACAGTTCCCAGTTTGTCACAGGCTATAAATACAAAGGGAGGGGCTGTGGAATGAACTGGCTGGATATAGTCATCATTGTTGCCCTAATCATACCTATCTTTCTCGGACTATTTGTAGGATTCATCAAGACAGTCCTGTCCCTGGCGGGCATGATTGTGGGAGTAGTCTTGGCCAGCAATTTCTATCAAGGGCTCGCCGGGATGCTGACTTTCATCTCCAATCGGAGCATCGCCAACATTGTGGCCTTCATCATTATTTTGGCTGCGGTGATTCTGGTGGCGACTCTGGTGGCCATTTTCCTGAGGGCCATTCTCAGAGCAACAAAACTGGGCTGGCTTGACCGGATAGCAGGAGCAGTCTTAGGCTTCTTAACGGGAGCTATTCTGATAAGCGCAATATTAGCTGGTATTGTGAAATTCTTCGGCGAAGGACTGGTCACGGAATCCATCCTGGCAGGTGTATTGCTGGACAAATTACCACTCGTACTCGGGCTGCTCCCCGGAGAGTTTGATGTCATCCGAAATTTCTTCCGATAGGGGAAAAGAATATCAAGAAATCAAGGCGAGGCTCGAAACGGAAAACATATTCGTGTTACTGGAGGAACACCCTAAGGATGAAAGGAAATTTCGCTGATACAAGGACAATTCTGCCTATTCTGTAAAATCTGGGCCCAGTTCTTGTCGCACTTGACCATTTGACCGGTGGAAGCACTTCGGTTAGTGGGGATAGGTCTGGGTCATAAGGTGAGGGCAAAAACAGTCTGGAAAGTTCTGCCTATTGTTACCCCAGTTCCAGTTCCTCTTTGAAGGAGCCTCTTTATATAGCTTTTCTAAACTCGGGCTGAAAACTTACCGTGCCTTGCCTTCCTGCTAAGGCACCTTCTGGAAGTTCTAAAACCATCCATGCTTCATCAGGGACTTCAAACTCGCACTTAATACCTTTCGGCTTAGCCGGAACAAATCCGAAACGCGGGTAATAACTTGGATGACCAAGCACGACTATTATTTCATGTCCAAGATGTCGGCACTCTTTAAGGCCAGAGCGAACCAGTTGTGAGCCAATTCCTTCACGCTGATACGCTGGAAGAACTGCCATCGGTGCCAGGGCTATTGCCTCGAAACTTGAACGGTCTGACTCGACTTTTACCGGACTGAAGGCAATATGCCCGACAATCCTATCATCTTGGACGGCCACAAGGGAAAGGGTCAATACGCCTCGATTTCGAAGCCTTTCAATTATTTCCGCTTCTTCTTTTTGGCCAAATGCCTCTTCGTTAACATGACGAATTGCGGCCTTATCTTCAGGTGTTTCCAGACGTATTATTA
>CAYGYD010000200.1:0-3070 GCA_964354005.1 uncultured Dehalococcoidales bacterium | reverse complement strand
CGCGCAGGGGTAGAATCGCCTGGAAGCCGCGGTCGCGCCCCTGCTTCGCCGAGCCACCGGCGGAATCACCCTCCACCAGGTATATTTCACATTTAGCCGGGTCTTTCTCGGAGCAATCAGCCAGCTTGCCGGGCAGGGTGCCGGAATAAAGACTGTTCTTCTTGATAATGAGGTCACGCGCCTTGCGAGCGGCCTCCCGGGCCCGGGCGGACAGGAGACACTTTTCCACAATTCTCTTCAGGTCGTCCGGGTGCTCCTCCAGGTAAAGCGCCAGGCTCTCGCCAACCACACTCTCCACTATCCCTTTGACTTCAGGATTGCCCAGCTTGGCTTTGGTCTGCCCCTCAAACTGGGGTTCGTGTAGCTTGACACTGAGCACGGCGGTCAGGCCCTCTCTGACATCCTCGCCGGACAGGTTGGGGTCGTCCTCTTTGAGCAATTTATTCTTGCGAGCGTAGTCGTTCAGCACGCGCGTCAGGGCAGTGCGGAAACCAGTGAGGTGAGTGCCGCCGTCCGTGGTGTTGACGCAGTTAGCGAAGCTGGAGATGGACTCGGTGAAACCGTCATTGTACTGGAGAGCGGCTTCAACGATGGTGCCATCGGTCGTCCTGGCGATGTAAATCGGCTCGCGATGACGCACTACCCGGTTGCGGTTGAGATGGCGCACGAAGCTGGTAATGCCACCCTCAAAGTAGAAGGTCTGTTCCATATCCCGGGTTTCATCGCGGAGGTATATTTCCAGGCCCTTGTTCAGGTAGGCCATCTCGCGAAGGCGTTGACTGAGAGAATTGAAATCATACCTGGTTTGGCCAAATATCTCTTCATCCGCCAGGAAGGCAATGGTCGTGCCAGTATCGTTAACATCCTTGGCTTCGCCCACCACCCGGACATTGCCCCGGGGGATGCCCTGGCGGTATTCCTGCTCGTAAATTTTGCCATCGCGCCGGACATCGACCTTGAGCCAGGCGGAGAGGGCATTGACCGCGGAAGCACCCACGCCGTGCAAACCACCGGAAACCTGGTAGGTCTTGCCGCCAAACTTAGCCCCGGCGTGCAGGGTGGTCATGACTGTCTCCAGGGCCGACTTATTGGTGGCGGGATGAATTTCTACCGGGATGCCGCGCCCGTTGTCCTCAACCCGGACAACATTGTCTGGCATCAGGGTGACGGTTATTTTGTTACAGCAGCCAGCCATGGCTTCATCAATGCTGTTATAGACGATTTCATATACCAGGTGCTGTAAGCCACGCTGGTCAGTGCTACCAACATACATGCCGGGGCGGCGGCGGACAGCTTCCCGCCCACCCAATACCTGAATCGCCTCGGCGGTATAGTCGTTATTAACCTTTGGTGCCGGTGCCTCTTGAGTCATGCTTAGAAATCATCCCTTCATTCATTTGCACTAGCGGTGAAGTCAAAAGCTGGAACTTAAGCGTTGGCTGACATAATAAGCGGTGGGGCTATTCCCCGTTTCAAGTGATGATAAGGAGTCCACTTTTATATTATAGCATAATTTAGCTACGGGGTGAAGCTGGCGGGGAGACTTTTTTAAGAAAAGAACTTTTGAAGTCACGTTTAGTATTTTTGGGTAGCACGCTGGATTCATAGCCTACCTCTGCTATTGTTGCTTCGCCTCCTCATATTGAAAGGCTTCCTCTAAAGGTACTCCGAAAGCTTTGGCAATTTTGAAAGCCAACTCAATAGAGGGTACATATTTACCTTGCTCCAGCGCAATGATGGTTTGCCGGGTACAGCCGACACGACTAGCCAACTCCTCTTGCGTCAATTCATTATGGTCGAAGCGCAACCTCCTGATTCGGTTTGTTACTCTAGCCATTACCGTCCATTCTCCAGTAGCCCATCAAGACTCCGATTGATTGGGCTATCATGCTCACAATCAGTATGGACATGAAAATAAGATACAGGAAAATAACTGGTATTTGCCCTTCGTCATGGTAACTTTCGGATAGCGCTATGACCCAGGCTACTAGCGAAAATATAACTGCCAGCCACTGAACCCTGGGAGCCTTGTCCATTATCAGTCTGTCCCGTTCGTCGACCTGACCTGGTCTGTGGAGAATCGTTTCAAATAATACTAGGTAAGCGATAAGTCCCCCGATCCATAGCCCATCTATGATTAATCTGAATCCCTGGTCTTCATCAAAGGTGCTTACTCTCCCCTTCAGTATGAAAACTGCGATTATGGCAAAGGCCCATACAATCCCGAACATCAAACCGTATAGTGCTCTTTTCTGTAGCGGCGCCATAGTCCTGTCCTCCTTTCAGTCCTTGTAATTCAGTCTATGTATCTTATGTATGACATATTGTACGACATTTTTGTCTATCTGTCAAGTATACCGCACATAGGAAGTGAGAATCTTCTTTGAAGGTGGTTGGGACGCAGGAAGGAATTTGGGAAATAAGGCAGCGAGACCGCGATATTGAGCTTTGGTAACATATAGACATAGCGGTGCTGGTATGTTACTATTGACTGAAGAGGTGAAGGGCTATGGCGACAACTCTAAAGCGCACGACTATTTTCCTGACTGAAGAGCAGCACGAAAGGCTGCGCCGGCTGGCTTTTGAACAGCGTACCTCAATGGCCAAGCTACTGCGTGACGCGGCCTTGGAGATTCTGGAGGACGAGGAAGACACCCGTGAAGGACTGAAGGCGCTCGAGGAGGGAGATGAAGGCTCCGTAACACTTGAAGAGCTTGAACGCAGAAGGGCGGAAAGCGGTACCAGGGTGTGAGCTACAAGGTAATAGTCAGGCCCGCCGCTGAGAAATTTATTCTCCGGCTAAGCGAGTCAGATTACAGAGCCATTGTGGAACGTCTCCGTTCCTTAGTGGACAAGCCACGACCTACGGCTGTAAAGAAGCTTGCTGGTACATCATTGTGGCGTGTCCGTGTCCGCGATTTCCGTATTGTATATTCAGTGGATGACAAGCAAAGGATTATTAGGATACTCAGGGTCGCCCGCCGTAGAGAGGATACCTACAAAGGGCTGTAAGAATGGTCGGGGCGAGTGGATTTGAACCACCGACCTCAGCGTCCCGAACGCTGCGCGC
>CAYGYD010000199.1:0-3088 GCA_964354005.1 uncultured Dehalococcoidales bacterium | reverse complement strand
CACGAACTCCGATGAGTAAGCAGGGGCGACCAGTCTTGAGATACTGCGCCTGGACAGCAGTCATCCCGATGCTGCGGTTCAACCCTGATTTCCGTGCTTGGGCAAAGCGAAGGCGGGAACGGCCGGTCCATGCCAACCCACTCGGTGGAAGGGAGATTGTGGGGGCCGCGCTGAATCCCGCAGCGGCGCTAACCGCAGTGCTGGTCCCCTGCTACCTCCCTGCGTGTTGAATCTAAATCTGTGTCTGCTAGACTGAAATCAGGTCGTGAAAAACAATAGAGAAAAAGGAGGAAAAGAGATGAAAAAACTATACGTTACACTGGCGCTGACTCTAGCCCTGGCCATGACTATGACGATGGCTATACCGGTTGCGGCTGGTCCGGCTCCTGTGGTGGTGGGCGGTGCAGCGGGAGAGGCTATGATTAACCCCTTCTGGGACTGGTTCCTCACCCCCGATTACATGAACAACGAAAATATCGAAGCCTACCTCTACTGGATTTTAAACGATGCCGCAGGTGTCAGGCCACAGCTTGGCTTTCCCTGTTACACTACCCATTAAATTGTTATGGGGAAGGAAAGAACGGAGAGGTCTCATCCACTGTTTACCTTGAAGAGACTTCGACACAAGAGAAGGGAGCCCATTAGATAGGGCTCCCTTCTCTTCTTCTGGTTACCTCTTTGACCCTGGTTACTAATTCCCCATTGAGTTACCTTGAATTATACAAATACTCAGATTGTGTGACCTAGTTGGTTTATCATCACTATCATCTCATTAAGCCTCCCGGCACTCTTCTTGTTGTAAGAGAAGGCAATCCTAGGTTTCGAGCGAAGGTTTGGCTCATCTGCCTCTTCGGCTAACGCCGATGTTTTATATATGTTACCCGACTTAATCAGGTCTGGGAACCTGTCATTCAATGCTGCAACCTGACTATCCAGAAGTTCTTTTTCCAATCTGATTACCAGTCTGTTCCGAACCTGTCGCATCGAATGATATGTCGAATAGTAAGACGCTATCCAATCTGAGGCCTCGTCAGGAGAATGCATGATCTTGTAGAAGGATAGGTCTTCAGGGCGGATGAATGCTCGCGCCAACAATTGCTGTCTGATGAATTGGTCCCAAGCTTCCCAATATTGTTCTCCGGGAAGTTCCATGAGGACTACAGGCATGGGTGGGGCTTTACCTGTCTGCAACAGCGTCAGTACTTCAAACCCTTCATCGTGCGTGCCAAAACCACCGGGAAACAACGCTATGGCATCAGCTTCCATCACGAAGAATACTTTGCGAGTGAAAAAATACCTAAACGTGACCAGCTTGGGGTCGTCTTTAATAACCTTGGCAGGTACTTGTTCCGAGGGTAGCAGAATGTTAACCCCAAAGCTGTTCTTAGGCCTGGCACCTTCGATGCCAGCCCTCATTATGCCTTCTGCCGCTCCAGTGATCACCATGAAACCTTTCTCAACTACCGAACGGCCGAACTCCACGGCAAGCTCGTAATATGGATTGCCCTCTGTTACCCGTGCTGAACCAAAGATTGATACTTTACGAACCGATCTATATGGTTTGAAAACACATGCGGCATGTTGGAACTCGGCCACTACCCGGTCTATTATCTTGAGATCGAGAATGTCAAGCTCGTCGCGTTTACACTTCAGCGCATTTAGAATGATGTCTCTATAGAGTACTGACCGGAGGTCCTTTCTATCGGCTGCCAAGACCTCCTGCACCGTGCTAAGTATATCCTCCGAGTCATTTGGTTTTCTATCCATCACGCTATTCCTAAGAAGAATTCTCAAACATAGTCTATTTTACTCTATGTCTGCGGCGGGGTAAAACAAAGATGATTGCTGAGATGCTACAGCTAGAAAATTAGTCGGTCGGCGATTAGGCACAAAGCCCCTGACCTCTACAGAAGATGGCAGCACCCCATCCACTTGGAAAAGAAGATGATTTGAATGCTGGTGGCTGGTTCAATAACCAGAACTCGACTAAGCTTTGCCTCGGCCTCAACCTAGGCCATCCTAGAGCCAGAGAGATGTATGACAGATTAATCCTCGCCAGTGACATCGTGTGGGAGAACTTCTCACCCAGAGTGAAGGAAAGGCTGGGGTTAAACTATGAAGACTATGTCAAACTAAAGCCGGATATAATCTGGGTGGACCAGCCGATGCAGGGCCTGACCGGACCTGATAAATATGCCGCCGGTTTCAGCGCGCTCATTACGCCGCTGGGAGGGCTGAGCTACCTTTCCGGATTTGCTCACCGCCCCCCTGTCGGGACAGGCACGAACTACACCGACTATGTCATCAACTGTGGCCAGCTTCTTGTAGTGGTCATCGCTGCCCTCCGTCAACGCAAGCTCACCGGCAAAGGACGACACATCGTCATGTCGCAATACGCTTCAGCCGTCTCCGTATTGGAGACGGCTATACTGGACTACACAGTCAACAACCGCATGCCAGCGAGGGAGGGAAACCGCATATCCTGGGCTGCCCCTCACGGTTGTTATCGCTGTAAAGGGGAGGACAGAAACTACACATACACCGCTCGCTTAGGTATGGCCGAGGGCAGAAAGGACGACCGCTGGTGCGTAATCGCTGTGTTTAGTGATGACGAGAGGCACGCCTTCTGCGATGTTATCGGTAAGCCACCCTGGACTAAAGACCCGAAGTTCTCTACTCTTCCGAACCGGAAGGAGAATGAAGATGAACTCCGTCGACTCATAGAAGGGTGGACAATTGACTATAGCCCGGAAGAGGTAACGATGCTCATGCAGCCGGCCGGGGTGCCTGCGGGAGTTGTCCAGGATGCCGAGGACATCTTGCTCCGAGACCGGCAGATTAAGAGCCAGGGCTATTATGTGTATCTGGACCATTCGGTAGTGGGCCGGAGTGCTTACGATGGCATCGCCTATCAGCTATCCAAAACACCCGGACGGCTCAGCCGGGCCGCTCCCCGTATTGGTGAGCATACCGAGTATGTCTGCAAAGAGATTCTGGGCATGAGCGAGAACCAGATAAACGAGTATCTGGCTGAGGGGGTACTCGAGGTAGGTTGATGAGGTGGAACCAGCAATCGTTCACTTCCAAT
>CAYGYD010000198.1:0-3112 GCA_964354005.1 uncultured Dehalococcoidales bacterium | reverse complement strand
AGGCTTTTATCTGGGCTTCAGACTCAACCCCGCCATTTTCCTTGAACAGGATGTTGTAGTCCTTTTTGCTGTTGAAGGGCGGGTCTAAATAGACAAGGTCAATGGAGTTGTCGGGGATATACTTGCGCAGTATTTCCAGATTGTCGCCGAAGTAGAGGACGTTTGCCTTTAGTTCTACCATAACTACCTCACCCCCTTAATCCCCCTCTCCTTGAAAAGAGAGGGGGAAGAGGATTTAAGGAAGAGGGACAAAGTCCCTCTTAGATGCCCTGATTAGTGCAACCCCCCGACAGGTGTTTAAGAGGAGCGAAGCTCCTCTTTCCAAATTCTCCCCCTTCCCTTACCAAGGGAAGGGGGGTCAAGCCTGCCCGCCGCACAAGGCTTTGGCAGGCGGGGGGATGGATTTCTGCTACTTCACCACCAGGTTCACCAGCCTACCCGGGACATAAATTGCATTGACCAGTTTTTTGCCTTCCAAGTAAGCCTTGACCCGCGGGCTGGCCAGGGCTTTCTCCTTAGCCTCGGCTTCAGTGATGGAGGCGGGTGCAGTGAGCCGGTCGCGGAGCTTGCCATTTACCTGGACTACCAGGGTAATCTCTTCCTCCTTAGCCAGCGCCTCGTCCCACTTGGGCCAGGGTTGATTATGGATGCTGTAGCGGTGTCCCGTCCTGACCCACAGCTCCTCGGCGAGGTGCGGGGTGGTGGGAGCCAGGAGTAGCAGCAGAGTGGCCATCGCTTCTTCCCAGGCTGACCGACTGACCTGACCGGCTTCTTTGACCTGGGCTAGCTCATTGCTTAACTCCATCAAAGCCGCCAGCATGGTATTGAAACGCATCTTGTCAATATCGTTAGTTACCTTGCGGATGGTCTGGTGGGCCGTCCGTGCCAGCTCTCGTTGGGCTTCCTTTCGGGTGGCGGGATTGGCCTTTTTCTGGGCATCGTATTTCTCCAGTACCAGGTTCCAGACACGGTTGAGCCAGCGACTGACGCCAGAAATGCCGCTGTCATTCCACTCGCCGCCGTGCTCCCAGGGACCGATAAACATGAGGTAGGCCCGAATGGTATCGGCGCCCAGCTCGGCTACATATTCGTCCGGCGTGACCACATTGCCACGGGACTTACTCATCTTTTGCTTTTCGGCAATGATGACTCCCTGGTTGAAAAGGCGGGTAAAAGGCTCGCCAAAACTAACCAGACCCATATCCCGCAGGGCCTTGATGAAGAAGCGGGCGTAGAACAGGTGCATCACAGCATGCTCCGCCCCGCCGGTGTAGATATCCACCGGCATCCAGAACTTCACCTTCTCCGGGTCAAAGGCGGCGGCCTCGTAATGCGGACTGCAATAGCGCAGAAAGTACCAGTTAGAACACATAAAGGTATCCATGGTGTCAATCTCGCGCCTGGCTGGCCCGTGGCACCGCGGACAGGTGGTATTGACGAACTCCTCGCAGTATTTCAGTGGGGACTCACCGGTCGGTCGAAACTCGGCATTCGGCGGCAGCAGGACCGGTAAATCCTTCTCGGGGACAGGCACGATGCCGCACTTCTCGCAATAAACCATTGGTATCGGGGCGCCCCAGTACCGCTGGCGAGAAATAAGCCAGTCGCGCAGTCGGTAACTCACCGTGCGCCCGCCGTACTTTTTCTGCTCCATGAAGTCGCAGACAGCCTCCATACCTTGCTGACTGGGCAGGCCGTTGAACTGCCCGGAGTTGGCCATCGTACCGGCTTCAACATAGGCCTGTTCCAGCTCTTCACCTTGCCAGTTGGGCGGCGCAATTACCACTCTGATGGGCAGACCATACTTCTTGGCAAAAGCGAAGTCGCGTTCATCGTGGGCCGGCACGCCCATGACAGCCCCCGTGCCATAGCTGAGGATGACATAATCAGCAATCCAGATGGGAATTTTTTCATTATTAAGATGGTTGGTAACATAAGCCCCGATGAAAACCCCGTCCTTTTCCTTTTCCGTGGATAACCGCTGTATATCAGTCTCCTGCCGGGAACGAGCCACATACTCTTCCACGGCCGCTTTGCGGTCAGGGGTGGTCAGCTTAGCCACCAGCGGGTGCTCGGGTGCCAGTACCATGAAAGTAACCCCGAAGATGGTATCAGGACGGGTGGTAAATACTCGAATCTCCTTTTCGGCCACGCCGGGATGGTCAAGAGCGAAGGAAATATCGGCGCCCACGCTCTTGCCCACCCAGTTCCGCTGCATTATCTTGATACGCTCGGGCCAGTCGATACCATCATGCTCCTTCAATTCATCAGCATACTTGGTGATGCGGAAAAACCACTGCTCCAGGTCGCGGTGGCTGACTAATGTTCCACAGCGCTCACATAAGCCGTCGACTACCTGCTCATTAGCCAGCACCGTCTGACAGTTGGGGCACCAGTTGACCGGTGCCTTGCCGCGATAAGCCAGACCATGCTCGTACAGCTTCAGGAAGAACCACTCTGTCCATTTGTAGTACTCGGGCAGGCAGGTAATTACCTCACGGGACCAGTCGTAAATAGCGCCGATGCTCTTGAGCTGGCGACGCATATTCTCGATGTTCTGCATCGTCCAGGTGTGGGGATGGATACCGCGCTTGATGGCGGCATTTTCGGCGGGAAGGCCGAAGGCATCAAAGCCCATCGGGTGAAGCACATTGTAGCCCTGCATCCGCTTGAAGCGAGCGTGGACATCCGAGGGGGCCATGGCATACCAGTGCCCGATGTGGAGGTCGCCCGAGGTATAGGGGAACATCGTCAGGGCGTACCACTTGGGTCGGGGGTCGTTTTCGGTGACCTCGTACAGCCTGTCCCCGGCCCATTTCTCCTGCCATTTTTTCTCGATTTCCTGTGGATTGTACTTATCAACCATTTTCCCGTCCTGCCCAGTATAATGCTCCAGAATGCCGGTCACTTTTCATAAACAGAGATAATTGTAGCAACAAAGCACTTTGAGTGCAACCAACCTCACCGCTCTAATCCCCCTCTCACTTTTTCAGATGTGTCATTGCGAGGAGATTGCTTCGCCTCCGCCTTCGGCGGATGGCTCGTAATGACAGCTAAGTAAGGGGAGAGGGACAGAGGGTGAGGGATTTACCCCAGCCCCACCCGCTCCTTG
>CAYGYD010000197.1:0-3122 GCA_964354005.1 uncultured Dehalococcoidales bacterium | reverse complement strand
TGGTTGAGGACAAAGTTCATGCCCGCTCCACCGGGCCCTATTCCTTGATTAGCCAACAACCGCTGGGCGGGAAGGCACAGTTTGGTGGTCAGCGCTTTGGTGAAATGGAGGTGTGGGCTCTGGAGGCCTATGGCGCAGCCTATAACCTGCAGGAAATCCTGACCATCAAATCTGATGACCTGACCGGTCGGGCCAAGGCCTATGAAGCCATTGTCAAGAATGAGGACATTATTCAGCCGGGTGTACCGGAGTCTTTTAAGGTTCTGGTCAAGGAACTGCAGAGCCTGGGATTGGCGGTGGAGGTCATAAATGAAGAAGAGAGAGCCGCCTTCGCCGGTGAAACGGCCAAGGTGTCGGGAGTAGAAAGTGCTCTCAAAATTGGTGAAGACTCACTTGTGAGAGGGGCAGAAGACAAAAATGTTTGAAGTTAACGATTTTGATGCTGTTCGAATTTCTTTAGCTTCACCTGAGCAAATCAAGAGCTGGTCCTATGGTGAGGTAACCAAACCCGAAACGATTAACTACCGCACCCTGAAACCGGAGCGGGACGGGCTCTTTTGCGAGCGAATCTTTGGGCCCACCAAGGACTACGAGTGCTTCTGCGGTAAGTACAAGCGCATCCGCTACAAGGGAGTCATCTGCGATAAGTGCGGCGTTGAGGTCGCTCAGGCTAAAGTACGCCGCGAACGAATGGGTCACATTGAACTGGCCTGCCCGGTGAGCCATATCTGGTTTGCCCGCGGCGTGCCCAGTCGCCTGGGACTATTGCTCGACCTATCACCCAGAAATCTGGAGCGTGTTCTCTACTTCTCTCACTATATTATTACAGCCGTGAATGAAGAGGCGCGCGAGCAGTCCATTAAACAACTTGAGGAGAAGTACGCGGAGGAAATCACCGGGCGCGAGGAGACGCTGGAGGCCAAAATCGCCAAGATGTCAGAAGCCTCGGTGGAGGAAGTGAACAAGCTCCGGCGCGACTGGGAAGCCGAGAAGGCCAAGCTTGAGGAAGAGCTGACCAATGAGATAGAACAGTTGAGAGACCTCAGCCAGCAGAAGTTGCTCACCGAGACCCAGTACCAGGACCTGAGCCAGAAACACGGGGAGATTTTTGAGGGGGGGATGGGGGCGGAAGCCATACTGAAGCTGGTCAAAGAGGTTAATCTCAACGAGCTGCGCAACAAATTAATTCAGGAGACCCGTTCCAATTCCGGCCAGCGCCGCAAGAAGGCTTCCAAACAATTACAGGTGGTGGAGGCCTTCCGCCGCAGCGGCAGTAAGCCCGATTGGATGATTCTAACTGTTTTGCCGGTTCTGCCCCCTGACCTGCGCCCAATGGTTCAGCTCGATGGCGGCAAATTCGCCATCAGCGGCATTAATGACCTCTACCGGCGAGTTATTAATCGCAACAACCGGCTGCGCCACCTGATGGAAATCGGGGCGCCGGAGATTATTATCCGCAATGAGAAGCGGATGCTCCAGGATGCGGTTGACTCTCTCATTGATAACGGTCGGCGGGGTGGACAGTCCATGTCGGCCGTCGGGAACCATAAGTTGAAGTCGCTCTCCGACATGCTCCGCGGTAAGCAGGGGCGCTTCCGCCAGAATTTGCTGGGTAAGCGAGTGGACTATAGTGGGCGTTCGGTTATCGTGGTTGGCCCCGAGCTTAAACTTTACCAGTGCGGGCTACCCAAGCGGATGGCTCTAGAACTGTTCAAGCCTTTTGTCATGCGCCGACTGATGCAACAAGGCCTGGCCCACAATATCAAGAGCGCTCGCCGTCTGGTGGAGAGAGCTAAACCCGAGGTCTACGATGCACTCGAGGAAGTAGCCAGTAAGCGACCGGTCCTGCTCAACCGGGCGCCAACCCTGCACCGTCTGAGTATTCAGGCCTTTGAGCCGGTGCTGATTGATGGTAGTGCTATCCAGCTTCATCCGCTGGTCTGCACGGCCTTCAACGCCGACTTTGACGGCGACCAGATGGCGGTCCATATCCCCCTATCCAAGGCAGCCGTGAAAGAGGCCCGGGAGGAGATGCTCAGCATCCATAATATTCTCATCCCCAGCAGTGGTGAGCCGATTGTCACCCCAACCCTGGACATGGTTCTGGGTTGCTACTACCTGACCACCATCCGGCCGGGAGCCAAGGGAGAGGGCAAAGTCTTCGGCAGTTTTGAGGAAGCCAAGCTGGCTTATGAGCTGGGCGTCGTTGACCTCCGGGCTCACATTGAGGTCAGAGATGAGAAAACCCAGCCACGGATTAAGACCAGTGTCGGCCGCATCCTCTTCAACGAGGTCTTGCCAGAAAAGCTGGGCTTCCTGAATAAGGTAATTGACAAGGGTGGCTTGAAGCGAATCGTCAGCGATTGCTCTCAGATGCTCAACGATACAGATATGGCGGCGGCGCTGGACAATCTGAAGCAGCTGGGCTTCCGGTTTGCCACCAAATCCGGCACCACCATCGCCATGAGTGATATTGAGGTGCCGCGCAGCAAGCCCAAGCTACTGGCTGAAGCCGAAGCCAAGACGGCCACCATTGAGAACCAGTACCACCGCGGCTTAATCACCGAGGATGAAAGGTACAATGCTGTCATCGGCGTCTGGAACGAGGCCACAGACAAGATTACC
Organism: uncultured Dehalococcoidales bacterium; assembly: GCA_964354005.1. Taxonomy (GTDB): domain Bacteria; phylum Chloroflexota; class Dehalococcoidia; order Dehalococcoidales; family UBA2162; genus CAVSBN01. The sequence continues at coordinate 497 of CAYGYD010000197.1, read as the reverse complement.
GTGGCCCTACAGGAGAGCCTTGACCCTTACGGCGGTGTTTACATGATGGCCACCTCCGGGGCCAAGGGTAATATGTCACAGATTCGGCAGATGGCCGGTATACGTGGCTTAATGACCAACCCTTCAGGCCGAATTATCGACTTCCCGATTAAGGCCAGCTTCCGCGAGGGCTTGAGCGTGCTGGAATACTTCATCTCCACCCACGGCGCCCGCAAGGGTTTGGCCGATACGGCTCTAAGGACTTCGGAAAGTGGCTATCTCACCCGGCGCCTGATTGACGCCGCCCACGATGTCATTATCCTTGAGACCGACTGCTCTACCACGCTAGGTGTCTGGATGACTGAGCCGAAGGAAAAGGGCTTGCTGCCATCCTTCGCCGAGCGTATCATCGGTCGTCTGATGGCCAGTAAGGTGACCCATCCCAAGACCGGAAATGTTATCATTGACCGAAATGAGGAGATTGACGAGCAGAAGGCCAGCGAAATCATCGCCGCTGG
>CAYGYD010000196.1:0-3125 GCA_964354005.1 uncultured Dehalococcoidales bacterium | reverse complement strand
GCCTGGCCCGGGTCAGAGTGATATTCAGGTGCTTGGGGCCGCTGGCGTCAGCCGTAATGAAGGGCAGGTTTATCTCGCTCTGCTGGACAGTTGACAGCTCAATCTTGGCCTTTTCCGCCGCTTCTTTAAGCCGCTGTAGCGCCATTTTGTCCTGCCTGAGGTCAATACCCTGGTCTTTTTTAAACTCGTCGCACAGCCAGTCCATAATCCGCTGGTCAAAGTCGTCACCGCCCAGATGGGTATCTCCGCTGGTGGACTTTACCTGGAAAGTACCTTCACCAATCTCCAGGACGGAAATATCAAAGGTGCCACCACCCAGGTCATAGACGGCAATAGTCTCGTCTTTCTTCTTGTCCAGCCCGTAAGCCAGAGAGGCCGCCGTGGGCTCGTTAATTATCCGTATCACATTCAGTCCGGCGATGGCACCGGCGTCCTTGGTGGCCTGCCGCTGGGCATCATTGAAGTAGGCGGGCACGGTTATCACGGCATCGGTAACTTTCTCACCCAGGTAAGCCTCAGCATCGGCCTTAAGCTTCTGCAGAATCATCGCCGAGATTTCCGGTGGGCTGTATTCCTTGCCCCCCATCAGCACCCGCACTTCATTACTGGCGCCGTGGGTTACCTTATAGGTCTTGCGGCGAGCATCTTCCTCCACCGGCAGTTCTCGACCGGCCGGCTCGCCCCACTTACGACCCATGAAGCGCTTGATGCTGTAAATCGTATTCTCCGGGTTGACGATAGCCTGCCGTCGGGCTAACTGCCCGACCAGCCGCTCCCCATTCTTGCTTATGGCGACAACTGACGGGAAAAGGTTACCCCCTTCCGCCGAAGGAATAATCTTTGGCTCACCCCCTTCCATCACCGCAATTTCACTGAAAGTAGTCCCTAGGTCAATACCAACAGCTCTCCCCATTTTCTATCCTCCTCTTAGGTTAAAGGTTTGATTATCCTAGAAAACACGAAATCATGTATAACTGGCCCCGGTTTATTTTTACCCCTCCCCGGTTCCTTTTGGCCCCTCCCCATTTCCGACCACCACCTGGCTGGGGCGAAGAACTCTGTCACGAAATCTGTAACCCTTCTGCACCTCTTCCAGAACGATGCCTTCTTTGCCTTGAGCCTGCCGGACGGCTTCGTGCAGTCGGGGGTCAAAGGGTTCGCCCAGCGCCGGGATGGGGGACAAACCCTGGGCTTCCAGGCTGGCTCTCAGCTTACGCTCAATAAGCCGGATACCCTCGACCCAGGCCAGCCCAGCTAGCTCCTGAGGACAGGAGGTCACCGCTCGCTCAAAGTCGTCCAGAATTGGCAAGAGACTGAGTACCAGTGAAGCATTGGCAGACTTGACGGTCTCATCCCGCTCCTGTTCCGCCCGCCGCTTGTAGTTAACGAAATCCGCCTGAGCTCTCTGCCAGCCCGCCAGATTGGCCTCAGCCTTGGCTTTCAGCTCGGCCAGCTCCTTTTTCAGGGCGGCGACATCTTCACCGGCCACTGCTGGCCCCATTTCACTCTCAATCTGACTTTCATCAGGCTTTTCATTGACCATCTAGTTTATTACCTCTAACACAAGCTAAACTTGGCCCGCGCTAGAATAACCCGATGGGTATCCTGTGCCGAAGAGAGAAAGCGAAGTGGCTCAATCAATTAGTCTCCTCGCGGTATAGCTCATCGGACATTTCCCGACCGTATAACCGGGCCACTAGGCGGCTCAGCACCGAAGCCAGATAATTCACCGTGGCCATGGTGCGGGCGTAGGGCATCCGGGTGGGGCCAATCACACCAATCGTGCCCGCCGCTTCCTGAGGCAAGCCATACCCACTGATAACCACACTGTAGTCGTGGATACTCTCGGCTCTGTTTTCCCGTCCGATGATGACCTGCACCCTCCTGCCGGTAAACTCTGGCGGGACGATGCTCCTCATCAGGCTCCGGCGCTCAATCAGCTCCATCAGGGATAAAGCCAGGTGCTGGTCACGGGCAAACTCGGGCTGACTGAGCATGAAGTGCAGGCCGTCAAGATAGGGCTCGGCATACTCGCGCTCGTCCTCAGTCTCCATGATTTTCACCAGACAATCGGTTAACTTCTGCTCCGTTAACGACAGCCCCGCGGGGTCCTTAGCCCCAATCTGCGCGCTGTTCCGGCCAGCGAATACGGAGCTCAGCTTAGTCGCCATTATGGTCAGCTTTTCCTGAGACACCATTTGGTCAAAGCTAATTAACTGCTGTCTCACCCTGGCACCGTCCAAGACCACGACCAGGAGAGCCAGAGAGTCCTGCAGGCTGACCAGCTCCAAATGCTTGAACCGGCAGGAGGGCGCCTTGGGCGTAGTGACCACCGCCGTATTGTGCACCATCTGCGCCAGCAGGGTGGCCGCCAGATTCAGCCACTCCTCAAGCTCCCGTTCCACCTGGTGGAAAAGGTGGCTGACCAATCGCTGTTCAGCCACTGGCAACTGGATGTCACCGATCGCCTCTACATAACGGCGGTAGCCCTTGTCGGTGGGGACACTGCCGGCAGAAGTGTGGGGGCGGATGATATAGCCCTCCTCTTCCAGGCGCATCATCTCATTGCGAATGGTGGCCGAGCTGACCTCCATCTCCCGGTCAGCCATAATCTCCTGCGATGGTACCGGTCGAGCTTTGGCAATATATTGCTCAATGATAGCTCTGAGTATCTTTTCCCGCCTGGGTGACAGCATCCTAGCCTCCATTTAGCACTCTCAGGCTGAGACTGCTAATTACTATTTTTAACATTTTGATTACCAGTTGTCAAGAGACTGCCAGGTTCCCCGGCTCATTAGCTAGTTCAGATAGATTGATGACACATCCCAGTGTCATGTTGGTGGTTCTAGCTGGTAACTGACCCATCCCCATCCCCTTAATAAGGGGAGAAGTTTTTAAGAGGGGGGCTTTGCCCCCTCTTTCCTTTAGTCCCCCTCTCCTTCTAGGAGAGGGGGCAGGGGGTGAGGTCAGCCAATGTTTCTTGTCGGGGGGAAAGAGGTGTCACTAATGCACTGAAGAGTAATACATCTCATTGACCAATAGCCAGCGCTATGTTATATTGAGCCTAGATAATGGAGATTACCTGGTTAGGTCATTCCTGCTTCCGACTCAAGGGCTCTCAGGCT
>CAYGYD010000195.1:0-3128 GCA_964354005.1 uncultured Dehalococcoidales bacterium | reverse complement strand
CTCCTTTCATCAGCTCTACCGGGGCTTTCCGACCGGTCCACTTCTCAAAAGCCAGCGCTCCCTGCCAGACCAGCATATCTATCCCGCCTATTGTGCTGGCCCCGACCGCTTCAGCCTCTCTCAGCAGTCTCGTTTTCATCGGATTATAGACGATATCGTAGACAATCAGCCCGGGATGGAGCAAATTGGCTGGCACCGGCGTTTCATTGACCAAAGGTGTCATGCCGACACTGGTGGCATTGACCAGAATATCCACCTTTTTCAAAACTACCGCCAGGTTTCCCCGGCTAAGTTCCAGGGCTTTCATTTCCTGGGAAAAAATCTGTGAAATCCGGCGGGCTAATTCTTTCGCCCAGTCCAGCTCAAGCTGCCGATTGAGTATAGTCAAGCGAGCACCCTTATCGGCGAGGATAAAGGAAATTGCCTTAGAAGCTCCTCCTGCCCCCAGAATGATTGCTCTTTTGCCCTTCGGCTCAATCTCCCTTTGCAGTAATGCCTGAAGAAAGCCGGTAGCATCCGTATTGTAGCCGGTCAAGACCCCATCATCGTTGACAATAGTATTGACCGCGCCTATCTTCTCCGCCAGGTAGTCGAGTTTATCCAGAAACTGGACGGCGGCCACTTTATGCGGCACAGTGACATTCAGCCCCCTGATATTCAAGGCTCTCATGCCCGCAATCGCCTTCCCGAGGTCTTCGCTCTTCACGTGGAAGGGCACATAGATGTAGTCCAGCCCCAGCTCCCGGAAGGCGGCGTTGTGCATTGCCGGCGACATTGAATGCTCCACCGGGTCGCCAATAAGCCCGCATATTCTGGTCTTACCCAAAACGCTGTGTCTCATATTGTCATCATTTCATAAAGCCGGCTCAGGTCTCCCACCATCAATTGGCCCTGGGCGGATTCTCGGCCCATTTCTATGGTGGCGTAGGTGAAATCGCCGCCAACCAGCGGGCAGAGGACCCGACTGACCACACCCAAAGGGCCCATGGCGAAAGCCATTAGCCTGACTCCGGGGAATTCTGATATGAGCTGCAGGACGGTCAAATTGTCCTCCAGGCTACGGGCGGTAGTGACCACTTTGCCAATATCTGCCCCCGCTTTCAATTGCTGGCGTACTACTTTTTTCATCTCATCAAGAGACGGTGTTTTCTCCAGGTCGTGAGAGGATATCAGGCACTGTGTTCTCTTCTTGATTACCGGGACAATGTTCTCCAGGTTCTTCGCTCTCAGCTCAATGTCGACGATGCTGGCACCCAATTCAATGGCGCGAAGCAGTTGCTCGATTCGTCGGGCTTCACTGCCTGTCCAGCGGCCGCCTTCGTCTGCCATGCGGTTGCAGGCTATCCAGGGTTTCTTAATCGATTTGGCTAAGTCTACCCAACCATCGCCAATGAGGTCGATGCGAACCTCAAACAGGTCAGCCAACGGTTCGACCTCTTTCAAACCCCCAATGTCGCTACTCGTGACAACGGCGCAAATTCTAGGCTTATTCATTTCATTCAACCAAAGCCTCTTCTATCAAGGAGGGTCTTACCTCATCAGTGATGAATACTTCACCAATTGATTTTAATAAAGCAAACCTCATCTTGCCCTGCAAGACCTTTTTATCATGTCTCATTGCCTGAATTAGTTTTGTTAGTTCAAGGGGTGGCAGTTCTGTCGGCAGGCCGGCTCTAGCGGTAAGGTTTCTCAATCTGGTTACATCATTATTATCAAGCATACCCAGCCGGTTTGAGATTCTGGCCTCGACCAGCATCCCGATGGCGACAGCCTCACCGTGCCAGACTTTGAGTTCTGAGACCGATTCAATAGCGTGCCCTACCGTATGACCGTAGTTCAGGATATTCCTCAGCCCTAAATCTAGCTCGTCTTTTTCCACAACTCGGGCTTTAATTTCGGCCGAGCGGGAGACAACTCTCTCCAGCACCCGCTCGTCGAGCGATTTTATTCCATCCAGATTTTTTTCAAGATAGCTGAAGAACTCTCTGTCTAGGATTGCTCCATGTTTTATTATCTCAGCCAGTCCATCACTGAGCTCTCTGGGGGAAAGGGTTTTCAGGGTACTTATGTCCGAGACCGTTAGCCTTGGGTGATAGAAAGCCCCGATTTTGTTTTTTAAAAGGCCGTGGTTTACCGCCACCTTGCCACCGATGCTGCTGTCGCCCTGCGCCAGCAGAGTCGTTGGTACCTGTACTAGCGGCACGCCGCGTAGATAGGTGGCGGCGACAAATCCGGTGAGGTCACCAATAACCCCACCACCCAGGGCCAGAATCGGCGTTGTCCGTTCGGCATAAAAATCGGTCAGCTCTTGGTACAACCGGCCGGCTGTTTCCAGTGATTTTTGCTCTTCCCCTTCCGGCACCTCCAGCAGGACTACCTTGAAGCCGCTTGAGACGAGGCTCTGCTTCAGCTTGCGGCCATATAGTTTCTTTACGGTGGGGTCGGTGATAATTACCGCTTTGTCGGCGAACCCCATTTCTTTTAGCATTGGCCCGACCTGTGTCAGTAGACCAGTACCAATACGGATGTTGTAACTACTGCTGCCCAGCCTCACCCTGATGCTTTTCATTAGTTAGCGCCCTGGACTCTGGTTTTGCCAAGTACTCGGTGGATGCGATTACAGGCCTCAATGGTCTCCTTGAGCTCATCGGGCGTAATCATTTGCTGTCCGTCAACCAGCGCCTCGGTCGGGTTATAGTGTACCTCAATCATCAATCCCGAGGCACCGGCGGCGACTGCGGCGCAGCTCATGTTGAAGATGAGGTCGCGGCGACCGGCGGCATGACTGGGGTCGACCATCACCGGTAAGAAGGTCTCTTTCTGGATGGCTGGCACCGCCCCCAGGTCGAGGGTATAGCGGGTGTAGCTTTTGCCTTTGCCCACCGGGACAATGCCTCTTTCACATAGGATTATATCCTTATTCCCCTCGGCAGCGATGTATTCGGCGAAAGACAAGAATTCTTCCACGCTGGCGCCGAAATGCCTCTTGAAGAGCATCGGTTTACCTTTGCTGGCGGCTCTGGTCAGCAAATCCTGGTCGTACATGTTCCGGGCACCTATCTGTAGGACGTCAACATACTCCGCCACGAGGTCGACCTGTGACTCGCCTCTGATTTCAGTGACCACCG
>CAYGYD010000194.1:0-3129 GCA_964354005.1 uncultured Dehalococcoidales bacterium | reverse complement strand
GCATTTTCCGGGCCTCTTTTTCCGTGTGCGGCTTACCCAGTATTTGGCCGCCGAAGATAATAAAGGTATCAGCGGCAATAACTATGGCATTTTTGTGCTTGCTGGCAACTACCTTAGCTTTTTCAAGGGATATTTTTTGGGCAAACTCATGCGGTTCTAGCGCCGAGGGCATATCCTCTTCGTAATTACTTGGTTCGACCGCAAATCTAAGGCCAATTTTTTCCAGTAATTCCTTTCTTCTTGGCGATGCTGAGGCTAGTATGATTGTCTTCATGCCATTTTCTCTCGAACATTGTAAGAGATGCCATCGACTAGTAGCTTAGTGCTCTCGTGTACCTCTGAGATATTCATTCTTGCTACTTTTGCTTAATACAGATTATAGCAGCTGTTTCAGCGAGTGGGAATAGACTTAGATTTCTCGGGATTCTTTAAGCCGTAAGATTATGGCGAGTGCACGAATCGCTAGATTGGTCAACGACGGATCATTATGTTGTTCTGAAGGCAATCCGGACGGTACCAGCCTAAGGGGGAGGGCGGAAGCTAGCTTTGTCGTATAGCTCGTCATACACCGGGTCATTAATGGGAAAATTAAGAGCCCTGAACTCCGGTCGCAGGTCTGCCCCAAAAGCGTATGATAGGGCTGCCACCATCAAAGTGGAACGGAATGTTGCGGCCGTTTCTGTGTTGTGATGTTGGTCATACCGGGTCCTCATGTCCTCGTCAAAAGTCTGCAAGAGCACCATCATTCGCTTCAGTGGTGTCCTGTATCCCGAGGGACTTTTCTCAGCATGCTCAAAGAACTTATATGCTATCGTCATGAAGGTATTGAATGTCTCGTCTTCCGGCGTTGACGGATTATTCCACGAGGCAAAACGCTTTCCAGTGGACAAGTACGATTCATATGCAGTTCTGACGATACGCATGGAATTCAGGGCACTATCTCTGATGTCCGCGGCCAGGTCTTCACCTAATCCGTAGGTCTGATAATTATTAAGGAGGCAAAAGGCCGTCGCGTGCTGAAAAATCTGAGCCATGCTTTCGGAGAATATGGCATTAGCATTCCCATCTATCTTGCCGCCGTAGTAGTAATTCGCGGGGCTATTCAGTGTCACATTGTGCCCCATCTCATGCATAAATGACGAATATTGCACCGTTCCCTGAAACCCTGAGGCGGAGACTCCGAAAGATACTGGACTGGTGAACCAGAGCGAGTACATGCCGCCGAAATCAGGGTCACGCAAGACAACCTGCCTGAATCCGCCGTCGACTAGGCAGACGTCGTCATTGGCAAAGTCTTTTTGTATCGACGCTGCTACCGTTAGCACATATTCAACTGTTGACCGCGGGGTAGTTCCGAAATGGGAATCGTCAAAGACAGTTAGTCCGCTTGGCAATGTGTATCCCGGCATTCTGCTCACCAACGAGACTGAACTGATGGGGATAGTAACCCTAACATCATCTGGCAGTGAAACAGGCTTGATCACTGGGGCAACAAAACGAACCAGTAATCCTGTTGAGTCAGTTGTCCGGTCATCATAGTGTGCGGTGACTGTTATGACATAGTTTTTGTTTGTATCAGAATACGTATGAGTAGCTGGGAAGAACGCGTCCGTGACTTTACCGTCCCCCCAGTTGAACGTAAAGGGAATCGAGGGCCGACGACTGTCACCGCCGTTAACCACGACGTTTCCAGAGGTCCGACCAATCATCTGTGGGCTAGCAACTAGCCTGGAAGGCCGCCCAAAAAGCACACTGCTGAAACTGAAGGGAGTAGTGGAAGGCGTTGGTGGCTGTGTTGACGGAGATGCAGGTATGGGGGTAGCTGTGAAAGTCGGTGTTGGAGCAAGCGTAGGATGGGGTGTAGTCACCGGACTCGGCGTAGGCGTAGCGCTTGGTGGCGGAATACCTTCGCCACCGGCCCGGCACGCCAACAAACTCAATATTGTTGCCAGGCTGACAGCCAAAACGCCTATCTTCTTTTTAAGCACCTGTAACGCCTTCAGTCATCGTTATCCGTGTGACAGATTATATTGCTTTGGCGCTCTATTAACAAGCCTGGTTTTATATCACTCATAACGTAATTGAACATAGTGAGTTACTGTTGAATGTGCCTTGCTAACTCACAACAAAAGTGACCACCAATTACGTTCGTACCCCATTGACACCATAAAAAGCAATGGTACATTGTTCATACCAAATGGGGGGCTAAGAGACGCAAGCACATTGTTTGCTTCCTACCTGAGGAGGGAAGGGGCGTGACAAAGTCAAGCCCCAATAGCGGGTGGCCTATCAGATTCTGTCCTGCACTCCGGCAAGTCCACCGTCACAGTGACCCCCAGAGCTTCCAGATGCCTGGCAGGGCCAACGCCCGACCACGTCAGCCGAAGGCCAAGGTATTGATTGAGGAGTGGCGGAGGAAATACAATCAGAGACGTCCGCATAGCACTCTGGGATACCGGCCGCCAGCTCCTGAGGCTATTGTCCTGGTCGGATTAACTTCGAGACTGGTACAACTATCGGTGGCAGGTCAAGTCACTCATACGCTTAGTTGAGTTGAACCCTAATGTAGAAACGGACTGCGCCACGCACGTGCCATACCCGGGTTTACGTTCTATTTGTATAAAGCCTCTTTCTTGCCTAGCCTGAAGAGCATGAATCCGGTGGCACCAACGGCGATACCGATAACAATCAGGGCAGCACCAACAGCCATCGTTTCTTGGATAACCCCAAAGCTAAGCACAGCCAGATTAAAAGAGTTCTCCATGTTAAGCCCCTGTGTGTATTTCAAATCATTAATATCAGTCGGGTCATATTTACCACTCTTGTTGGCAGCCATCAGATCACTATAAGTTCCTCCCGCTATACTCTGGAGGTGTTTGGTCAAAGTCTCCGCGGCAACCTGGGCTGTCTGGGCATTATCAACTACTTCGCCATTGGCTATCTGTTCCTTGGTTAGGCCGAGAGTTACCTTCTGCTGTCGCAATGCACTAGTTCAGGCTGTCCAATAAGTCAGTATCCCAGGCGTGGGACTTAAAATGCTTAGCTTCAAAAATCGCTGTTTTTGGGGCTTTTTAGACAGCCTGAGTTACATAGTTGTTCTTCTGAGCAGCCAAACCAATAAATGCTGCC
>CAYGYD010000193.1:0-3149 GCA_964354005.1 uncultured Dehalococcoidales bacterium | reverse complement strand
GCGTGTGCGCACATTATATGTCCATGAAACAGGAGGTGTCAATAGTCATTCCTTTCGCCACTTAGTACTAAAGGTTACTACTTTAGTACTAGCGGCGGCGATGCTCTTTTCACGCTCTAACCGCCGGACAGGTTGCGTTCCAAATGGCACTATTGGGTGAGGTATTGAGACAACAGGCAACTTGTGATAATATGGGGCCATGAACTCAGAAGATAAGACTTTCGCGGCGTTTCTGGCCGATATAATGCGCCGCCGGAAATGTCGGCCAAGCCAGTTAGCGGCCGAGATAGGTGTAAATCATGCCACCGTCAGCCGGTGGCTCCGCGGCCGCGAGGTTCCCAACATCAGTTCATGCCGCAAGCTGGCCGAATATTGTGGTGTTCCTCTAGAAAAAGTGCTGGCCGTGGTCGGTCATCTGCCCATGGCGGCGGAGGGGGGACCATCAAACTGGCCTGAGTTCCGTGAGTACGCCAAAGGGAAGTATCCCAAGGAACTGGATGAAGACCTGGTTACCGTGATTGAAGGGCTAATTGAGCGTCGCCGGGGAAGAAAATATGACACCAAAGAAGGCTCACGACTGGGGGACTCAACTGCGAGTTCACATAAGCGGGGGCGATGGTTGCCAGCTCTTTGGCCGGGTCGCCGCCACGCCCCAAGGTGAGCCTCAATTGACGTGCCGTATCCCCCAATGCCGCCTGTTGGTCGAGGAGATGAGAGATGAAGAATGGCACGCCGGCAATTATGTAGGAATTCGACTCTCCCCCGCCACCACCAGAAATACAACTCCCCTCGTCAGTCAACTTCGACTCCCTTTCTGCACATTTCGTCAGAATGTGTGATTTTGGGTTTCTCCACGTGGCAGTGATATAATTTGCTTTCATGTTTGCTCGGGACGGAGGCGGTTGGCCGAAGGCTTGAGCCGCCAGCAATATTTTGGTTAACGCTGTGAGCAGTGACAAGGAGCGACTGGAGTGGAAGAGGTAGAGCGTTCTACCGCGAGAAGGACCGCATTTGTCCGGGACTGGACAAAGGGTAGCATTATTGGCAACCTCTGGTCTCTATCCTGGCCTATTTTCATAAGTAGTAGCCTCAATATGCTGGGTCCTACCATTGACATGATATGGGTAGGAAAGCTTGGGTCAGCCGCAGTTGCCGGGGTGGGCCTGGCCGGTCTGGTTGTCATGTTGGTGAACTCGATGGTGATGGGGGTCTTTATGGGTTTAGGCGCCTTGGTTGCTCGCTATGTAGGGGCCGGCGATACAGATGGTGCCAATCGAGCAGCCAGGCAAGCCTTTGTTCTTAGCGTTGCCCTCTCCATAGTTATGGCATTAATCGGTATCTTCTTCGCTGAGCCAATGTTAGGACTATTTGGGGTGTCGGCTGATGTTGTTGCCCAGGGTGCGGCCTACCTGCGCATAAGTTTTGTGGGCATGGTGACTATGGTCTTTCTATGGATGACTGGCAGCGCTATGCAGGCCTCAGGTGATACGGTAAATCCGATGAGGCTAGCCGTCGTCTCCATAATTCTGCGTGTGGCCCTTTGTCCCTTTCTGGTCTTTGGCTGGTGGCTATTTCCTCGCCTGGGCGTCAGTGGCACCGCGTTAACCGGTGTCTTTTCTTCGGGCCTGGGCGGGGCTATCGGACTGTGGTTCCTCCTTACCGGGCGTACTCGGTTGACGCTTGACTTCAAGGACTTTCGCTTTGATCCTAAAATTATATGGCGCATTGTCAAGATTGGTCTTCCGGCCTCCGTCAACAATATGCAAGGTAGCCTGGTCGGCCTGGTGATTATGGCGTTCATTGCCCCCTTCGGCACCATGGCGGTGGCGGCTCATAGCATAATGTCAAGGGTAGAGATGGTGGTATTTATGCCCGGTATGGGATTTGGGCAGGGGGCGGCTGTGCTGGTGGGGCAGCACCTGGGGGCGCGCCAACCCGAGCATGCCGAGAAGAGCGGCTGGCTGGCGACCGGCTTGGTGGAGGCTATTACGGTTGCCGTTGCGGTGGCCTTATTCCTGTGGCCCGAAGGAGTAGTCCGTATCTTCAACACCGAGCCTGGAGTTGTCGAGATTGGCAGCACCTTCATTAGGATAGCGGCTGTAGGTTACCTATTTGTTGGCGTTTCCCTGGTATTGGCGACATGCCTTAGCTTGGCTGGCGATACCGTAGTACCGATGGCGGCGGGCCTGATAAGCATGTGGGCGGCGCAGATTCCCCTGGCGTACTTTCTACCGCAGGTGAGTGCTCTCGGTGTCTATGGGGTACGCTGGGCGATGGTGATTGCCATGGTGATGAGGGCAGTTACCTACCTAATCTATTTCCGACTGGGGCCGTGGAAGCGTAAGCGGGTCTAACACAATCAGCCAACTTGTGCACCACCGGGAACACCTAAAGAGAAAGAGGATTCTCACTGGGCTGCAATGTTGCTAAATGAACTTGGAGAAGTCCATGCCACGTTCTTTGGCGAAGCGCCTCAACTCGCGGATGAAGCGAGTGACCTTTACTTGCTGCTGGAGCTCCCTGGCTGCTGCTTGTATTTCATGTTCCTCTTTGAATTTTTCACCCATCCATTTGCTGAAACCCCGTTCAATAAGTTGGCGGGCCGCTTCCTTCTTGCTCACTCCTTCTATTTTAGCGACCAGTTCAATGCCATCAAACATGGGCTTATCGAAGTATACTCGCCTATAGTATGATTCAGGGTACAAAACATGCGGATTAACGCTCTTTTTGGTGACAAATAGGGACATTATCGAGCGTGTAACCGAGCGTGAGCTCAAAGTGCGTTTCATTTTTGACCTAAATAGTCTCAAACGGTAGCCCTTAAACTGCCTTAAGTGGCACACTTTGCCACCCATATCGGCTTAAATGTGCACCTTCTGTGCCTTGTTACCCCGGAACAGCCCGCCGGCAGGGCTTATCCGGGGAGAAAGAGAACTCAATCCTCCTCTTCGGCTGGGTTCTCCTCGGCGATGTCTTCGGCCTCGGCATGGTCTACCTCTCAGTCTGGACGACAAATGTCCGACCGTCAGTGTTCACTGTAATGGTACCATTGACATCAGTGCCATATACCTTGGCGCCAATCTGGGTAAGAGCCGCCAAGGTCTCCTGGTGTGGGTGGCCATACCTGTTGCCGGTTCCCGCCATGTAGA
>CAYGYD010000192.1:0-3150 GCA_964354005.1 uncultured Dehalococcoidales bacterium | reverse complement strand
CTGAGGAGATATGTCAAAAACTTGGCCTGCCCTACCGCATCAAACAGCTCTGCACAGCCAGCCTGGGCTTTGCCTCCAGCAAGTCTTACGATATTGAAGTCTGGGCTCCCGGTTGTGGGGAGTGGCTGGAGGTCAGTTCCTGTTCCAACTGCGCCGATTTCCAGGCACGGCGGGCCAACATTCGATACCGGCCCGCCGCTGAGGCCAGGCCTCAGTTTGTCCACACGCTAAATGGCTCCGGTCTGGCCCTGCCCCGAATTATGATTGCCATTATAGAAAACTACCAGCAGGCCGATGGCAGTATCGTTATTCCGGAAGTCCTCCGGCCCTATGTCAAGGCTGAGGTAATCCGCTAAGGAACGACCAACCTGTCCCCTAGTGAACACAGCTTTTTCTGAAACCGACCATGACAAGAATTTTTTACCTCACCCCCTAACCCCATCTCCTTGAAGGAGAGGGGGGAAAATATGTAAGAGGGGCTAACGCCCCTCTTAGACGCCACAGGGGAGGCAGTACCGGGAGTTTGAGAGGGACTGTATCCCTCTCAAACACTACTGCCCCCTTCCCTTTTTAAGGGAAGGGGGTCAGGGGGATGGGTTACAGCATAATCTCACTAAGTCTCGCCCAGCAGGTGGCTCCGCATCTTATCGTATCCCGGCGGGTGCTGGGAATTGTAGCGCATGAAGGTCGGCACCGGATACCGGAAGACACCCGTGCGATGGCCCGCTTCCAGGCCTTTAATTGTCTTCTCAATCTTGCTCGCCGGTATGGAGAAGGCGCACTCGTAGTCCTGAGTATGCGGGACAAGCCGTTCGCCGGTGCCCACCAGGACAAACTGACACTCATCGCTCAGCACATTGCGGGTGATATAAGAGGTGCAGCCGGCCCCGCTTGCCAGATTCACCGGCAGGTTCGCCTTCCCCGTTCCGGAAAGAGCGCCGGCCAGCAGTATCCAGATTTGTGCCGGATTGCCGTAAACGAGGATAAGATTTGGCTCAAAGTTCACCCGTTCCAGGGGAGCGATAACCACATACTTGTACTTGCCGTAATCGAACTTGGGCATGTTTTGAATGGAGGCGGCCGCCTGCTCTTTGGTCATCCCCCAGATGCCGAGGGACGCCTGATAGCTACCATCCACCACATCGGGCAGTAGCGGCAGGAAACCCAGACTCAGCCCGGCCACATAACAGCTCTGATTCTTGTCTAAGGCCATCGTCCAGCCGTAGCGCCGCGCCAGGGCGATGGCGTGACACAGGGAAATAGTCAGTCCCAGGTCTTTCTGAGGAATCCTGACCTTCTCCGGAAGCTCCTTTTCCGACTCACACAGCTTGACGGCTACCGGGAAGCTGGATGGCCGGAGATAGAAGTTCAGTGCCTCGTTAACCTGCTTCAGGTCTGCCATTTTCACTCTCTCCTTTCTCCCGGGTTGTTTTCAGAAGGGGCTATCTCGTCTTAAGGAACTCCCATTTGTTCAATATTTCTTCCGCCCCGTGGATAATGTTGTCAACCAGTTCCTTCACTGTCGGTATCCCGGTAATGCCGGCCACCGCAAGCGAGACCATGCGCAAAGGTTCAGACATCTCGCCGATTTGGGCCTCGTCCTCATTAAAGCCCGCCCGCCACTCCCTGTCCTTGATATTGACCCGCTCCAGCATTCTCAGCCACTGGGCCAAAGGAACCTTATCGCGCATGGCCATGACTTCGGCGTAGGCCTGGGGGTCGGCGGAAGACAGCACCCGGTGGCGCAGTTGTGGGTTGTCCGGGCTGGCGCGCACGATGGCTTCCTTCATGGACTCCCTGAGCGGGCACTCCTTGGTCACCATGAAGGCTGTGCCCATCATAATGCCATCGGCTCCCATTCCCAGCGCCCCCAGAAACCCTCGGGCATCGGCAATCCCACCGCCCGCAATGAAGGGGACCTTAATCAGCCTTGTGCCCCAGACCGTAGTGGTCATGGTAGGCAACTGCTCGGGACTCTTGAAACCCGTCCCCTCCAGCCCAACCACAATAACCGCATCCGCCCCCAGCTCCTCAGCGTGCAGGGCATCCTTTACCCGGGCCGTTTTGTGTATCCAGGTGATTCCCGACTCTTCAATACGGGGGGCTAGTGAGTCCGGTTTGTAGATAGCCGTCTCCACCCCAACCCCCTCGGCAATGCACACCTCCAGCATCTCTTCAATCCGGGGACAGATGCCAAAGCTCAGATTGACGGCAAAGGAGCCATCCGGAGCGGCATCCCGGCACCGCCGGATGTCCTCTCTCAATCTCTCCGGCGTGCGAGATACCGAGGCAGTTATCATGCCGTGCGCGCCGGCATTAGCCACTGCCGCGGCAAATTTCCAGTTGCCCAGGCCCGCCATCGCCCCCTGCAGGATAGGATATTTACAGCCCAGCAATTCAGTTACTCTGGTTTTCCACTCCATGCGATTCCTCCTTAAAACTCCCACTCTAGTCCTCTAGCAACTACCCAGTAGCATAACGGAATAGATTGTCGGCGTCAAACACCAACCTCACCCCCTGCCCTCTCTCCTTGAAAGGAGAGGGGGAGAAAACAGGAAGAGGAGCGAATGCCCCTCTTGGACTGCCGGTCTTTAAATTCGGTTACTTGATTCTTTTTAACTGTGCTTGAAATTCTTCTGGCGATAGCTTTATTTCTCGGAGAATTTCCCGAATCAGCGGGCGGGCAAGGTCTCTGCCTGGATGTTTCGGCAGGGTGGTTGTCCTGCCATGGGGATGACGGTAGAAAATATGGCTGCCCTTTTGTCTGATTGCCTGGAAGCCGAGGGAAAGGAGTACCTTCTCCATCGTTACGAAATCAACGATGGGAAGTTTGGTCATACGGCAACCTCTATCTGCTGGAGGCCAGCGAACTCAGGAAATTCCAGTGGCTCACCGTTTTCCTTCGCCTCTTCCAGACAGAGTTCCAGAACCTCTTTCAGGTTCTCACGCAGCTCATCCAGGGAATCAGCCTGGGTATGTGCTCCAGGCACACTGGGGATGATGCCAATGTAAACTTCCGTCTCCGGGTCCCACTCAATGTAAGCCGTGAAGGTCTTCATTCCTGCCACCCCTTAAATGCCGGACAACTCAAGTGCACTTTACTAATTATAGCATACCTTTTCTGTGCTAAAATAACCCACCTCACCCCCT
>CAYGYD010000191.1:0-3161 GCA_964354005.1 uncultured Dehalococcoidales bacterium | reverse complement strand
TTGTCATCTTCCGGCTAAGGGCGTTCAGCTTATCCGGTTGATTCAGGGTTATGGTCGCAATATAGCCATCTCTGTCCAGCAAGAGGTCTTCATAGGTCATGGTGTACCACCTCCACAATAGACTTCGGGCCGGGTAAAGGCGGTGATTACATTTTTACCAGCTTCACGCTGTAGACATCAGGGATAGCCAGTATTTGCTGCTGTTGTTTCTCCGGCAGTGCCTCATCCAGAGCCAGAATCATGAGTGCCTGTCCCCGCGGCTTGAGTCGACCCAGATGCATGTAGCTGATATTGATATTGGCATCGCCGGTTATCTTGCCCACCGCACCAATCATACCGGGCCGGTCACGGTGGT
Source organism: uncultured Dehalococcoidales bacterium (assembly GCA_964354005.1). Lineage (GTDB taxonomy): Bacteria > Chloroflexota > Dehalococcoidia > Dehalococcoidales > UBA2162 > CAVSBN01. The sequence goes on along the minus strand of CAYGYD010000191.1, from coordinate 2,806 downwards.
CGCTGAACAGGAAGTAACCGCCAGTCGGCACAATATCAATCCAGTAGTCATCAACCCGGACAATATGGGTCTCGCCCCGCAGCACTGTTGTCGCCACGGCGGTAATGCCAGTGCTGGTGGTAACCTCTAAAGTGACCAGGCTGGCATAATTCTCGCAGGTATTATCCTTCTGCTCCAGCACGGACAGGCCGCGGCGGGCCGCCACCAGATTAGCATTGACCAGATTGACCCGCTCCTCACTTACCCCGCTCAGCAATCCACCCAGGATAGCCACCTTCAGGACATTGGTATCATAATTGGTAATCTCGCCCTCGTACTTAATCTTGATGGAACTCATCTGTCCCCCAGTGAGCTGGCTGACCAGCTTACCGGCGGTGGTCACGGCTTTTAGATAGGGTGACAGCACCGACAGAACCTCGGCCGGGATAAAGGGAGCATTGACGGCATACCTGGCCGGCTGTCCCTGGCTAATGGCGACAATCTGTTCCGCCACATCTCTGGCTACCAGGGCCTGGGCTTCGGTGGTGGAAGCGCCCAGATGCGGGGTCACGATAATGCGCTCCTCGCCGAAAAGGATACTGCTGGTAATCGGTTCCTGGACAAAGACATCAATGGCCGCGCCGGCCAGCTTCTTCTCCTTTATCGCCTTGACCAGGGCTTCCTCGTCAATCAAGCCACCACGCGCCGTGTTAATAATACGGGCCGTGGGCTTGACCAGAGCCAGCTCTTTGGCGCCAATCAATCCTTTGGTTGATTCAGTTAGTGGGATGTGCAGACTGATGAAGTCGGCTTCCTTCAGCAACTGCTCCAGGGGGACGAGCTCAACCTGCAGGTTACGCGAGTAGTCCATCGAGATAAAGGGGTCGTGCGCGAGAACCTTCATATCCAGGCCACGGGCACGGCGGGCCACCTCGGAACCCACATTACCCAGCCCAATGAGACCCAGGGTCTTGTTTCTGACCTCGATACCCATGAACTCATTCCGCTTCCAGGCACCGCCCTTGAGGACGGTGTTGGCCTGCGGAATATTGCGGGCAAGGGCAAACATGAGCGCAATAGTATGCTCGGCAGCGGAAGTGGTATTACCCGTGGGGGCATTGACCACGATGATGCCCCGCCTGGTCGCTTCCTCAACCTCAATATTGTCCACACCTACCCCGGCCCGCCCGATGACCTGGAGTTTCTTACCGGCTTCTATTATTTTAGCCGTGACGCGGGTCTGACTGCGCACGACCAGCGCTTCATAGTTGCCGATAATGGCGAGCAGTTCCTCCGGCTTCAAGCCGGTCTTAACATCAACTTCGTTACAGGTGCGGAGGATATTTACCCCCTCTTCCCCGAGGGGCTCAGTAACCAGAACTTTCATTGATAACCTCGCTACCTGGCCGCAACAAAGCCAGACTGTGGCAAGGCGACCTTTATCGCCGCTACCACTTCCTTTATCTCTTTTTCGGTTACCCAGCCCAGATGACCGATGCGGAAAATCTTGCCATCCAGTTTCTGCTGGCCGCCGCCGAGCACAATTTGCTTCTCCTCTCTCAGGATGCGGCGCAGTTCTTTGATGTCCAGCCCGTTGGAGCCAGCAACGGCGGTCACGGTATCTGAAGCATGGCTCTCTTCCGAAAAGAGCGATAGTCCGATTGACTTCACGCCGGTACGAGCCGCCTGGGCTACCTTATGATGGCGGGCGATAATATTGGGCATACCCTCCTTCAGCATCATATCCAGGGCAACATCTAAAGCAAAGACTACCGAAATAGCCGGCGTCCACGGCGTCTGCCCCCGCTCCAGGTACCGCTTGGCCTGGGTCAAGTCCCAATAGAGGCGCGGCATCTTGGCGCTGGCGTGTGCCTGCCACGCTTCCGGACTGACACTGACGAAGGCCAGTCCCGGCGGCACCATCCAGCCTTTCTGCGAGCCGGAGACGGCCACATCAATGTGCCACTCGTCCACCGGGCACTTGATTGAGCCAATGCCACTGATGGTGTCCATCAGCAGTAGTTTCCCGAATTCCTTAACCACCGAGCTTATGGCGGCCATATCGTTGGTCACGCCGGTTGAGGTCTCATTGTGGGTGACCAGCACGGCTTTAATCCTGGGTTCGGCCTTAAGTGCCTGGCGAATGGCATCCGGGTCGGCAGCTTTCCCCCACTCAAAGGTAAGCGGGGTAACATCGGCCCCAAAGATGCGGGCAATGCTGGTAAATCGGTCACCGAAGACACCGATGGAAACGGCCAGCACCTTATCACCCGGCGATAGGGTATTAACCACGGCGGCCTCAAGGCCGCCGGTACCTGAGCCAGTTAAGATGAAAAGGTCGTTCTTGGTCATGAAGACCTGCTTTAGCTTGTCTGTCACCCGGTTCAGGATTGTAACGAACTCTGCGCCCCGATGGTCAATCATCTGTTTGGCCATCGCCTGCAAGATTTCCGGCGGGCAGGGGGTTGGTCCTGGAATCCTCAACTGTCCCATCGCTACTCCTTTACTTCGCTCCTTCTGCTATTAGCTATTTAGTATAACTTAATTAGCGCCTTTCGCCAAGCACCCTGCTAGAGGCTATCTACAAATCCATCCCCCCGCCTGCCAAAGCCTTGTGCGGCCTGCTTGCACTAAAGCTTCAGCGAAGGCAAGCGGGCAGGCCTGACCCCCTTCCCTTACAAAGGGAAGGGGGAATGTTAGGAAGAGAGGCTTCGCCTCTCTTAGACGCTCTATTTCTTTTTGGCTTGCGGCTTCTTCTGCTTTGGCTGCTTGGGCTTTTTCACATTCTTTCTGCCTTTGCTTCCCATTGCTTCTCCTCCCCAAATAC
>CAYGYD010000190.1:0-3163 GCA_964354005.1 uncultured Dehalococcoidales bacterium | reverse complement strand
GGGGATTAAGGGGGTGAGATGATTTGGGATGGGAAGTGTCACTAATCTTTCTGAACTAGCTCATTAGGGCTGGCTTGACTGAATTCCAATGAAGGTTGGGGTTAAAAAGGTCTACGGAACAAGGCATCTCTGACTGCGCCCGGATGAGTGGCCCCTGTATGCACGGGTGGTAACTGACAGTTGATACCTGAAAAAACAGATATGCCCAGCAAAATGCTGGGCATATCCTTTCGGGCGAAATATTGAGCCACTAGTCGGCGGTCACAATCATCACTTACCGACCCTACCGCAGGTCAGGATATTTCTCCAGTACCTCATTTACGGGTGTATCAAAGTCTTGTCCCAGGACTGTACCGATCACCCGACCGACTGCCACAACCGCTTCCCAGATTATGTTCATCTTAAGCCTCCTCCCTTCCATTCATTCTAGTTTCAGTTTACACTCCTCGGGTTAAGAGAAAATTAACTTTTCCTCTCAAACCTTACACTTAAGTTACAAGGCAGGAACAAAGAGGTTACAGTTTAGGATTGTGCGGGAGAAGAGACTAACCGGCGTGCCCGCTTCACCCGTCAGCCATTGTCATAAACGCCCAGTCCAGTGTAGTATTATAAATCTGGCCAATTACCACTTAAGGCTTCAGTAAAGGAACGAACTCGACTAGATGAAAAGGCTGGTTAACCGTGAATTACTGGTCATGATGGCCATCATTGGCTTGAGTGTCATGGCTATGGCCGTCCTGCAGCCTGTCCTGCCCCTCTACCTGACCTCGATTGGAGTCAACCCCACCACTCTCGGCCTGATGTTATCGGTGGCGATGGTCGGCATGGTTCTGGGTGAGAGTACCGGGGGCTGGATTGCCGATAAGGCTGGCTTAAAAATACCGCTGGCCGTCGGGACATTCCTCTGTGCACCGGTCGTTTTCGCCTTCACTCTCACCCGCAATACCTCGGCTATCTTTCTTATTTTCCTATCCTGGGGAATATTCCGGGCCGCAATCTTCGGGCCAACCCGCGGCTATATCGGCATTAATGTCCCTTTTGCCAACAAGGCAACCTTTATGGGCATCTATGCTGCCACGCTCGCTGTCGCCCGAAGCCTCGGCACCCTGATGAGTGGCTTTATTGCCGATAACCTGGGGTACGACTGGAACTTCTTTGTCTCGGCCGGCATCTCGGTCATCGCCGGGCTCCTGTTGTTTGGGGGGCTACGGAAAATACCCCTGGTGAAACTCAGACCCCCGCTTCAATCCTCCCCGCCGAGCGAACTGCCACCGCCGAAGGCAACTTACGGCTACCGGCCCTTCATTATTCAGTGCGTGGTGGCTGCCCTGGCCTTTCTGGGGTCAGGTGTGGTCTCTTTCCTGCCCTTGCTGGCTACCGAGGTGCTGCATGTACGGGCGACCCAGGTGGGCATACTCTTCACTATCGGTAACTTGGCCACCGCAGTACTACTGATTCCTCTGGGCCGACTGGCCGACCGCCGGGGCAAGAGGGTCCTGATGATAATTGGCCTGGTGGTGGCCGCCATTGGTTTAGCCGGCTATGCCTCGGCTAATAATTTTGCCTGGCTTACCGGCTATATCATTATTAACAGCATTGGCCAGGCAATGTTCAGCCCGGCAGCCGTAGCCCTGCTTTCTGACACCGTGCCCTTTCAGTGGCAGAACACGGCTATGGGCGTCTATGGAGCCTGTGAAGATGCCGGCGTTATTGCTGGGTCGGCTCTAGGCGGGGTGGCCTGGACTGAATTGGGGCCACCAGCCCCCTTTATCCTGGGGGCCATCGCTTTTGGGCTGGGCGCACTAATCTGTTTTAGCCTGATAAGGGAAAAAATCCCAAAGAGTCCGACTGCCTAGCGTCTACCTGGCTAGGCTTCCAGATAAGTGCGGAGCGTCCTGGCATTGCTTACGGCATAGGCTTCAGCATCGTTGTTGAAGTAGACATAGACCGCTTTCAGGCTCTGAGCCAGGTTTTTCAACCGTTTAGCCCAACTCATTAGCTCCCCATCAGAGTAGCAACTAAAATAGAGGCCGGTGCTGCCGTGGAGACGGATATAGGCAAAGTCGGCCGTGGCCACGATGGGGCAAGTGACATCCGGCATGTCAAAGACACAGAAGCCCACGTTATACTTGCGCAAAATGGCAAATACTCCTTCATCCAGCCAGGACTCGTGCCGAAACTCAATCACATGTCTCACCCCCCGTGGCAGCGTCGATAGGAAGGACTCCAACCTGTCATCGTTGCGATGCATATTGGGTGGCAATTGATACAAAAGGGGGCCCAGCTTATTGCCCAGGATTCCGGCTCGGGCGATGAATCTTTCGACTGGCTCACCCACATCCTTAAGTCGCTTGATATGGGTGATAAAGCGACTGACCTTGACAGCAAAGGTGAAATCGGCCGGAGTGGAGTTACGCCAGGTATCAAAAGCGTTTTCCGAAGGCAAACGGTAAAAGGTGTTGTTCAGCTCAACGGTGGTGAAATGACCGGCGTAGAATTCCAGCCATCTGGCTTTGGCCAGCTTCTCGGGATAAAAGAGACCCCGCCAGTGCTCGTAGTGCCAGCCTGATGTGCCGATATAGTAGCGTACGGACATTTAGACTTGACACTCCCCTAGAAAACGGCTGTTCAGGAATGCTTCCCCGCGACATTCATAGACTAGCACTTTCTGGTCGCCGCCTCAATCCTCTCCTTTCCAAGGAGAGGGAGATAGGCTGCTAAACAACCTATCTTCTAAAGATTTGAAAATAGTGCTAAAATAGGCCTCAAATTGGGTCAGTGAGCAATCGCAGAATGCAACGGATTGGGGTTGACATCATAGAAATAGGCCGCATTGACCAAGCATTGCAGCGCTTTGGACAGCGTTTCCTGAACCGGATTTACACCGAGCCGGAATTGATGATATGCCAGGAAAGACCCTACTCTCTGGCCGTCCGCTTCGCCGCCAAGGAAGCGGTGATGAAAGCCCTGGGCACCGGCGCTAAAGGGGTCAGTTGGAAGGAGATTGAAATACTGGCCAAAGCAAGCGGGGAGCCGCTGGTCCGTCTTAACGGCAAGGCCAAAATGAAAGCCGGTAGCCTGGGGCTGAGCGAACTGGCGATTAGCCTCTCCCACTCACGGGAATATGCCGTGGCTTTCGTCGTCGGGGAAGTAAAGTAAGTAT
>CAYGYD010000189.1:0-3216 GCA_964354005.1 uncultured Dehalococcoidales bacterium | reverse complement strand
CAGATTGACGAGTACCGGCGCCAGGGGGTGGCGGTGGTGGTGCTTGAGGCCGCCATCCTGATTGAGGCCAACTGGACTCCCCTGGTGGACGAGGTCTGGGTGACCATCGCACCCGAGTCGGCCGTACTTGAGCGACTGAAGAAACAGCGCGGACTGGCCGAGGAACAGACCCTGGCCCGCATCCGCTCCCAGCTTTCCAACGAGGAACGACTGAAGCACGCCGATGTGGTCATCACCAACGAGGGCAACCTGGAAGAAGTCAAGGCCAGAGTCAAGGAGCTCTGGGCAAAAATTCACGCACCAGACAGGAAAAAGGTGAAACAAAGAAGGAGCCGGCCAAAAACCAGGTTATAAATATTTGAAAAATGTCAAACAATCTGCGGTTTAGCAGTTGACAGTCAGACTTGAGTTGTGATACACTAACCTTTTGGCGTCACTAGTTCAACTGAGACTGGCAGATTGTCAGTCAATCTGTCGCTGTGTTGAATGGATGAGCCCGAAGCTCATCCATTTCAATTGTGGAATAGGAGGAAGCCCTTGCCAACATTTAATCAACTGGTGCGCAAAGGTCGGAAACGGACAGGCAAAAAGACCAAAACGCCAGCCTTGCGCTTTGTCTACAATGCCTTGAAGAGCCGGGCTTTCAGGGGTGAGGGGTCGCCACAGAAGCGCGGGGTCTGCCTTCAGGTCAAGACCACTACCCCCAAGAAGCCTAATTCAGCCCTGCGGAAGATTGCCAAGGTGCGACTGACCAACGGCATGGAAGTCACTGCTTACATTCCCGGCGAGGGGCACGAGTTGCAGGAGCACTCAGTAGTCCTCATCCGGGGCGGGCGAGTGCCCGATTTACCGGGTGTTCGCTACCATATTGTCCGGGGGGCACTGGATTGCACCGGTGTCGCTAATCGGCGGCGGGGCCGCAGTTTGTACGGGGCCAAGAAAACCAAAGCCTCGGCTGCGACGGAAACGGCTGCCTAGGAGGTAAAATGTCACGGCGGAGTCGCCCAGTCTCAAAAGAGGCACTGCCGGATGGCAGGTACCAGAATGTAACCGTAGCCAGGTTGGTCAACCGGATAATGACCTGTGGTAAGAAAAGTACGGCCGAGAAAATTGTCTACGGTGCTCTGGCAGCTATTGAGCAGCAGGAAGCCAAGCCAGCCGTTACCGTGCTGGAACAGGCGGTCAGGAATGCTACTCCGCAGCTTGAGGTCAAGCCACGCCGAATCGGCGGTGCTACCTATCAGGTGCCGGTGGAAGTCCAGCCGGGCCGTGGTCTGTCTCTCGCTCTGCGCTGGCTGGTGGCTTCAGCCCGCGCCCGGCCGGGCAAATCAATGGCCGAGAAACTGGCCGGCGAACTGAGCGACGCCGCCAAGGGGCAGGGCATCACAATCAAGAAGCGTGATGACACGCATAAGATGGCTGAGGCTAACCGGGCCTTTGCCCATTATCGCTGGTAAGGAATTAACTTAGTTTTATGGTTAGAGGTCCAGTATCAATTAAGTCGGAGGCAGCGGAGAGAGCTGTGCTTGGTCGTTTCCCATTAGCCGATATCCGGAATATGGCCTTCATCGCCCACATCGATGCCGGTAAGACTACCATCACCGAGAAGATATTGTATTATACCGGTCGCACTTACAAGGTGGGGGCGGTGGATGAAGGCACGGCTGTTATGGACTGGATGGACCAGGAAAAGGAACGCGGTATTACCATTACAGCGGCGGCGACTACCTGTTACTGGAAGGAGCACCGCATCAATATTATTGATACGCCCGGCCATGTTGATTTCACGGCTGAGGTTGAGCGTAGCCTCAGAGTGCTGGATGGCGGTGTGGTGTTGTTTGACGCCGTGTCCGGGGTTGAGGCTCAATCCGAGACCGTCTGGCGCCAGGCCAATAAGTACCATGTGGGCCGCATTTGCTTCATCAATAAGATGGACCGGGTTGGGGCCAATTTCAGCCGGACCATCTCCATGATTGAAGAGCGACTGAAAGCCAAACCCTTGCCGATTCAACTGCCTCTGGGCAGTGAAGCCTCCTTCCAGGGCGTCATTGACCTGGTAGAACTCCGGGCCTGGAGCTTTGACGGCGACCCGGGCACGGAACCGGTTGAGGTACCGATTCCTGAACCAGAGCAAGCGAAATGCCGAGAAGCCCGCCAGGCGCTGATTGAGAAGCTGGCCGAGATGGACGACCAGATTCTGGAGGCTTATCTTGATGGTCGTGACATAACGGTACCCGACCTGAAGGCCGCTCTGAGGCGGGTGACCATAGCCAATAAAGGGGTGCCAATTATCTGTGGCAGTGCCCTGAGGAACAAAGGGATTCAGCCACTGCTGGATGCCATTCTTGATTACCTGTCATCGCCGCTGGATATGCCACCTGTCCGAGCCATTGACGCCAAGACGGGGTCGGAAGTTACTCGCCTAGCCAGTGATGAGGCACCCTTTGCCGCCCTGGCTTTCAAAGTGGTGACCGACCCCTTTGTTGGTCGCCTCGTTTACCTCCGGGTTTATTCCGGTAGGGTGGAGGCGGGCGCCCAGGTGTACAACACAACCTACGGCAAAAGGGAACGCATCGGGCGATTACTGCTGATGCACGCCAACCGCCGTGAAGAGATAACCGAGGCCGATACCGGCGCTATTGTCGCCACGCTAGGCCTGAAAAATACCTTCACCGGAGACACACTCTGCAAGCCCACCCAACCAATCTTTCTCGAGTCCATCCGCTTCCCCGAACCAGTACTGTCAGTCGCCATTGAGCCCAGAACCAAAGTTGACCAGGACCGTATGGGCGAAGCCCTGCAAAAACTGACTGAAGAAGACCCTACCTTTAAGGTCAAGTACGACCAGGAAACTGGACAGACCATCATCTCGGGCATGGGCGAGCTTCATCTGGAAGTCCTGATACGCCGGCTGCTGAGTGAATTCGGGGTAGGCGCCAAGGTCGGCCGGCCGCGGGTGGCTTATAAAGAGACCATCACCAAGACGGTACAAGCCGAAGGCCGGTTTATCCGGCAATCCGGCGGTCACGGCCAGTATGGCCATGTCTGGATTGCGTTTGAGCCGGGCGCGCGGAGCAGCGGACTCGAGTTCGAGGAACGGATGAAGGGCAACGCCATCCCCCGGCAGTTTATCTCGGCTATTGAATCCGGCCTGAGAGATGCCATGGAGAGCGGAATACTGGCCGGCTACCCGGTGGTGGATATCAAAGCCACCCT
>CAYGYD010000188.1:0-3222 GCA_964354005.1 uncultured Dehalococcoidales bacterium | reverse complement strand
CCCTTAATCAAATAGACATTGGTGTATTCCAGGGGGTTAAAGGGAATGGGTACTCTTAATTGATAGATACCCGGTATAATCTCAGCCATTCTGTTACCTCTCTAGTTGATGGAAGGCTCGTGTTCCGGCAAAGCTGGCCTTTGTCCCCAGTTCGTCCTCAATTCTGAGGAGGCGATTGTACTTGGCGGTGCGCTCGGAGCGGCAGGGTGCGCCGGCCTTAATCTGTCCGGTGTTCAGGCCCACGGCCAGGTCGGCAATGGTAGTATCCTCCGTTTCGCCGGAGCGGTGGCTGACCACAGCGGTCCAGCCGGCCTGCTGGGCCATTTTGATGGCGGTGATGGTCTCAGTAAGGGTGCCAATCTGGTTGAGCTTGATGAGAATGGAATTTGAGGCTTTCAGTTTAATGCCACGGGTCAGACGGCTGACATTGGTTGTGTAGAGGTCGTCACCAACTAGCTGAATTTTATCGGCGAGCTTTTGTGTCAAAAGTTGCCAGCCAGCCCAGTCGTCTTCCGCCAGGCCATCCTCAATGCTGATGATGGGGTAGGCGGATACCCATTTAGCATAATATTCAACCATCTCCTCGGTGCTGAGCGAGACCTTTTCTTTGGCCAGGACATATCGGCTGCCCTGATAGAACTCACTGGCAGCCGGGTCGAGGGCGATGAAACAGTCCCGGCCCGGCTGATAGCCGGCCTTCTCAATAGCCGATAAAATAGCTTCTACAGCGTGTTTATTGGAGGGCAGGGAGGGAGCGAAACCACCCTCATCGCCAACATTGGTATTCAGCCCTTTGTCTTGCAGCACCTTTTTCAGGGATTGGTAGATTTCCGCGCCTATCTGGAGGGCGCGGCGGAAGCTGGTGGTGCCGGCGGGAACAATCATGAACTCCTGGAAGTCCGTGGAGTCGGCGGCGTGCTTACCGCCATTCAAGATGTTCATTAAGGGCACGGGCAAAGTATAGGTACTGGCTTTGCCCAGATAATTATAGAGGGGGATATTAGCCTGATTGGCGGCGGCGTGGGCTACGGCCAGAGATACCCCCAGGATAGCATTGGCGCCCAGGCGCGACTTATTGGTTGTGCCATCGAGCTCAATCAGTTTGCGGTCGATGGCCGTCTGGTCGGTGGCCGGCATTCCGGCGATGGCGGGGGCGATGTCCTGATTGACATGGTGGACTGCCTTGAGAACACCCTTGCCCTTGAATCTGGAGGTGTCCCCGTCACGGAGTTCTAACGCCTCATACTTACCGGTGCTGGCCCCGGAGGGCACGGCGGCTCGGCCTATTGTTCCGTCCGATAGCTCAACCTCCACCTCTACGGTGGGATTGCCCCGGGAGTCCAGGATTTCTCTGGCTCTGGTACGGCTGATTTTGACCATTTTCCTCCACAGCCTGAATTGTTGGGTTAATGGTCTACCGCCAGGCTGAGGGCAGTTTTCACCGCTTCAATCGGGCTCTCCGTCCGAATAATGGAGTCATCTGACTGGCCGTTTCGAGAGAGTACCCAGGTTTTCACGCCAATAACGGGGATATTGCCCTGTAAAGCGAAGGCTATCTCAGAAAGGGTGCCATAGCTGCCGCCAACGGCGATAACGGCCTGCGCTGACTTGGCTACCAGCGCATTGCGGGCGTAACCCAGACCGGTGACGATGGGAATCTGGACATAAGGATTGGCGGCCTTGGCATTGTCTCCGGGGAGGATACCGATGGTCAAGCCGCCAGCCGAACTGGCCCCGCGGCAGGCGGCCTCCATAACTCCGCTCAAGCCACCACAGACGACAATAGCTCCTTGTTTGGCCAGCTGGCGGCCGACCTCTTCCGCCAGCTTGAGTTCTTCGGGAGAGGCATCGCTGGCACCGATGACGGCGATGAATTTCTTCTTCTTGTCGGGCATAGCTATATTTTAACTGGGTTACAGTTCTGTATAGGGATTATACCATCGGAGTGTGATATTAGCAAAGGAGTGAACCTCACCCCCTATTATTATTGGGGGAAGAAAATAAAAAGAGGGACTTCGCCCCTTCTAGATGCCCCATGAGGGATTTATCAAGAGTTGCGCCCCTCTCAGATGCTTGCTGTGGCTAATCAAGAATCTTGAAAGTCTTCAACATGTGCTCAAAGTGAGCCTTATCTTCTTCCGACCCAGAATCCCAGTTACGCCTGCTGGTTACCCAATACGTTATGGCGGCCTGCAAGTAGGAAGAATCTCCGTAAGGTGCTAGAATATGTAAAAAGTGTGCTTTCAGGTGGACAAGCGAGGTAGACCCATTAGTATACCAAGGGAATATCTGTGACTGTCATTCAAGCTGTTATCCTTGGTATCGTGCAAGGCTTGACCGAGTTTGTGCCGATTTCAAGTTCGGCACACCTTATCATTATTCCCTGGCTGTTTCACTGGGATGACCCGGGTCTTGCTTTCGATGTAGCGCTGCACCTGGGAACATTAGTTGCGCTACTCTGGTTTTTTGCCGCAGATTGGGTGCGGTTGGTTCGCGCTGGAATCGCCAGCATTATTGAGCGAAAAGTCGGCAATGATACGGACCGGCGGCTGGCATGGCTGTTGATTATCGGTACCATCCCTGGCGTCATCGCCGGGGTACTGGGCGAAAGCAAGATTGAGGAGTTGTTTCATCAACCCAACGCACCGCACTCGCCTGAAGCAATGACCGCTATGGCAATTGTCATTGCGCTGTTGGGCGTAGCGTTGTTTGTGGCGGAGCGGATGGCGCGACATCTGCGGGGACTTGCCCAGGTGTCACTTAAGGATACCGTCGTGGTCGGGCTGGCCCAAGCGTTGGCGATTTTCCCAGGCGTGTCCCGCTCTGGGAGTACCATCACCGCAGGGCTGGCCTTGGGATTGCAGCGGGAAGCTGCGGCGCGCTTTTCTTTCCTGCTCGCCGCGCCAATTGTGGCGGGCGCGGGTCTTAAGAGTCTTTTCAATGTTTACAGTGAATTAAAAACAGGGGTGATGGCTCAATCGGAGTTGGTTCTATTTGCAATTGGTTTTGTCGCCGCTGCCGTTAGCGGCTACCTGTGCATAAAGTTCCTACTAAGATACTTGCAGAAGAACTCTACCGACATTTTCGTATACTATCGCTGGCTGTTGGCTGTGCTGGTTATCGTTGTTGCATTTGTGCGAGGGTGATGCACCCGCCCTCTAACTCAATAGGCTACGTAGCGTTACAAGCTGATGATGAATTGGGCCGAGTGGGGCTCATTGC
>CAYGYD010000187.1:0-3223 GCA_964354005.1 uncultured Dehalococcoidales bacterium | reverse complement strand
ATGCCTTCCCCACCCGCATTGACGTCATCAAGACCGCCCAAGGCTCAACTATTGAAGTGAGCTAACCCTATCCCCTTAATCCCCTTCCCCTTGACAAGGGGAAGGGGAAAGGATTTTAGGAAGAGGGGCTGGCGCCCCTCTTAAACGCCCCGACAGTTGTTATCAAATGGGCTCAGGTCACAACCCCAACTCAGCGGCAATGTCCTGCATCGCCTTTAACCCGAGCTCGATAAACTCATCCAGTTCTATCCCAAGGTTACTACACTGGCCAATCTGCTCCCGGTTGGCCCCGGCGGCAAAGCTCTTTTCCTTGAACCGTTTCTTCACCGATTTAGCTTCCACGCTGGCCAGCTTCTTGTCCGGTCGTACCAGAGCCGCCGCCGTGATTAGCCCGGTCAACGGGTCGGCGCAGAAGAGAGCCTTATCCAGTTTTGTTTCCAAAGGCACACCGTGCGCCTCGTTGTGACTCAGAATCGCTTTGACCATCGCCTGACTGCCGCCCATTTCCTTGACCAGGTCGGCCCCCAGCTTGCCGTGGCTCGTCATATCACCGCCGGTCAGTTCCACATCGATGTCATGGAGCAAGCCGGTGAGCCCCCACTCCTCCTCATCCCCACCCAGTCGCCGGGCCAGGGCCCGCATAATAGCCTCAGTGGCCAGCATGTGCCTCACCAGGTTCTCGTTCTCCACATTGGCTCTAACCGATGCCAGCGCTTCTTCCCGATTCATCTGCCTACCTTCCTTTCCGGACAATAACCAAGTCAACCGGTCAAAGCATACTCCAGGTTCCGGGCTAAAAGCCGACTCAAATACTGGCCGGTAGCGGAAGCTGGCACCCGGGCAATTTCCTCCGGTGTCCCGGTAGCCACGATGTAACCACCCTCATCCCCAGCGCCGGGGCCAAGGTCAATAATATGGTCGGCGTTCTTCATCACATCCAGCTGATGTTCAATAATAACCACCGTATTACCATAATCAACCAAGCGCTGTAGCACCCGCAGTAAGGCCGCCACATCATCAAAGGAAAGGCCGGTCGTCGGTTCATCCAGAATATACAGTGTCCGACCGGTAGCCCGCCGCGCTAGCTCGGTGGCCAGTTTTACCCGTTGCGCCTCACCACCGGAAAGGGTAGGGGCGGGCTGGCCCAACCGGATATAGCCCAGGCCCACATCCCGCAAGGTCTCCAGCTTGGTCCGCACCCGGGGGAAATGCTCAAAAAACTCCAGGGCTTGCTCCACAGTCATATCCAGCACTTCGGCGATGTTCTTGCCCTTAAACCGAATCTCCAGGGCCTCGCGGTTGTAGCGCTTGCCTTGGCAGACCTCGCAGGGAACAGTAACATCGGGCAGGAACTGCATTTCAATCTGAATAAATCCCTCGCCCCGGCAGGCCTCGCAACGCCCGCCCTTGACATTGAAGGAGAAACGACCCGGGGCATAGCCCCTCATCCGGGCTTCTGGGACAGTGGCAAAAAGCTCACGAATGGGCGTAAAAGTTCCAGTATAGGTGGCCGGATTGCTGCGCGGCGTCCGCCCGATGGGCGACTGGTCAATATCCACCACCTTGTCAATATACTCAATGCCGAGGATTGTGTCACAGTCACCCGCCTTCTCCCGTGAATGGTAGAAAATCTGGGCCAATTTTTTATAAAGAATCTCGGAAATCAGGGTGCTCTTGCCACTACCCGAGACCCCGGTGATACAGACGAACTTGCCCAGTGGGACATGCACATTGATGTTCTTCAGATTGTTCTGCCGGGCTCCCTTGATGACGAGCTCCTCGCCTGACCCGGGGCGCCGCTTTGCCGGCAGGAGAATCTGCTTCACCCCGCTGAGGTATTGGCCGGTGATTGAGTCCTTTGCTTTCATGATATCGGCCAGTGTCCCGGTAGCCACAATCTGGCCCCCGTGCTCCCCAGCGCCCGGTCCCATGTCAATAATATGGTCGGCCGCCCGCATCATCGCCTCGTCATGCTCCACGACCAGTATGGTGTTGCCCAGGTCTCTTAACCGCTTCATTGTCTCAATCAAACGGGAGCCATCCGCCGGGTGCAGGCCAACCGTCGGCTCATCACAGATGTAAAGCACACCCATTAATCCGCTGCCAATTTGAGTCGCTAGACGGATGCGTTGGGCCTCGCCGCCGGAAAGGGTAGCTGACGGACGGTCAAGAGTGAGATAACTCAGCCCCACATCCCGTAGAAAGCCCAGTCGGGCCCCAATCTCCTTGAGAATCTGGTGCGCAATCATCTGCTCCCGCTCAGTCAGGACTGGTCGGCGACTATTGCCGGCTAGAATCGCCACCCAGTCCAGCGCCTGCATCACGGACATGATACTGACATCCATGATATTCTTACCATCAACAGTGACCGCCAGCGATTCTGGCTTCAGCCGCTTGCCGTGGCAGACCGGGCAGGGCGTGGAAACCATATAGCGCTCAATCTCGTCCCGCATCCGCTCCGACTGCGTGTCCCGGGCCATCCGCTCCAGGCGGGGAATAACACCTTCGTAGGCGGTGAAATGCTCCCGGACCCGACCATACCGGCTACGGTGCCTGACCCACTCACCCTCCTCCCCATACAGCATGAGCTTAAGGTGGCGCTCGCTCAGGTCCTCGACCGGCGTATGCACTGAGAATCCATACCGTCGCGCCAGTCCGTCCAGTTCGTAAGCGTGCCAGGTATACCACCACCCCGGATGAATCGCCCCCTCAGCGATAGACAGCTCCTTATTAGGGATGATTAAATCCGGCTCTATTTCCATTTTCACACCCAGTCCGGTACAGGCCGGACAGGCACCGTGCGGGCTGTTGAAACTGAAGGTTCGCGGTGCAATCTCGCCCAGACTGATGCCATCGTAAACACAGGCAAAGTGCTCGGAGAACAGTAGCTCCTCACCATCAACGATAGAGACCAGCACCACCCCCGCCCCCAGTTTCAGGGCAGTTTCTACAGAGTCGGCAATCCGACTCTGACTGCCACTCTGCCCCACCACCAGCCGGTCCACCACCGCCTCAATGGTGTGTTTCTTGTTCTTGTCCAGTGGAATTTCCTCGGAGAGGTCGTGGATTTGCCCATCCACCCGCACCCGGACATAGCCGGCCTTGCGCAGGTCAGCGAAGACCTGTTGATACTCGCCTTTGCGGTCTCTGACCAGCGGCGCCAGAATAATAATCCGGCTGTTCTCCGGCAGTTTCTGAATGGCATCAACAATCTGCTCCACCG
>CAYGYD010000186.1:0-3225 GCA_964354005.1 uncultured Dehalococcoidales bacterium | reverse complement strand
CTCCGTCTATCTATTTTACCTGACTTTGGTGTCCTTTAAATCCATCCTACCCCACATCATTAATCACATTGACGGTTCTCGCCAGTTCCTGACTGAAGCAGAAATGATAGATAGTAACACAACCAATATCGGCATATCCATTGAGCATGGAACATTTTATGAAGAGCAGCAATAGTTTGGGTAGGAGTAGCCCGTCACACGCAGGGGCCGGCAGTTGAATGAAGATTATAGTAGCCACTGGCACCCAAATACTCGTAGCTATCCAAGGGAACTCTGTTTGCCCCGGTAGGTAAGGGAGCCTTGGTTGCCACTGTGAGCATACTGCCCGTATCAATTCTCTGAGACTTCAATTCTATCTCACCAATATCTGGCAAACTGATATTATTCTCAGTTATGCCAAGCAAATCCTCTAAGGTCTTCCCTACACCCGCATCATGTGCCCTATGAGTCTTTACGAAACCCATAGCTTTAATCGTTATCAGTTGTTGCTTAACTTCTTCTAGGGTTTTCATATTTGCCCCCACTATATTTCAATGTCTTGAAAAATCCTCCATCATGGCAAGGTTCTTTCTCCTATCGATTATACTCTGACCCTACTAGATTATCCTAATATTCCTAACCTGAACTGTCCAGTCCCAGAGGTCATTCCAAAATTCAAGGAGAGGGGGATTAAGGGGGTGAGGTTAAAAGATTCTTAATCGGTGGGGCGGAATTTGGGCAGGGTTACCTCTGTCGTAACATCCTCAAAAACCACTTCCACCGGCCGGCCAACTCTGATGCCCTCTATTTTGCAGTCCACAAGGTTGGAAAGCAGGCGTGGCCCTTCTTCTAACTCAATGACCACCACCGCATAGGGCACATCTTGAGTGAAGGCCGGATGGTATGCCCGGTGGAAGACTGTCCAGGTATGGACGGTGCCCCGGCCGCTCACCTTGACCCAGGTCAGTCTATCAGAGAGGCAGTGGGGGCAGATACTGCCGGGAGGATAGCGATAATGGCCGCACTCCTGGCACTTCTGGAGCACCAGCTCGTGGCGCTTGGCCGCTTCCCAGAAGGGCCGGTTCACCTCATCAATGTGCGGCAATGGTTTCTGATATGCTTCACTCACGGCTATCTCCTCAAGATGAGTGTGGCGTGGGTGCTTAAGACACCACCACTACTGGTGACCAGGGCAATCTCAGCCCCCGGCACCTGCCTCTCGCCGCAGTCGCCGCGAAGCTGACGCACCGCTTCGTGTGTCCCCACCCAGCCCTGAATGTAGACTTCGGAGAGAAGCCCACCCGAGGTATTGGTCGGCAACTCACTGCCCAGGGTGGTGCGCCCCTCCTCAATAAAGGCGCCGCCCTCTCCTTTGCCGCAAAAGCCAAGGTCCTCCAGTTGCATAGGCACGACAAAGGTAAAAGAATCGTAGATGGCGCAGACATCCACATCCTTTGGGGTGATTCCGGCCATAGCGAAGGCAGTTCGTCCCGACTCCACCGCGCCGGTGGCGGTCAGGATTGGCCGCTGTAACGGGTCGGTGAAGGGGTGCCCTTGCCCCATGCCCATGATGTAAACCGGGCGTTGCCGCAAATGGCGGGCCCTTTCCACCGAGGTCACGATGAGCGCCCGGCCGCCATCGGAAACGAGGCAACAATCCAGGAGTCGAAGAGGTTCAACCACCCAGCGCGAGTTTTGATGGTCTTTAATAGTGATGGGCTGGCGCATCTGGGCAACAGGGTTGAGTGAAGCGTGCTGGCGGAAGGTGACGGCCACGGCACCAAACTGGCGGCTGGTAATCCCATATTCATGCATGTAGCGGTGGGCAATCATGGCATACATCGCGGCCACACCGAACAGGCCGTAGGCGGCCGCAGTACCCATTGCTCTCTGGTAGACAATGCCGGTAGCCGGAGAAGCTGAAAGCGAGTTATCGGCAAAGGCACAGAGGCAATACTGACACAGGCCGGCATCTACTGCCATTGCCGCATGCTGGATAATGGCGCAGGAACTGGCACCGTGAAGTTGCTCATCAGCCCCAAAGCGGAGATTGATACCCAACTCCTGGGCCAGGCTAAAAGCGGTGACACTCGGGTCGGTCGGGCAGGGCTGGATGATGATGCCATCAATGTCCTTAACTCGCAGCCCAGAATCAGATAAGGCATTCTTGGTAGCCTCCAAATAGAAGCTCATGGCGCCGCGACCGGGCACCTTGCCCTGGGCGGTATAGCCCAGCCCGGCAATAGCACACTTGTCTTTCAGGCTCACTTTGTCCCGCCTAAGATTTAGTAAAAACAATGTGGCACTGCCACTCGGGCGAAGTCTGCGGGAAATCGGTGCGGAAATGAGCGCCGCGGCTCTCCTCCCTCAGTGAAGCGGCTTCAGTCACCAGGCGACCGGTCAATATCAGATTGCTCAGCTCGTGGGTGGGTCGGTCGACCGGTCGGGGCAGGCGCTTCTGCCAGCCAGCCAGTGTATCGGCCGCCTGAGTCAAGCCTTCCTTATTGCGGATGATGCCAACCTTTTCCCAGAGGAGCTGTTGCAGGGCCGAAAGACTGGGGGCCGATAATCCCTTGGGGACCGCCCTTTGGCTAAGCTTGTGGTGGATATATTTTGCCTGACTGGTGGCCGGCGATGATAAGCCTTGTTTCTGGATTGTCCGCTTGATAATCCGTTTGCTAAATACCAGGGCGTCAAGTAGGGAGTTGGAGGCCAGTCGGTTTGCGCCGTGAACACCGGGACAGGCCGTTTCACCGCAGGCGAATAGCCCGGCGATGCTAGTTGCACCCCAGTGGTCGATTTTGACACCACCAATCATATAGTGGGCCGCCGGGGCCACCGGTATCTGGTCTTTGGTAATATCCAGACCGTGCTCCTGGCAGAAACGATAGATGCTCGGGAAACGGGTGGTGATGGTATGTCGGGGCAAGTGCGTAACATCCAGGAAGACCTTATCTGTGCCCGTCTTATCCATCTCGTATACTAGGCTGCGGGCCACCACATCCCGCGGCGCTAAATCGCCTTCCGGGGTATAATCGCGCATGAAAGCGTGACCAGTAATGTTACGCAATATCCCGCCTTCACCCCGGACTGCTTCCGATATAAGGAAAGGAGTTACCCCGGGAAGACGCAAAGCAGTAGGGTGAAACTGGAAGAACTCCATATCAGTAATCTCAGCACCAGCATTGAAAGCCAGAGCAATGCCGTCGCCGGTGGCCACATCCGGGTTGGTATTGAACTTGTATA
>CAYGYD010000185.1:0-3261 GCA_964354005.1 uncultured Dehalococcoidales bacterium | reverse complement strand
TCTTATTGAGTTATAGAATAAACCCATCCCCCCGCCTGCCAAAGCCTTGTGCGGCCTGCTTGCGCTAAAGCTTCAGCGAAGGCAAGCGGGCAGGCCTGACCCCCTTCCCTTAATAAGGGAAGGGGGAAATCGTATTTTAAGAGAGGCTTCGCCTCTCTTTGACTTTCCTTACTTTTCGCGGTTCTAACAGCTCCTTCATCTTAGCCGTGATGTCGGGTGCTGACATCAGGGCTTCGCCGATAAGCACCGCATCAACTCCCCACCGTCTCAATCTGGCCATATCAGCCCGGTCTTTAATGCCGCTTTCGCTGACCACGATTCTATCCGTGGGAATCAGCGGTCGCAGGCGCCTGGTTGTATTAATATCTACGGTAAAGGTGCTCAAATCCCGGTTATTGATACCGATGATTCTGGCCGAGCTTTTCAGGGCAATTTCCAGCTCAGCTTCGTTATGCACCTCCACCAGGCACTCCATACCCAACTGGCGAGTCAGGCTGATTAGTTCCACAAGCTGCCGGGGTGCCAGGATAGCCACAATTAGAAGCAGGCTATCGGCACCGTAGGTTCTGGACTCATAGACCTGGTAGGGCTCAAAGATGAAGTCCTTTCTCAGTAAAGGCAGCGTCCTACCTAGTGCAGTCTTGATGTCTTTCAGGTGATTCAAACTGCCCTTAAAGTATTTGGACTCGGTCAGCACTGAGATGGCTGAAGCGCCATTACTGGCATAGATTTGGGCAATCTCCACCGGGTCAAAGTCAGCACAGATGACTCCCCGCGATGGCGATGCCTTCTTGACCTCCGCAATCAGCTTAATACCGTCGCCACGCAGGGCCGAGGCAAAATCTACCGGTGGCGGTGCCACCAGGGCCATTCGGCGCAGGTCCGCCAGACGTAGATTATGCTGGCTTGTTTCGAGTTCCTGTTTTTTGTTGGCGACTACCTGGTCTAGAATCATTTTATGTACTCTGAGCAAAACTTTGGGTAAGCTTGATTAGCTGTTCCATTGTGGCTAAAGCTCGGCCGCTATCAATCGTCTCCCGGGCTAAATTCAGTCCTTGCTCCAGAGAGTTTACCTTGTCTCCAGCCAATAGCGCCGCCGCCGTGTTCATCAGGACGATATCTCTCGCTGGCCCCGAAGCACCAGCCAGGAGACTCCGCAACCGGGCAGCGTTTTGCTGAGCCGTGCCACCCTTCAACTCTTTCGGGTCGGCTCGAGGTAGACCAAAGTCTTCCGGATTGATGGAATAGCTTTGAATGTGACCGCCCTTAAGTTCGCAGATATGGGTTCTGGCACTATTGGTGACTTCATCCAGACCATCCTCGCCATGAACGACCAGGGCATGACCACAGCCCAGGCTCTTCAGCACCAGTGCCATCTTTTCCAGCAGTGAGCCATCGGCCACACCCAAGACCTGGGCCTTGGCCCCGGCCGGGTTGGTCAGCGGGCCGAGGATATTGAACACGGTGCGAATCCCAATCTCGCGTCGGGGAGCGGCGGCATACTTCATCGCCGGGTGAAAGGCGGGGGCAAACATGAATCCAATGCCCACTTCCTCCAGGCATCTCTCCACCTGCGGGGCGGTGAGCTCAATCTTAACGCCCAGGGATTCCAGGACATCAGCACTGCCGCACTGACTGCTCATGGCCCGGTTGCCGTGCTTGGCCACTTTCAACCCGGCCCCGGCCACCACAAAAGCGGCGGCGGTTGAGATATTGAAGGTGGCGGAGCCATCACCACCCGTGCCGCAGGTATCCACTACCGGCCCGTTGACTCTGACCGGAATTGCCTTGGCTCGCATAGTTTTGGCCAGGCCGGCGATTTCCTCTACCGTCTCTCCCTTGAGCCTGAGGGCGGTAACAAAGGCACCAAACTGGGCGGGGGTGACCTGCCCCTCCATTATTTCGGTCATAACCTGCGCCGCCTCGTCCATACTGAGCGATTTACCCAATACTAAGGTTTGGATAGCTTCTTTAATCATTTTTCCCACCTTCCTCAACCAGGCGAATCTTGAGCGGGCCCAGTTTCCAGTCACCTTGTTTGCCAACTATCTCCCGACCGGATACAAGTCTTCGACCGTAAACATCTCCGTAATAAATTTCTATTACCACTCGCTCTCTTTCTTGTTTGGGAGATAGGACGGTTGGGAACGAGGTTGGGAGTGAGTTTATGGATGGTGCCTCTCTTTCGACCGGCAGCGTCCCGAAGTCGTAGACCTGGCGTTCACCTGAAGGCGACCGAACAAAAGAATAGGTATCTATCGCCGGTCCCAATCCGACATTGCGAAGCACACAAGAACAGCCCTTGGATGCAAGTTGAGCTGGAGAAGAAACCAATTCCCCCAGCCTTCGCGCGTCGTCTGGTGCGTGCCACTGTATATCTATTACCGGGCGCACCGCTTCATACCTCTGTTCTCTCATCTCTTCAGCCATTTGGACGCTGGCGTCTGCCTGTTTTTCCGTCCCTTTGCTTATGACATGAGTGCGCCAAGCATAGATACCAGTGACAGCAACTAAAATCAGCATTGAAATTGCTTGAATCCAATCAGTTATTGTCATCCCATCACCTCCAAACTATCCTCCATATAATGAGCTATTTTTTAACCTCACCCCCTTAATCCCCCTCTCCTTCTAGGAGAGGGGGAAGGTGGTTTTTAAGAGGGACTTCGTCCCTCTTCGACACCCTGTTTAGTTCAGGGTCTCGTTCGTCTCTAGCATCTCCTGAATAACCTTCACTTTTCCCCTTTCTCGCGGGTGTTTAAGAGGGGCGTCAGCCCCTCTTTTTATACTCCCCCTTCCCTTATCAAGGGAAGGGGGTCAGGCCTGCCCGCTTGCCTTCGCTGAAGCTTTAGCGCAAGCAGGCCGCACAAGGCTTTGGCAGGCGGGGGGATGGGTTCTAAACACTCTTACTATAATGTAATTGTAGAAAATTTCTCAGTAAATCCTTCCCTACCTCCGTCATAAAGGACTCAGGGTGGAACTGAACGCCCTGAACCGGGTGCTGGCGGTGGCGGAGGCCCATAATTTCACCATCCTCTGTCCAGGCGGTCACCTCCAGACAGTCGGGGAGACCTTCTTTCTTGAGCACCAGCGAGTGGTAGCGGATGGCTGGAAAAGGATTGGGCAGTCCGGCCAGCACACCCTGTCCCTGGTGATAGATTAAAGAAGACTTGCCGTGCATTATCTGCTTGGCCTGCCCCACCACCCCACCATAGCTATAGCCGATGCACTGATGCCCCAGGCAGACGCCGAGCAGTGGTATCC
>CAYGYD010000184.1:0-3274 GCA_964354005.1 uncultured Dehalococcoidales bacterium | reverse complement strand
GCCGCTTTTACTCTGGCCAATGGCATTGCCTATGTCCAGGCCATGATTGACAAGGGGATGGAGGTTGATTCCTTTGCTCCCCGGTTTTCCTTCTTCTTTGCCGCCTATACCAACCTCCTGGAGGAGGTGGCCAAGTTCCGAGCCCTGCGCCGTGTCTGGGGCAAGATAATGAAGGAGAGATTTGGAGCGAAGAACCCCAGGTCAATGACGCTCCGCTACCATGTTCAGACCGATGGTTTTACCCTGACGGAACAGCAACCGCTGAATAACATCGTCCGGGTTACCATCCAGGCTCTCGCTTCGGTGTTGGGGAGCTGCCAGTCGCTACACACCAACTCCTTTGATGAGGCGTTGGCTTTGCCCAGTGAGGAAGCGGTGCAGGTGGCACTGAGAACCCAGCAGGTTATTGCCTATGAAAGCGGTGTGGCTGATACCGTTGACCCACTCGGTGGCTCTTACTATGTGGAGTGGTTGACTAATAAGATAGAGCAGGGTATTAAGGAATATATTACCAGGGTTGATGAAATAGGTGGAGCGCTGGAGGCCATCAAGAAAGGATACATCCAGCGAGAGATACGACGCTCAGCCTACGATTACCAGAAAGCGGTGGATTCCGGCGAACAGGTTGTTGTGGGCGTGAATAAATTTGCCAGCACAGAGAAGTCGGAAGTCAAGCTACTGGAGATTGACGAGGCTATTGAGCGAAAGCAGACCGAGAGGCTGAAGAAGCTGAAGCGCGAGAGGGACAATGCCAAAGTAAAAGAGGTTTTAGACGAGGTGCGTCAGGTTGCCCGGGGTGACCAGAATGTCATGCCGGTACTGATTGACGCGGTTAAGGTCTATGCCACCGTTGGCGAGATAAGCGATGTCCTGCGGGATGTCTTTGGTGAATACAAAGAGCTCAGAGTGCTCTAGCCTTAGATTCGGAGGTGATGGCTGTGCCGACCAAGAAGATTAGAGTCCTGATTGCTAAACCCGGTCTGGACGGACACGATAGGGGTGCCGTCGTCGTCGCCCAGGGATTGAGGGATGCCGGGATGGAGGTCATCTATCTCGGGCTACGAGTCACCCCCGAACAGATTGCCGAGGCGGCAGTGCAGGAGGATGTGGATGTGGTCGGACTGAGCTGTCTGTCGGGGGCTCACCTGGCGCTATTTCCGAAGACAGTTAGCTTGACCCGGGAAGGGACCGACAAAAGCATCCTGTTCATCGGTGGCGGCATTATACCGAAGAAGGATATGTCCAAACTGAAGGAGGCTGGTATTGCCCAGACCTTCGGCCCGGGGACGCCGATTTCGGAGATTGTCACCTTCATCAAAAATAACATCGGAGGAGAGTAATGATAAAGAAGGTTGACCATATCGGTATCGCCGTCAGGAGCATTGATGAAGCCGTTAAGCTGTATACTGAGGTGTTGGGACTCACCGTAAGGGGCATTGAAGTCATCGTTGACCAGAAAGCCAGGACAGCTATTATTCCCGTGGGCGAAACCAAAATTGAATTGATTGAATCTACCGACTCCGAAGGCACCATCGCCAAGTTCATTGAGAGTCGGGGCGAGGGCCTGCATCACATCGCTCTGGAGGTAACTAATATCAACGAAGCCCTGCAAGACCTGACCAAGAAAGGAATACCGCTAATTGACCAGAAGCCGCGGAAGGGCGTTGAGAATACGGATATTGCCTTCCTGCATCCCAAAGGGACCGGCCGAGTACTGCTGGAACTGGTGGAGACTTAGATGGTTGAAGATACCGAAATCAAGGCAAGGCAACTCGCTGAACTGGCCGAGCGCCGCAACAAAATAAGGGAAATGGGTGGCAAGGAGCGGGTGGAGGCACAGAAGAAGAGGGGTAAGCTGACGGCGCGCGAGCGAATAGACCAGCTACTGGACAAAGCTTCCTTCCGTGAGATTGGTATGTTCGCCAAAAGCCGCGGCGCTACCGGTGAGGTACCGGCTGATGCCGTCGTTACCGGCTATGGCAAAATTGATGGCCGGAAGGTGTACATCTATGCCCAG
This sequence comes from uncultured Dehalococcoidales bacterium, assembly GCA_964354005.1. Taxonomy (GTDB): domain Bacteria; phylum Chloroflexota; class Dehalococcoidia; order Dehalococcoidales; family UBA2162; genus CAVSBN01. The sequence goes on along the minus strand of CAYGYD010000184.1, from coordinate 1,257 downwards.
GACTTTACCAGCACGGGTGGGACACTATCAGAAGTACACGCGAAGAAGATCTGTCGCATTCTGGATAGCGCCATGAAGGAGGGGCACCCAGTTATTGGGCTGAATGACTCTGGCGGTGCCAGGATTCAGGACGGTGTGGACTCGTTAGCCGGCTACGGGCAGATTTTTTACCGCAACACCATAGCCTCAGGCGTCATTCCCCAGATATGTGCCATCCTGGGCCCAACCGCCGGGGGTGGGGTTTACTCACCGGCCCTGATGGACTTTATCTTCATGGTGAAGGGTATCAGCAATGCCTTTATTACTGGCCCGAGAGTGGTCAAGGCTGTCACCGGCCAGGAAATTAGCGAGGAAGAGCTGGGCGGCGCTATCGTGGCCCACAAAAAATCCGGCGTGGTCTGTCGTTCCGAGAATAGTGAAGCCGAGTGCTTCCAGAGCATCAGGGAGCTTTTGAGGTACCTGCCGTCAAGCAACCGCGAAAGAGCGCCGAGAGTTGATTGGGGAGATACCTCCGACCGCCAAGACCCGTCGCTGTTTGAAATCATCCCCGCCAGTCCGAACAAGCCCTATGATATGCACAAGATAATTGAGCGAGTCTTCGACCAGCGAAAGGATGGCCAGAAAAACTTCTTTGAGCTGTTCCCCCTGTTCGCTACCAACATCATCACCTGTTTCGCTCGACTTGACGGGTGGTCGGTGGGCATTGTCGCCAATCAGCCGTTGTCCAAGGCCGGGTGTCTGGATATAGACGCCAGTGACAAAGCCTCGCGGTTCATCCGGTTCTGCGACTCTTTCAATATCCCGGTGGTCAACCTGGTGGATGTACCCGGCTATCTCCCGGGTACGGAGCAGGAGTGGGGTGGCATCATCCGACATGGCGCCAAGATGCTCTATGCGTATTCTGAAGCCACCGTGCCCAAGCTAACCGTCACCATCCGGAAAGCCTACGGCGGCTCCTATCTGGGAATGTGCGGTAAAGACCTGGGCACTGATTTCGTTTTCTGCTGGCCCAGCACTGAGCTAGCAGTGATGGGTGCGGAAGGGGCGGCGCCAATAATTTTCCGTAAGGAACTGGAAACCGCCGCCGACCCGGAGAGACTATTGCAGGAAAAGATAAGAGAGTACCGGGAGAAGTTTGCCAACCCCTATCTGGCCGCGGCCTATTTGCATGTTGATGATGTCATTGACCCGGCCGAGACTCGCCCCAGGTTAATCGAAGCCCTGGAAATGTCGATGGACAAGGCTGAGGAAAGACCC
>CAYGYD010000183.1:0-3274 GCA_964354005.1 uncultured Dehalococcoidales bacterium | reverse complement strand
CCTCGCTGCCAAGGAAGGTAACGCCAACTACGAAGCTGTGAGCAAAGAGATTTGCTCCATCGTTCCAGGGCCGGTTTCCGTCGAGGTGCTGGTCGAGGGCGTGGAACCGATGATTAAGCAAGCCCGGCAAATCGCTAAGTGGGCGCCTAACATCGTTATCAAGATACCCGCCACCTATGAAGGGCTGGAGGTGACCTCAGCCCTGGCCAAAGAGGGTATCCCGGTGAATTTCACCCTGTGCTTTTCGGTAAACCAGGCCCTTCTGGGCGCGAGAGCTGGTGCGGCCTATGTCAGTCCCTTTGTTGGCCGACTGGATGACATTGGCAACGATGGCATGCAGTTGGTCAAAGACATTGTGGATGTCTTCCGCTACTACCAGTTGCCCACCCAGGTTATTGCCGCCAGCATCCGCCACCCCCAGCACTGTGTCACCGCCGCTAGAATCGGGGCACACATCGCCACGGTGCCCTACGATGTACTGATGCAAATGATGAATCACCCGCTGACCGATATCGGTATCAAACGCTTTCTGGCCGATTGGCAGCGTGTTTCACAAAGATAGTATTACCGGAGTAGCAAGCAGAGCCATGTTCTAACCCCACTTCTAATTTCATCCCCGCAACCCTTCGGTGGGAAGACAAATCTGTGGGGCGTTCAACGGGCTTTCCTTTAAGGGTAGGAGGTAAATAATTTGGCAGAGATTAACAAAATGGATATCAGTCAACTGGAAACCAAAACTGAAGATGAACTGCTTGAGCTGGCCAAGGAGGTGGGCATTCCCAATCACACCAGTCTCACCAAGCAGGACCTCATCTTGCGCCTGCTCCAGGCCTATACCGAGCAGGAGGGCAATACTTTCTGCAGCGGCATTCTGGAGATTATGACCGATGGCTATGGCTTCCTCAGGAATAACACATTATTACCCAGCTCAAGTGATGTCTATGTCTCCCAGTCTCAGATTCGGCGGTTCGGTCTGCGGAACGGTGATATGGTGGCCGGGCAGGGTCGACCCGCCCGCGCCGGCGAGAAGTATTTCAGCCTGCTGCGTATTGAGGCGGTCAATGGTCTCAACCCGGAGCTGGCCAAAGAGCGCCCTCATTTTGGTAGCCTCACCCCAACCTTCCCCGATAAACTGATTAACCTGGAGACACCGAGTAACGATATCTCTGGTCGCCTGCTCAACCTGGTTGCGCCAATTGGTCGCGGACAGCGTGGTCTGGTTGTTTCTCCCCCGAAAGCCGGTAAGACCTTCCTGCTTAAGTCCATTGCCAACTGTGCCACGGAGAACTATGATGATATTCATGCGATGGTCTTACTGATTGGTGAGCGACCGGAAGAGGTCACGGATATGAAACGGTCGGTCAAGGGGGAGGTCATCGCCGCTACCTTTGACGAGCCAGTGGAAAATCACACCCGCGTGGCTGGCCTGGCACTGGACAGGGCCAAGCGCATGGTGGAAAGCGGTAATGATGTGCTTATCGTCCTTGATGGCATCACCCGTCTCACCCGCTCTTACAACCTGGCCATGCCTTCCAGCGGTCGCACGCTATCCGGCGGTATTGACCCGGCCGCCCTCTACCCGGCCAAGCACTTCTTCGGCGCCGCGCGTAACACCGCCGAGGGCGGGAGCCTGACTATCATTGCCACCTGCCTCGTTGATACCGGTAGCCGTATGGACGACCTTATTTACGAGGAGTTCAAGGGCACCGGCAATATGGAAGTCCACCTCGACCGTCGGTTGGCCGAGCGTCGTATCTTCCCTGCCATCAATATTGAGCGCAGTGGCACCCGCCGCGAAGAGCTGCTCCTCGACCCCGACATGCTGAAACAGACCTGGCTACTCCGGCGCATGGCGTCGATGATTTCCTCCGACTCACCCAACTTTGCCGAAGCCATCGAGCGGGTCATCGAGCGCCTGCGCAAGACCAAGTCTAACGCCGACTTTCTGGCCACCCTGAACCGGGAGATGTAGGCACCTCCCCAGGGCGGGTGGTCAAGCCCCCTTTTTGGCCAGATGAAAGGCCAGTCGCTGAATCATTCAGGTACGGTTAGCTGGAACAGGGAGGGAAATAGCATGGACTGCATTTTCTGTCAGATTGTCGCCGGCAAGGTGCCGAGCGATACCCTTTACCAGGATGAAAAGGTGATGGCTTTCCGTGACATCCACCCCCTCGCCCCAAGTCATGTGGTCATCATTCCCAAGAAGCACATTTCATCACTCCTCCAGCTATCCGATGCTGATTTGCCACTCGTGGCTGACCTGGTCAAAGTGGCCAACCAGTTGGCAAAAAGGGAAGGCATTGCGGGAAAAGGCTATCGACTGGTAATAAACTGCGGCCGGGAAGGGACTCAGTTTGTGCCCCATCTCCACATGCATCTTATCGGCGGGCGCCAGCTCTCCGGGGCGCTGGGCTAGGCGGGTGTTAATGCGTTTTCCGATATTGAAGGTAGGTCAGCAGTCCGGCAATGCTCTTGGCATCGCAAATGCGCCCGGAAGAAAGAAGCTCCGGAATCTGGCTGGTCGGCACCCGGACGAGCTTGATTATCTCGGTGTCCTCGGCATAAAGCGGGCTAGAGACGAGGTCGGTAGCCAGATAGAGATGTAGATATTCCGTGCAGAAGCCGGGTGAAGAGTAGAAGCCGCCCAGACTGGTCACTCTTCGGGGTAGAAAACCGGTCTCCTCGCGCATTTCGCGGCGCACGGCCGCCTCAGCGTCTTCCCCGGGGTCGATGCCGCCGGCCGGTATTTCCAGCAGCTCCTTGCCTATCGCTTGGCGGTACTGATTGACCAGCAGGACATTGTCATTATCGTCGATGGCCACAATCGCCACGCAATCACTGTGCTCCACGACTTCCCGGCTGGTCTGCCGACCGCTCGGCATCTGCACCCTATCCACACGCAGTCGCACCGCACGCCCGCTGTAGATTAGCTGACTGGATAGAGTCTTTTCCTCCGCCAACTCAGGTCTCCGTTTCCAAGTGGCAGATAAGGGCTATTTCATCGCAATTGGGGAATTTGGGGCAGCGGTAACACTCGTTCCACACCTTGTGTGGCAGCGTCATTTTGTCGACCTGGGCAAAGCCCAGCTTTTCAAAAAAGCCCGGCTTGTAGGTCAGGCAGAAAACCGTCGGCAGGCCAAGCCCTCTGGCCTCTTTGAGGCAGGCCTTAATGAGCTGACCGCCAATTCCTTGTCTCTGGCAGTCCTCGGCCACCGCCATGGACTTTACTTCGGCCAGGTCTGACCAGCTGATGTGAAGCGCGGCACAGGCAATC
>CAYGYD010000182.1:1764-3275 GCA_964354005.1 uncultured Dehalococcoidales bacterium | reverse complement strand
CGGCGGTGGCCGACTATATGCCAAAAAGCGCCGCCAGAGGGAAGATTAAGAAAGCGGTGGCGGGAGAGAGCCTGACTCTGGAGCTAACGAGGACACCGGATATTCTCTCTGATGTAAAGGGCAACTTTATCCGGGTTGGCTTTGCCGCTGAAACAACCGAGAACCTGCTCGTACATGCCAGGAAGGATGAGCTAAAGAAGAAAAACCTTGACCTTGTGGCTGCCAACGATATTACTGCCCCCGGCGCCGGTTTTGATGTTGATACCAACATCGTAACCCTGATTACCCGCGACGGCAAGGTAGAAAACCTGCCCCTGATGTCCAAGCGCGAAGTAGCCGATAAAATACTGGATAGGGTGGCGGGGATGCTTAAGAAAGCGAGGAAAAGCCATAAATAGTGCATGGTTTGTGGTTAGCTAACCCAGCTTCATCTATGTAACAAGAGGATTATTATATGATTTCCAGAATATCTGTTTGTCTTGAAGTTGGGCCTCAAGCAACAGCGGCGTTTACTCCAGAATATCCTGGTTGCTGGGTTTATGGCAGAAACGAGAAAAACGCCCTGCAAGAAGTGCGAATAGCCCTGACCGAATGGGTTGATTGGCTGAAAAGTTATGGAGAAAGTGTCCTAGATATAAACGATGATGCAGAAGTAGAAGTGACCGAAATGCTTCGGGTAGATTACGACCCTTCAGAACCTGGCAAGCCTGAGCCACTATTTTGGTCGGAGGTTGGCACCACAACAAAAGAGGATATAGATAAAACGCTTCGCTTAATGAAATATTCTCGTGATGATTTGACGGCAGTCATCACTGGTATAACTGAAGATTGTTTTGATTGGCAACCTCCCGTTCGGCTTCGTACTATAAGAAATTGTTTGATTCATGTGGCTCATGCCGAGCTCTGGTATATTACCCGCCTTAGCATCGAAACGCCGGAAAAATTGCCTCAGAATCTTTTTGAGCTTTTGGATTACAGCCGTGGTATAGCTGTAAAATGTTTACAGCACTTACCTGAACGAAAGATGAAAGGAATATTCCAGCCGCGGAAATACCCTAGCCCTATATGTAATTTGTGGACAGCCAGAAAGGTTCTAAGAAGGCTGATAGACCACGAGAGATTACACACAAGGGATATCAAGAGGGTCCTGGATTTAAAAAGAGCCGATCGGAGAGTCAAAGAGAGGCGGAGCCTCTCTTAAAAATCCCCTCCCCCTCTCCTTCCAGGAGAGGGGGATTAAGGGGGTGAGGTTCTGAAAATAGCACTGGTGTCATTGCGAGCCCTGATTTATCGCGGCGAAGCAATCTTGATGATTGTCTAGAGATTGCTTCGTCTCCCGCCAAAGGCGGACTCCTCGCAATGACAGGCGGGGGTAGGCTCCTCGCAATGACATGTGAGGCATAGAAAGGGAAAGATGGCAGAAGCGACATCAATAAAAGACGAGATGCCCAAGGCTTATGAGCCGGGGAAGATTGAGGGCAAGTGGTACCAGTTCTGGCTGGAACGGGGCT
>CAYGYD010000182.1:0-1664 GCA_964354005.1 uncultured Dehalococcoidales bacterium | reverse complement strand
TATGAGCCGGGGAAGATTGAGGGCAAGTGGTACCAGTTCTGGCTGGAACGGGGCTATTTCACGCCTAAAATAGACCCGGCCAGGAAGCCTTTTGTCATCATCATGCCCCCAACCAACATCACCGGTGAACTGCACCTGGGCCATGCCCTGACGGCGGCGCTGGAAGACATCATGACCCGGTGGCACCGGATGCGGGGCGAGCCGACACTATGGCTGCCCGGCATTGACCATGCTGGCATTGCCACCCAGGTGGTGGTTGAGAGGATACTGTCCCAGGAAGGGCTCGACCGGCACCAGCTCGGGCGCGAGAAATTCCTGGAGCGGGTGTGGGAATGGGCGCGCACCTACCGGCGCACCATAATTGAACAGCATAAAAGGCTCGGCGCTTCCCTGGACTGGACTCGCGAGCGCTTTACCATGGACGAGGGGCCGAGCCGGGCGGTGAGGACGGCCTTTGTCCGTCTGTACCATAGAGGTCTCATCTACCGTGGCGAACGCATCATCAACTGGTGCCCACGCTGTGCCACGGCTCTCTCCGACCTTGAGGTCGACCACAAGGAGTTGTCTGGGCACCTCTACTATGTCCGCTATCCAATGGCGGAAGGCGATGGCTTCATTACGGTGGCGACCACCCGGCCGGAGACGATTCTGGGTGATACCGCCGTCGCCGTTAACCCGGCCGACGAGCGTTTCAAGGCTCTGGTAGGCAAGAAAGTTATTTTGCCCGCCGTTAAGCGCGTTATACCCATCATCGCCGATGAAGCCGTTGACCCGGCTTTTGGCACGGGCGCCGTCAAAATCACTCCGGCCCATGACCCGGTGGACTTTGAGGTGGCGCAGCGGCACAACTTAGCGCTGGTCAACATATTGAACGCTGATGCCTCCATGAATGAGAATGCCGGGCCGTATGCTGGCCTCGACCGCTTTGCCTGCCGCAAAGCCATTCTGGCTAACCTGGAGAAAGACGGCCTGCTGGTGAAAATTGAGCCTTATACTCACTCGGTGGGGCACTGCCAGCGCTGCCAGACAGTGATTGAGCCGCTGGCCAGTCAGCAGTGGTTTGTCAAAGTGAAACCTCTGGCCGGGCCGGCCATCAAAGCTGTCCAGGACGGGCGTATCACTATCATTCCGGCACGCTTTACCAAGGTTTACCTCAACTGGATGGAGAATATTCGCGACTGGTGTATCAGTCGGCAGCTATGGTGGGGGCACCAGATTCCGGTGTGGTATTGCCGGGACTGTGGTGAGCTGACGGTTGCGGTTGACGACCCGAAAGCCTGCGGTAAGTGCGGCTCAGCCAACATCAAGCAGGACCCGGATGTCCTGGATACCTGGTTCAGCTCGGCGCTGTGGCCCCACTCCACCCTCGGCTGGCCCGATGACACCGAAGACCGGCGCTATTTCTACCCCACCTCCGTGATGGAAACGGCCTACGATATTATCTTCTTCTGGGTGGCCCGCATGATTATGATGGGCCTGGAAGACACCGGCGACATTCCCTTCCGCACCGTCTACCTGCATGGCCTCATCCGGGATGATAAGGGCGAGAAGATGAGCAAGACCCGGGGCAATGTGCTCGACCCTATCAATGTTCTGGAGAAGTATGGCACGGATGCCCTGCGCTTTGCCCTGCTGATGGGCACGGCGCCGGGGAATGACAGCAA